>CAIVTJ010000308.1 GCA_903908825.1 uncultured Pseudomonadota bacterium | reverse complement strand
TTCCATCACATCACCTTCAGAACAGTTCGCGAGGATCGGTCACGTAGCCGCGCACAGCAGAGGCCGCAGCGGTCAGCGGGCTGGCCAGCAGTGTGCGAGCACCCACGCCCTGGCGACCTTCGAAATTGCGATTACTGGTGCTGACCGAGGTCTTGCCGGCATCGACCAGGTCACCGTTCATGCCTAAGCACATTGAACAACCGGACTCACGCCACTCGGCGCCGGCGTCGAGAAAGATGCGGTCTAAACCCAGCGCCTCGGCTTCGCGCTTGACGCCCTGCGAACCCGGTACCACCAGCATGGTTACGCCGGCAGCGATCTTGCGGCCCTTGAGCACACTGGCTGCGGCCTGCAGATCGGTAAGGCGGCCATTGGTGCAACTGCCCACGAACACCACATCGACCGGGTGACCACCGATGGCTTGGCCTTGCTTGAGGCCCATGTAGGCCAGCGACTTGTCATAGACCGCATCATCAGCACGGACCGGTACGCTACCGGAGATCGGCAAGGACATACCCGGATGCGTGCCATAGGTGATCATCGGCTCCAGGGTGTTGGCATCGAGGTCAACCTCGGCATCAAACACCGCACCCGGATCACTGGGCAGCTGGCGCCATTGGGCCACAGCGCGATCCCAGTCGGCGCCCTGCGGTGCAAGCTGACGGCCCTTGAGATAGGCAAACGTGGTTTCGTCCGGGGCGATCATGCCGGCCCGCGCGCCGGCCTCAATCGACATGTTGCACAGCGTCATGCGCTCGTCCATCGACAAGGCGCTGATAGCCTCACCACGATATTCGAGCACATAGCCGGTGCCGCCGGAGACGCCGATCTTGTTGATGATGGCCAGGATTAAATCCTTGGCACTGACGCCAGGCTGCAAGCGCCCGCTGACATTGATGGCCATGGTGCGCGCTTTGCGCTGCAACAGGCACTGCGTGGCAAACACATGACCCACCTCGGTGGTGCCGATGCCGAAGGCCAGCGCACCAAACGCACCATGCGTGCTGGTGTGGCTGTCGCCGCAGACGATGGTCTTGCCGGGCTGCGTTGCGCCCAGTTCAGGGCCGATGATATGCACGATGCCACGCTGGGCATTTTGCAGACCCAGCAGCTGCACGCCGAACTCGGCGCAATTGCGCTCCAGCGCGCTGATCTGCTTGGCCGCCGATTCGATGGTGATGGGCTGACCGCCGAACACCTGCGCGGTGCGCGTGGGGGTGGAGTGGTCCATGGTCGCCAGGGTCAGGTCAGGGCGACGCAGCTTCAGGCCGCGCTCGCGCAACTCTGTGAAGGCCTGCGGCGTGGTCACTTCATGGATCAGATGCAGGTCGATGAACAACACCGCCGGCGTATCGGCCGTCTCGGCCACCACCTGATGCGTGTCCCACACTTTTTCAAACAGAGTCTTTGCTGCGCTCATGGTGCTTATCCTCAAGCCGGATCGACAGGCTGCAACCAACCGTGCGGATCGGGTGTCTCGCCGGTAAACAGTCCGAAAAAGGCCTGCTGCAGTGCCTTGGTGATGGGCCCACGCTTACCGTCACCGACTTCCAGACGATCTACCGAGCGCACCGGGGTGACTTCAGCAGCCGTACCGGTCATGAAGATCTCGTCCGCGATGTACAGCATCTCGCGCGGCACGGTGCTTTCACGCACCTCGTAACCTAAGCCACGCGCCAGCGTCATGATGGTGTCGCGGGTGATGCCGCCGAGCACCGAGTGACCCAGGCCCGGCGTGTGCAGTACGCCATCGCGGATGATGAACAGATTTTCGCCGGCGCCTTCGCTGACCGTGCCATCGGGCGCGAGGCCTATGCCCTCGGCAAAGCCCAAGCGCTTGGCCTCATAGCTGATCAACTGGCTGGACAGATAGTTCCCGCCGGCCTTGGCCATGGCCGGCAAGGTGTTGGGTGCCACGCGCTGCCAGGACGACACGCACACGTCTACGCCCAGCTCTTCGCTGTCGCTGCCCAGGTATTTACCCCATTCCCAGGCCGCGATGGCGGTCTCAACCGGTGGGTCAATCTTGGGCGCCACGCCGATTTCGCCATAGCCGCGAAACACGATAGGGCGCAGGTAAGCGCCGTTGACCAAGCCGTTGTCGCGCACCACCTGCCGGCAGGCCTCGTTGATCTGCTGCTGGGTGTAAGGAATAGCGATGCGATAAATCTTGGCTGACTCAAACAGCCGGCGGGTGTGCTCAGCCAAGCGGAAGATGATCACACCCTTGGGCGTGGCATAGGCACGTATGCCCTCGAACACCGATGAACCATAGTGCAGCGCGTGCGAGAGCACATGCGTGGTAGCCGATTCCCAGGGCACAAGCTTGCCGTTGAACCAGATGTATTGGGTGGCCGGAATAGGCATGGTGACTTCCTTCAGAGAGCAGATTGACGCAGCGCATTGCGCTGCGCCAGGTCGATACGATTGATGACTTCCAGCAACGCGTGCACGCTGCCCTCGACAATATTGGTGCTGACACTGGCGCCACGATAACTGCGGCCGGCATGGTCGACATAGACGACCGTTTCGCCCTGCGCATCTTCGCCTTCGGTCACGCCGCGCACTTCAAACTTGCGTACCCGCAGGCTCATGTCTGTGGCCGCCTCAACCGCCTTGAAGGCCGCATCGATAGGCCCGTCACCCTGGCCCTGCATAGACACCGTGCGGCCATCGACATGGCGCAACTCAACCGTGGCCGTGGCCGCAGCGCCACTGGCCGAGGCCGTCGTCAGCGCAAGCAAAGACCAAGGGCCGGACTCATGTCCTGCGGCATTGAGCACCAGCGCTTCGATGTCGCCATCGAACAGTTCTTTCTTGCGATCGGCCAGCGCTTTGAAGGCCTCGAACACGCGGTTGAGCTCGGCCTCTTCCAGTGCAAAGCCCAAGGCCGTCACGCGCTCGCGAAAGGCATGGCGACCGCTGTGCTTGCCCAACACCAGATTGCTGCGCGACAGGCCGACGTCTTCCGGACGCATGATCTCGTAGGTCTGTGCATTCTTGAGCATGCCGTGCTGATGTATGCCCGACTCGTGCGCAAAGGCATTTTCACCGACGATGGCTTTATTGCGCGGCACCGCCACACCCGTGATGCTGGAGACCAGCCGCGAAGTGGGGTAGAGCCGCTGCGTGTGTATGCCCGTACGCACGCCAAAATGCGCCTCGCGGGTCTTCAGCGCCATAACCACTTCTTCCAGGGCGCAGTTGCCGGCGCGCTCGCCGATGCCATTGATGGTGCATTCAACCTGGCGCGCACCGGCGCCCACTGCAGCCAAGCTGTTAGCCACGGCCAAGCCCAGATCGTCATGGCAATGCACCGACAGGCGCACGCCCTCGATGCCGCGCACATGACGGCGCAGATAAGCAAAGACCTGCGCAAACTCATCCGGCACCGTATAGCCGACGGTATCGGGAATGTTGATGGTGGTCGCACCGGCGTCGATGACCGCCTCGACCACCTGCGCCAAAAAGTCCAGTTCGGTGCGTGAAGCATCTTCAGGCGAGAACTCGACGTCAGCGCAATGTTCGCGGGCCCATTGCACGCCCTGCACAGCACGGCGCACGATCTCCTCGCGCGCCATGTTCAATTTGAATTCGCGGTGTATGGCACTGGTGGCCAGAAACACATGCAGCCGGCCTTTAGCCGCGGGCGCGATAGCCCGTGCTGCGATCTCGATGTCTTCCCGGGAACAGCGCGCCAGTGCCGCCACGATAGGGCCCGACACTTCGCGCGCGACGGCGCTGACCGATTCAAAGTCGCCTTTAGAGGCCGCCGGAAACCCGGCCTCTATGACATCGACGCCCAACTCAGCCAAGGCCCGCGCGACGCGTAGCTTTTCAGGCTGCGTCATGCTGCAACCCGGCGACTGCTCGCCATCACGCAGCGTGGTGTCGAAGATCAGTACGCGGTCATCGCCAGCCATGGCATAAATCCTAAGGGGAAAGGGCGGCGCCTCGCGGCACCGCCGGGGGCATCAGGCGCGCTCGGCCTTCAGCCAGGGCATCTTGGCCCGCAACACAGCGCCCACCTTTTCGATGGGGTGGTCGAGATCTTTCTGCATCATCGCCTGATAGTTCTTGCGACCGGTGCGGTTCTCTTCGATCCATTCCTTGGCGAACTTGCCGGTCTGGATTTCCTTGAGGACCTTGCCCATCTGCTTCTTGACCCGGGCATCGACGATGCGCGGACCGCGAGTCAGATCGCCGAACTTGCAGGTCTCGCTGACGAACTGGTGCAACTTGGCCAGACCACCTTCGTGCAGCAGATCGACGATGAGCTTGAGTTCATGCAGCACTTCGTAATAGGCCACTTCGGGCTGATAACCGGCCTCGACCAGCGTTTCGAAACCGGCCAGCACCAGTTCAGTGGTACCACCGCACAGCACGGCCTGTTCGCCGAACAGATCGGTCTCGGTCTCTTCACCAAAGGTGGTGGCCAACACACCGCCGCGCGTGGCGCCGATGCCGTGGGCATAAGCCAGCGCACGGGCAAAGCCGGTCTTGGTGGCATCTTGATGGACGGCGATGAGCGCCGGCACACCACGACCCTGCTGGAACTGACGGCGCACCAGGCCGCCCGGGCCCTTGGGCGCAATGAGCACCACATCGAGGTCTTTGCGCGGGGTGATCTGCTTGAAGTGGATGTTGAAGCCGTGCGCAAAGAGCAGCACCGCGTTCTTGGCCAGCTTGGACTCGATCTCTTCGTACAGCTGCTTTTGGGGGATATCCGGCACCAGCATCGCGATCAGCGTTGCGCCGACCACGGCCTCGGCGGGGGTGGTGACGTTCAAGCCGTCCTTCTTGGCCTGCTTGAAGCTCTTGCCCTTGCGTACGCCGACGACGACGTCAAAGCCGCTGTCCTTGAGGTTTAGCGCGTGGGCGCGGCCCTGGCTGCCATAACCCAGCACGGCGATCTTCGCCTTGCGCAGCGCCTTTTTATCGACATCTTTCGGTCCGTATAAACGCATTTCTGACACTCCGGTTCGACTAACAAAAAACCCCGCACGGCTGCTGGCAGTCGATGCGGGGTTCTGGATACTTGCCTGCTCGCGACCTGCTCTGCTCAGCGGCGATCGCAGCTTTTGCAGCGGCTACATTAAGAGGTCGAATGTGACCATAGAGCCCGACTCATTGTCAACGCGCTGCAACTGCGCTAGGGGCGGCAGAATCGCTTAAGCTGCACGCCGTGAACAGCAAGGACACAGACCTCAGCCAGCGCATCCTGCCGACAGCGGCACAGGCGCTGCCCATCCATCTGCTGCAGGACTCGCAACTGGCGGGCTGGCTGGCCGATGCCCCTGAGCACACGCGCCGCTGGCTGCAAGCGCAGAACTTCAAGGCCGAGCGTGGCCGCTGGCTGGCGATACCGGCAGAATCCGGCGCCACCGCGGCCATCGTCGCCGGTCTGGGTGGCGCTCAAGGCTCGCTGCTGTGGTTAGCCGCAGGTCTGGCCGACCGCTTGCCCGCCGGCGATTATCAACTGGCCGGCCCGCTGCCGGCCGCGCAGGGCACAAGCTTTACGCTGGGCTGGCTGCTGGGCGGCTATCGTTTCGACCGCTACCGCAGCAGCAGCAAAGCTTCGGCCGTCGCGCGTTTGGCCCCACCGGATGGTGCCGACCTCGACTACGCCTTGGCCGCTGCCGGCGCTGAACTGTGGGCCCGCGACCTGATCAACACACCGGCCAACGATCTGGGCCCCGATGAACTGCAAGCCGCGGCCGCACAACTGTGTCAGCAACACGGCGGGCAACTGACTGTCACCAGCGGCCCGCAGTTGACGGCAGACTTTCCGCTGATCGCCGCGGTCGGTCGCGCCAGTCCGCGTGCCCCGCGGCTACTCGACCTGCTGTTTGCCAACCCCGGTGCCCCACGCGTCACGCTGGTCGGCAAGGGCGTTTGTTTCGATACGGGCGGTCTCGATATAAAACCAGCCGCAGGCATGCAGCTGATGAAAAAAGACATGGGTGGCGCCGCCTGCGTGCTGGCGCTGGCCGGTTTGCTGCGCACCTTGTCGGCACCGGTCGAACTGCGGGTGCTGATCTCAGCCGTGGACAACAGCATCGCCGGCGATGCCTTCCGCCCCGGTGATGTGCTGCGCTCGCGCCAAGGGCTCTCTGTCGAGATCGGCAACACCGACGCCGAAGGCAGGCTGGTACTGGCTGACGCGCTGACATTGGCGTCCGAGCAAGCTTCCGACCTGCTGATCGATCTGGCAACGCTGACCGGGGCGGCCCGGGTGGCACTGGGACCGGAGTTGCCGGCCGCCTACAGTGGTGACCCGGCGCTGGCGGCCACGCTGCAGGCGACCGGCCTGCACAGCGATGATCCGCTCTGGGCCATGCCGCTGTGGCGCAGCTATGAAGACGACCTCAGCAGCCGTATCGCCGACCTCAACAATGCCGGCAGCTCCGGTTTTGCAGGCTCTATCACCGCAGCGCTGTTTTTAAGCCGCTTTGTGACCGACCCGTCACGCTGGCTGCACGTCGATTTATACGCTTGGAACCCGCGCGAGCGACCCGGTCGCCCGGTGGGTGGTGAGGCACAGGCCGTGCGCGCCTTGTATGCGCTCATCCGCCAGCGCTACGGATGAGCACACGGCCCACGGCACAGGTCGAGGCGCTCTATAAACGCGAGGCGGCGGCCTGGGGGCTGGTCGGTCTGGCGCTGGGACTGGTAGAGGGCGCCACCGCTGCCATTCTGCTCAAAAAAGGCTATGCCGGTGTGGTCAGTCCACGCCAGGTCAACCTGGCTGTGGCCTTTGTCAGCGGCGCACCGGCCTTGAGCAATGTGGTGAGCTTCCTGTGGGCGAACCTCGCCCACGGCCGGGCCCGGGTGCAACTCATGGTTGGCCTGTTGGCGGCGTTTTCGCTGCTGGTGGGGCTGCTCGGGCTGGCCCCGCATAGCCCGGCCGGGCTGATCTTCCTGGTGGTCGGTGTTATCGCCGCCCGCGTGTTGTGGGCCGGCATACTCACGGTGCGCGCCTCGATCTGGACGGCCAACTACCCGCGGCAGTGGTTGGCGCAGATCACCGGTCGCATGGTGGTGGTGGCTGCGCTGGGCATCGCCGCTGCCGCCGTGCTCGCCGGTTTGCTGCTCGAGTGGGCGCCGCAGCAAACACATTGGCTGTATCTGGGTGCGGGCCTGCTGGGCGCTCTGGCCGCTTGGCTGTATCGCCTGACGCGCGTCCGCCGTGAATATCAATTGCTGGCCGCTGAAGTGCAGGCGGTCGGCGAAACCGCGGTCTTCAGTCTGGGCGTGCTGCGCCAGATATTGCGCGACGATCCGCAGTACCGTCGCTTCATGTTCTGGATGGGCCTGTACGGCGCCGGCAACCTGATGGTCGGTGCGCAGCTGGTTATCGTGTTCACCGATCACCTGCACCTGAGCAGCAGCGTGCAGATCGCGCTGTTGTCAGTGGTGCCGCTGCTGTGCGTACCGCTGTTCACACCCATGTGGGCACGACTGTTCGATGGCGGACACGTTATCGATTACCGCGCACGCCAGTGCTGGGCGCTGGTCTTAGGCATCGCGCTGATGACCGCCGGCGCCTTCAGCCATTACCTGGTTTGCCTGTGGCTGGGTGCGCTGATGTTCGGCGTGGCCACAGCAGGCGCCAACCTGGGCTGGAACCTCGGCCACAGCGACTTCGCCTCGCTGGGCAAGATGCAGCAATATATGGGCGTGAACGTCACCCTGACCGGCTTGCGCGGACTGGTGGCACCACAGATCGGGGTGTTGGTTTATGAGTGGCTCGATAGCCTATGGGCGGGGGCAGGGCGTTGGTCTCTGTTGCTGCCTTTGGCCATGACCGTCGCCGGCGCCATCGGTTTCAACCAAATGCGAGAGGCGCGCACGTCGCACGCCGCACAGACAAAGGCACAGCTATGAAGTCTTCTGACAAGAAACCAGCCCCCTATGACACCCGCCAGTTTTCCAAACTGGTCGTCGATGGCACCAAACAGTCCGCCTCGCGCGCCATGCTGCGCGCGGTCGGCTTTGAGGACGCCGACTTCGGCAAGCCGCAGATCGGCATCGCCTCCACCTGGGCCAATCTGACGCCCTGCAATATGCATATCGGCGAACTGGCGCGTGAAGCCGCAGCCGGTGCTGATGCGGCCGGCGGCAAGAGCGTGCTGTTCAACACCATCACCGTCTCTGATGGCATCTCGATGGGCTCTCCGGGCATGCGTTATTCACTGGTCTCCCGCGAAGTCATCGCCGATTCCATCGAAACCGTCATGGGGGCAGAGGGCTTTGACGGCCTGGTCGCCGTCGGCGGTTGTGACAAAAACATGCCCGCCTGTGCCATGGCGATCGCGCGCCTCAACCGGCCGGCCGTGTTTGTTTACGGCGGCACCATTCGACCCGGTGCGGGCCGTACCGATATTGTCTCGGTGTTCGAAGCGGTCGGCGCGCACGCAGCCAAGCGCATTGATGACAGCCAATTGCTACAGGTCGAGCGCACGGCCATACCAGGCCCGGGCAGCTGCGGCGGCATGTACACCGCCAACACCATGGCTTCGGCTATCGAGGCGCTGGGTTTAAGCCTGCCCAACAGTTCGGCGCAAGAGGCCGTCAGCCGCAACAAGCACGAAGACTGCCGTGCTGCCGGCGCTGCAGTGGTTAACCTGCTGCGCCTTGGCATCCGTCCCAGCGACATCCTGACGCGTAAAGCGTTTGAGAACGCCATCACCGTGGTCATTGCACTGGGGGGCTCCACCAATGCCGTACTGCATCTGCTGGCCATCGCCCATGAAGCGCGCGTCAAGCTGACGCTGGCCGACTTCACGCGTATCGGCAAGCGCGTCCCGGTTCTGGCCGATGTGCGGCCCAGCGGCAAATACCTGATGTCCGAGCTCATCGCCATCGGCGGGATACAGCCGCTGATGAAACGTTTGCTGGCACATGGCCTGCTGCACGGCGATTGCCTGACAGTCACCGGCAAAACACTGGCCGAAAATCTCGCCGGCGTGGCCGACTATCCAGCCGGACAGAGCGTCGTTCTGCCCTTCGAAAGCCCGGTCAAGAAAGACAGCCACTTGGTTATCCTGCACGGCAACCTTGCGCCCGAAGGCGCAGTCGCCAAGCTCACCGGCAAGGAAGGCCTGAGCTTCACCGGCAAAGCGCGTGTCTATGAAGGCGAGGAGCGTGCTACAGCGGCCATCCTCGCCGGCAAGGTCAAAGCCGGCGACGTCGTGGTCATCCGCCAGGAAGGTCCGCGTGGCGGGCCCGGTATGCGCGAGATGCTCAGCCCCACGGGTGCGATCATGGGTCTGGGCTTAGGCGACAAAGTGGCCTTGATCACTGACGGGCGTTTTTCAGGTGGCAGCCACGGCTTTGTGGTAGGACATATTTCCCCTGAAGCAGCGTTGGGCGGCGTAATCGGCCTGCTGCGTAATGGTGACGTCATAACCATCGACGCACGCCGTCGCAGCATCGCTGTAGACCTCACAGATGCTGAATTGCGTCGCCGCCGTAAAGCTTGGAAGCCACGCCGTGCCTATACGGATCGCGGCGTCTTGGCTAAGTACGCCAGAACCGTCAGTAGCGCCTCCAAAGGCGCAATTACTGAATGAGTTGTTACAGGTAGTTGTCAGGCAACAAGTCAGGCGTTAAAGTGACCGCCGGTTGAAAGCTTGGTACTTGCCGCAAGTCATTGCGGCCAGTCTCAAAACAACAAAGGTCGCTGCGCAACAAGCGCATCGACCATTGGGAATTCAACGGTTGCTTGCCTTTTAGGCTGACAACCGCGATGACTGTTCTGGTAACTGCAGACGGCACAAGTGGCCGGCAAGGTGAGCCAGACAAATGGGTTGTGCAGCAAACCTGCAGTGCGCTAAGCACGCTGCAGAGCTGCATGGGTAATCAGTTACGACCGGGGCGCAGCCCCAAGACAGAGCTATGGGCGTATACGTTAAAGACAGCGGTTGGGCCTCCCGTCGTGGCACGGCGTTCATCGGCATGGTCGTCTTGCACATCTTCCTGATCTGGGGACTCAAGAGCGGCTTTGCAATGAAGGTGATAGACACCCTTGCGCCACCCATCGTCACCGAGATCATCGAAGAGAAAAAGGACGACGACACACCGCCGCCGCCGCCGCCTCCCCAGTTGGAGCGTCCGCCGGTCGAAGTGCCGCCGCCGGTCATCGACATATCGACGCCTGTGGAAACCAACACCACAGCGCTGAGCAATGTCACTGACAAGCCTCTGCCGCCAGCGCCGCCGCCGGTCAAGGTTGTCGAGGCTCCCAAGAACATCGTGCCTGCCGGTCTGCGTAAAGGCGCCACCCAGCCCGATTCGGAAGAGTACTACCCGCCGTCGTCCAAGCGACTGGGCGAGCAGGGCGTCGTCATTGTCAAATCCTGCTTGGATGACAAGGGCAAGCTCAGCGAAGCCACGGTGCAGACTTCCTCCAACTTCCCCAAGCTGGATGAAGCCGCGATCAAGTACGCCAAGGCCTTGCGCTATGCGTCGGCCACAGAAAACGGCAAGCCGATCGCAGATTGCTTTGCCTTCCGTGTCCGATTCCAGCTCAAAGATTGATTTCCCGACCCCTTTCATTTCACCAAAATATTCGTTCCGCCTAGCGCAGACGAAAGCATGTAACTGAGGACTTTAAGATGGAAAACCAAGTCGCCGCCGTTGTCGATGCCGCCGCCGCCGCCCCCCCGACCAGCAACCCTTATGGTCTGTCGGCTCTTATTAACCACGGTGACGGCGTCTCGTACACCGTTCTCGGCATCCTGGCGATCATGTCGCTGCTGTCGTGGTTCATTCTCTTCACCAAGCTGATGGATCAGTACCGCTTGGGCAAGTCCGCCAAGCTGGTCGAGAAGCAGTTCTGGGCTGCTGCATCGCCGAAGGAAGGCGCTGAGCGTCTGCCGAAGGATGATGACTTCCGCATGATCGCCGAGAGCGCACTGCGCGCCGCCACCCACCACGAAGGCCGTTTGAGCGAGCGCATCTCGCTGTCCGAGTGGCTGCGTATGGCTCTGCAGCGCGCCAGCGACAACCTGAACGGCAAAATGGGAGACGGCTTGTCCTTCCTGGCTACCGTCGGCTCAACGTCGCCGTTCGTCGGCCTGTTCGGTACCGTGTACGGCATCTTGAACGCCCTCGTGGCCATCGGCCTGTCGGGCCAGCCGTCCATCGATAAGGTGGCCGGTCCCGTCGGTGAGGCGCTGATCATGACCGCTCTGGGTCTGGCGGTCGCCGTGCCTGCCGTGTTCAGCTACAACATTCTGCTGCGTCGTAACAAGGCTATCCAAGACTCGCTGCGTGAGTTCACCAGCGACCTCGAGGCCTACATCATCGGTGGCGTGCGCCCCGAGACCACCTCGGCTCGTCCGGCCCCGGCTGCCAAGAAGTAATCAGGGCCTGACCTTCCACGTCTTTCGAGGATTAAAGCCATGTCGATGAGTGTTCCTGGCAGCGGTGGTGATGAAGAGCAGATCATGTCTGACATCAACACCACGCCCTTGGTGGACGTGATGCTGGTGATGTTGATCATCTTCTTGATCACCATCCCCATCATTACCAAGACGGTGAAGGTTGACCTGCCCAATGCGCGCAACATCGCAACGGTGACTAAGCCCGAGAACATCACCGTCGCGGTCGATGTCAGCGGCAATGTGTACTGGAACGGTGGTGCGGTAGCCGATCGCAGCCAGTTGCTCGATCTGGTGGTCGCTGAGGCACGCAAAGTGCCCCAGCCCGAAATCCACATCCGCGCAGACCGCAATGCGCGCTTCGAAGCAGTGGGTCGCGTGATCTACGTCATTCAGCAGGGCGGCTTGGTCAAAGTCGGCTTCCTCACGGAGCCCCGGTCCGGTTGATTCCGGACTGTGGTACCCCCGTCAACTTTCGAGGTCCTTGAACCATGTCTATGAGTGTAGGTTCTGCTGGCGCCGATGCGCCGATGTGCGATGTCAACACGACGCCGTTGATCGACGTCATGTTGGTGTTGCTGGTCATGCTGATCGTCACGCTGCCGGTCAGCACCCACGCGGTCAAGCTGGACATGCCGCGCCCGACCGATGCCCCGCCTCCGACCGTGCAGCCGCGCGTCATCGACATCGAAGTCGATTTCGACGGCACCATCATCTGGAATGGCGCGCCGGTGGCAGGTATTGCGGCGATCGATGGCTTCTTCCGTCAGGAAGCCGAGCTTGAGCCGCAGGCCGAGATCCACATCCGTCCGGATCGCCGGGCCAAATACGATGTGGTGGCCAACGTCATGGCTTCGGCCCAGCGCCATAAGATGGTCAAGATCGGCTTTGTGAATATCTCCCAGTTCCGGGAGTAGTCACCGTCTGGATTGTCGTTTCGATCCTGAGGCCGCCCCAGCCAAAGCCAGGGCGGCCTTTTTTTGGTTTTGTCCTTAAGCCCAACCCACAGTGGCAATCACCATGAAGACCTACCCCTGCAAGACCATCATCGCTCTGGCTGCCACGGCGGCCTTAGGCCTCTCTGGACTGGTTTTACCGGTGTCCGCGCTCGCTGCAACACCGCCGCCGCCGCCCACAGTCAGCAAGGCTGCCACCAAGCCTCTGCAAGCCATGCAGGCCGCCAGCCAAGCCAAGAACTGGGCAGAAGTCATTGCCAAGGGCAAGGATGTTGAGGCACTGCCCAACAAGACACCTTACGACGTCTACGTGATGCACCAGTTTCTGGGTATCGCCTATGTGCAGATGCAGCGTTACGACGAGGCCATCCCGTCCTTCCAAGTACAGCTGGACTCGGGCTTCCTGTCGCCTGAAGACACCTCACGCATCCAGCGCGCGCTGGTCAGCCTCAATTATCAGGCCAAGAAGTGGCCTGAAGCCGTGACAGCAGGCCGCGTGGTGATCGCCAGTGGTAAGGCGAATGCCGAAACCTATTTCATGATCGCCCACTCCCAATACTTCCAGAACTTGCATCCGGATGTCATGGCGACGGTCAAGCAGTATCTGGCCGATGCCGCTGCGCGCGGCGAAAAGCCCGAAGAGAACAGCCTGATCATCAACAGCCAGTCGGCAATCCAGATCGGCGATACCAAGGGCATCGTGGCGGCCTACGAACTGCTGGTGCAGTACTACGCCAAGCCGGGCTACTGGCGCGATCTGATGGTCATGGAGCGCGACGTGCTGAGCCGTGGCACGACCTCTGACGTGGTCACCTTAAACATGTATCGCCTGATGCGCGAAGTCGATGCGCTGAAAGATGGCAACGACTTCCTTGAAATGGCGCAGCTGGCTGTGCAACTGGGCTCGCCGGGCGAGGCCGTGGATGCCATCAACCGGGGCAACGCCGCCAACGTCTTTATGAGTGACAACGAAAAGTCAGCTGCCAAGACGCAGATGCAAACCGCACAAAAGCTGGCCGAGACCGACCGTGCAGGTCTGGCGAAGTTTGAGGCGGAAGCCAAGGCCGCCAAAGCAGGCGAAGCCGATGTACGCCTGGGTCAGGCCTACCTCAGTTATGACGATGCTGAGCAAGCGGTAACCGCCATACAGCGTGGCATCGCCAAGGGCAGCCTGCGTAATGCGGACGAGGCGCAAATCCTGCTAGGTATCAGCCTGCTGCGCTTGGGTCGCAAGGACGATGCCGTGGCCGCCTTCAAGGCCACCAAGGGCGCTGATGCCCGTTTGGGCGAGCTGGCACGACTGTGGTCGTTGCGGGCCCGCGCCTAAGCTTCTGTCACTGACTTCACCGCTAACCAGAACACACCGAACATCCAAGGCAATAACACTATGACCAAGACTACTCTTCAGGCCGTCATGCTCGCCGTGGC
>CAIVTJ010000307.1 GCA_903908825.1 uncultured Pseudomonadota bacterium | reverse complement strand
TCGGCGCGCGCCTGATTGATGCCGGCAATCCAGTTGCGCACCGGGCCGACGTTCTCAGCGTTGCGGAAATAGCGCACGCGATTGTCACGCTCGGCGATCTCGCGCACTACACGCTCGGTACGGTCAGTGCTGGCGTTATCGACCACCACCACTTCAATGTTAGCCACCGTCTGCAGCAGAGCCGCAGCAATGCACTCTTGCACCAGGCTCTCGCGGTTATAGGTGGGGATGACTATAGAGGCGATAGGCGCAGGCCTGGACACCGACTCAATGCGCGGCGTGGTCGCAGCAATGGCTGACGGCACGCCACTGACACCCATGGCCGCGAAATAGCGACCCATAGCGCGCATCGCCAGGACAGGCGCGGCGTTCTGACGGGCCGCTTCCAACACGCCGGCCAGCGATGCACGCTGCAGCGTCAGCAACTGCGCAATGCTGTCTACGGAATAATCAAAAACCACATGCGAACCCGGAGCCTGCGTATCCGCAAAGCGCAGCAGTGCGCCACAGTCCTCCGGGAAGGCCACAGCCTTGCCCAGCGACAGCGCATCGATCATCACCGTCGTCATGCGCTCATCGTACTGACGCGAGTCATACGGCAGGATGACCACATCCACTTGCGCCATCTGTGCCAGATAATCTTCGTTGCGTAGCGGTTGCGAGGTGCCCTGCAAGGGACCGCCTGCTGTCGCAAACGCATTCAGAACCTCATCGTTGCCCGGCGGCAGGCACAGCTTTAAGGTGTTAACCAAGCGTCCCGACTGCACGGCTTGCTTGTAGGCCTGCAACAAAGGCTGCAACCCCTTGCTGACCAGCGGCGAGCCGAAATAGCCCAGCACCAACGGACGGTCTGAAGCCTGCCGGACAGCCTGCACCCAACGCGCCTGGATGGCCGATTGCGTTGCTGCGGTGACCGGCGGCAACAGCACTGCAGTCTGAGCCACGGTCTGACCAAAGCGATAACGCCCGGTCTCGCTGTACAGGCACACGGACAAACGTGACTGCAGTCCTGAGATAGCTGCCAGCAAGGCCTGACCCAAGTGCTGCTGCGTATCAGCATCTTCGGCCCAGTGACTCAGCGGAATGCGTAAACCCAGCGCCAGCTTGAGATTGGGCTTGGTCTGGCAGGCCGCCAGACACTGCGCCAGCGCCAGCAAGTGCAAGGGATAGACCGTCGGCATGAGGATGACATCGCAATCGCTGAAATCGACTGCAGACAATTCATCGCGGGTTTGCGCAACCACGCGCTCGACTACATCGGGCTCGTCCGGCAGTTGCAGCAGGCTGGTGTAACCGTTCAGGGAACACAGCGGCAGCAGCGTGGCGCTCTGCGGCTCCAGTTCGCCCAGACGCGCCTGCTGATGCACCACATACAGGCACTGATAGCCCGGTTCACTGAACTCGCGGCAGAACTCCTCGAAGCGGGCGACATTGTGACGGCTGGTGCTGGTCAAACCGGGGTCGAGGATGGCGATTTTCATGAGCGTCTCGGTTGCGAAGCCGCTGCTGCGGCCGATGCAAGTGAACATAACACCGGCTCCGGCGGCATTATTTGAACGGGTCGACACTTTCGCTGTTCGGCTTATCGCGTACGCAGGCCCTCGGCTGTCGTGGTGGCACCCGGCAAGCGGTAAGGCGTGGGTTTGCCGCTGGCTGTGGGCACGCCACCCTCACGATTGTCCTCGGCGCACAGGTATTCCTGGAACGGCTCTGCTGCTTCAAAGCGATGCACGGCTTCAAACGCGTGATCAAAAGTGCCCGGGTCGGTGAACACCGCTCGATCGACCAGCTTTCCATCCTCAACGGTCAGCCGCTGGACGATATGCATGGCACGGGTGAAGGGGACGGTGTCGCCGATCAGATTGGTGTCGTTAAAGCCCACCGTGTCGACGACCAGCGTGTTGCCCTCCCAATGGGCAATCGAATCACCGAGCCAACTGGGTGCCAGCTTAGGCGGATGCTGCCCGCCTATACGTGCGATGCGGATTTGCCTGTTTTCCTGGTACAGAAACGTCACCTGCCGGGGTTCTATCAACAGTTGCAGGCTATAGGCCGGCCCGCCGGGCACACCCGTGCCGGGAATCGCATAGGGTAAACACAGGTTGCCCGGCGTCCGCTGCTGTTGGCCCTGAGCCTCGGCAGCCAGAAAGCGCCGGCGGAAGTCAGCCGCCCAGGGCTGCAAGCGCGGCAGCGCAGCAGTCAAGATGACAGAGGGGATACCACCGGGGCCCAACGGAGGCCCATCGGTAGTCACAGGGCCCGCTGCAATGTGAGCAACACCCGGCAAGGGCCGCCGGTCACCGCGCCAATAGCCATTCAGTGCGGATTGCTCTGCCGTCAGCGCCCTGCCTGTTTGCTCGGTAAGCGCTGGCGTTGGTGGCTTAGATGCCTTGTGCAAACTCTGCAGCGAACGGTGGACCTCACCGCAAACCCAGTCGGTTCGCACTTGTACATCGTCACGACGTGAAAACAGAAAGCGCAGTTGCCAGGAACGGCTGTAGTTGAGTGGATCGTCGATCGTCACCACATCCTCAAGAGTCCGGCCGTTATCCAACAAGCGCAGCTGCTCTGTCAGATGCAGGGCAGCACTGACTGGCAGGCCGCTTTCATCCAAAAACACGCGCTCATCTTTGTAGTTGATGGAATCGATCACCAACACACCCGCGCTGTAGCGGCCTGTGCCTTCACCCATGTACGTGGGGTCCCACACACCCGGGTCGGCATGCGGCCGGTCCAGATGCACCATGCGATAAGCTCTATTGGCCTCGTGGAAGAAAGTCACTTGCCCCGGTGTCACCATGATTTGCATCGGGTATGGGCTGCTTAAGGCGCGCGGCATGCCTTCGGGCAAGCACACGTGTCTGGCCTCATCGATCGACTGGCCGCTCTTGCGGCCGGCACGAATCGCCTCATAGCGCGCTCTGCCCTCTGCGGTCAGCGGCACTGCACCACCCTCGATGGGCCTGACCTGTTGCAGGGGCCGCGTGTTGATCCAGACCCCGGAGAAATGTTGCAAGGGCACATCGGCGGCTGCGAAGGTCTGGGCGCAAGACAACAGCGGGATTAGCCCCAGCAGTAAGGCCCGGCAAAGACTGGCCAGAGCGCGCATCAGTTGTAGACCCGGCCGTCAGCGGTTTGCACACTGATAAGGCTGCCGCCCGCTGACCCATCGCGCAGCGGCGCAATGTGCACCGTCACTTTGTCGCCAACGCGCAGCAAGTCGCGCGTCCAACCCTTGCCGCGAAACACCTGCGGACTCTGACCCTCCAGACTCCAGACAGTGGTCTTGGCTTCCTCACCCGGCACATCGACCAGCAGCCAGCAATGCGGGTTATTCCACTGCCATTCTTTGACAACGCCGTTGAGGACGACGTCTTTGCTGCGATCAAACATGGCGCCGGAATGATGTGCCAGCACGGCCGGGCCAGCCATCAACAGGGCCAAGGAAAGGATCACAGAATAAGTCTTGGTCATGGTTATTCTCCTTAGCGGACTGCTGATGTCATGCATCGGGCAGCCCTGAAATTGCAGAAAGATCCCAGCAGGAAAAACGGCAGCAAGATCCACAGCGCATGCAGCAGTGCGCCATCGCCAAAGCGGGCGGTGTAGTGGTCGGAGAGCCCGCCCACCAGCACCGGCCCCAGCCCTATGGCGCACAAGTTGAGCGCGAACAGCAAAATGGCACTGTTGGTCGCGCGGCACGCCGGGGCCGAGGTGTTCTGCACAATGGCCAGCGCCGGCGATAGATAGGTGAAGCCCAGCATCAGCGGCGGCATCAACAACAGCACCGCTTTGACCCAGCTATCTGCGGTCAGCGCGAGGGCAAACAACGGTGCTGCCAGAACAAAACAAATAGCCGGCAACAGCGCATGGGCGCGTGGCTGTCTGCGCTGCCAACGGTCACCGAGAAAGCCGCTGCCGAACACACCCAAAGCCACCGCCAAACCCATCAGCGGACTGTAGAAGTGGCCTACTTCTGCCAGCGGCATCGCAAAACTGCGCATCAGTAGCGCCGGTGCCCAGGTCAACAGACCGTAGCCCGCCAAGCCCGAGAAGCTGGTGCCCAAGGTGGTCCACACCAACACCGGAGTGCGGCAGAACGCGATCACAAGCTGTGCTAACGGCGGCTTGCCCGCTGTCTTGGCTGGCGTATCGAAACGCCCGCGCAGCGGCTCACGGACCAACACGGGCAGCAGCATTGCCAACAGAATCCCGGGTATCGCGAGTAAGACAAAGGCCGCTCGCCAGCCATAGACCGGCGCGATGGAGCCAGCCAGAACGCCGCCCAAGGCCGTGCCCAGCGGCAAGCCCAGAGAAAACAGGCCCAGAGCGAAGCCTCTTTTGTGAGGTTCAAAATAGTCGGCGACGATGGCATAGGACGGCGCAGTCCCGCCGGCCTCACCAATGCCCACACCCAGACGGGCCAAAGCCAGCCCGGAAAATCCGGACACCAGGCCGCAAGCCCCGGTGAACAGACTCCACAAGCCGCAAGACAGCGCGACGATGCGCGTGCGGTGGGAACGATCTGCGAGAAAGGCTATCGGTATGCCGAATCCGGTATAGAAAACAGCAAACAAAAAGCCGCTGATCAACCCCAGTTGCGTGTCGCTCAACTGCAGTTCCTGTTTGATCGGTTGCGCCAGTATCGACACCAACTGCCGGTCCAAATAACTCAGCACATAGACGGCCAGCAACAAGGCCAGTACCACATAGGGATACACACGTTTCGTCAGTGCCCCGAAGCGGGATTCGCTGCCCATTTTTAATGCCCCCCGACCGCTGCCCGTCGACCACAGATATAGCCAAGCTCCTGCATAGCACCGGATTGCTTAAAAATTATTCACAGGCGCGGTAGTCTTGGTCGAATCCCTACAGCCCGAGGTCTGTCATGCAGAGCATCCTTTTCTTGCAGCGCGTCACCGCAAAGACCAGCGCAGCCCGTGTGTTGCTGTTGGCTGCAGCCGCAGCCTGTCTGTTAACGGCACAGGCGGCCACAGCACAAACACCTGCACAGTCGTGCCAGTCGCTGACCGCGCTGAAGATACCGGCGGCTTCCATCGGCCTGCCGACCAGCGGTGCGACCATCAACAGCGCCGAACTCATCGCCGCTGACGCGCCCAAGAACAACAACGGCGAGTTTTGCAAAGTGCTGGGTGCCATTCATCCGGTAGACCCCAAAGCACCGGACATCAACTTTGAGGTCAACCTGCCCGGCAACTGGAATCACAAGACGCTGCAATACGGCGGCGGCGGCCTCAATGGCGTGCTGGTGACCGGCTTGGGCAGCTACAGCCGCCAACCCGAAACCGATGCCCTGCCCATCAAGCGCGGCTACGTGACGCTGGGCAGTGACTCAGGGCATCAGAGCAACGTCTCGTTTGATGGCAAGTTCTATCTCAATGCCGAGGCGCTGGCGAACTACGGCCATCAACAAATCAAAAAGACCCATGACGTCGCGCTGCTGCTGGTGCAGGCGCGTTATGGCAGCAAGCCCGAGCACAATTATTTTATCGGTGCATCGCAGGGTGGCCACGAAGGCTTCGATGCCGTGCAGCGCTATCCGGATGATTACGACGGTGTGGTCGCCGGCTATCCGGCCCACAACGTGGTGATGCTGCACCTGTCGGCTTGGAACTATGCGCGGGCTTTGCAGGCAGATAAGGGCGCAGCCTGGATCAACCCGGCCAAAGCCAAGGCGCTGGTGGCTATGGTCTATGCGCGCTGCGACAAGCTCGATGGCGCAGCCGACGGCATCATCAGCAATCTGGCGGCCTGCGAGACCACCAACGCCGTGCTCAAGCGTCTGTCCAAGGACAACCCCATCCGCTGTGCCGGCGGCACTGACACGGGCGATAGCTGTTTGTCCGACGCGCAGATCACGGCACTCAACCAGATCGACCAACCCTTCAGCACCGGCTTTGCGATCTTTGCCGATGACAAGGGCTCAGCGCAGTTCCCGAAATGGACGCCCTTCGCCGGCTCGACGTTCAAAGATGGCGGTATCGATATCCTGGGTGGCGACGGTCCGCTCAAGGCTCTGCAATATGCACCCGGTGCCGCGACCCTGGGCTTGGCCATCGCGCAAGATGCCAACCTCGATGTGTATGCCCACTTCGACCCCAAGGCCTATGAGGCGCGCATCAAAGACCTGGCTCTGCGCATCAGTGCCAACAGCACCGATCTGGACCGCTACCAGAAGCGCGGCGGCAAGCTGATCTTCTTCCACGGCTTGGCCGACGATTTCATCTCACCGTACAGCTCTATCCAGTACTACAAGCGGCTGCAGAGCCGCTACAAGCCTGATGCCCTGGGTTCGTTTGTGAAGTTCTACACCATACCCGGCATGGGCCATGTCACTGGCGTGTTCGCGGCGCGCATCGCCTCGCTCGATGCGCTGGAGAACTGGGTCGAAAAGGGTGTTGCCCCCGGCACACTGCTGGCCAGTGATGCCAACAAAGACACGGCCGGCCGCACACGTCCGGTGTGCCTCTACCCCGCCTGGCCGCATTACGCGGGCAAGGGCGAGTTGAACTCGGCGCAGTCTTTCAGCTGCAAACCCTGAGGCAGCGCGGGCGGCAGGCCTTCCGGCCGCCCGCAAACCCCACTGGTCTGTCGCCACAGTAGGCGCGTCATGAAAATCACCTCGCAGCTGACCGATGAGGCCGTACTCGAGGAGCTGGGGCGGCGCCTGGCGCAGGTGCGCATCTCGTTCAATTTCACCCAGGCCCAGTTGGCCACCGAAGCCGGCGTCTCTAAACGCACAGTCGAGCGACTCGAGGCAGGTGAGGTCGCCATGCACTTGTCGGGTTTTTTGCGCGTGTGCCGCGCGCTGAGTCTGCTCGAACAATTTGAATTACTGCTGCCGGAGCCCGGTAACAGCCCTATGGCGCAACTGAAGCAACAAGCACCCCTGCGACAGCGCGCCAGCAGCAAGAAGACTAAAACGGTCAGCCGCAAAAAGTGGACCTGGGGCACGCCTGCATGATCGCCGAGGTCCAGCTGTGGGGCCGCACCATCGGTGCTGTGTCTCTGCAGCCGGGCCAGGACATTGCCGCCTTCGAATATGCACCGGCCTTTGTCGACAGCGGCATCGAGCTCTCGCCGCTGCACATGCCGCTGGCCCGCCGTGTTTATACCTTTCCCGGGCTATCGCGCCCCGCCTTCCATGGACTGCCCGGCCTGTTGGCCGATTCGCTGCCCGACCGTTTTGGGAACACGCTGATCGATGCGTGGCTGGCCACGCAAGGCCGCAGCAGTGTCAGCTTTAATGCCGTCGAGCGCCTGTGCTACGTGGGCGCGCGCGGCATGGGCGCGCTGGAGTTCAAGCCGGTGCAAGGCCCGCAGGAGCGTAAAGCCACGCCAGTCAGCATCGATGCTCTGGTACAGCTGGCCACGCAGGTGCTCACTCATCGCAGCAGCTTGCGCGCGCACTTTCATGATGCCGGGCAGCAGCAGGCGCTGCGCGACCTGCTCAGCGTCGGCACCTCGGCCGGCGGCGCGCACGCCAAGGCGGTCATCGCTTGGAATCGTAAAACCCACGAAGTGCGCTCGGGCCAGAGGGCTGCAGGCCGCGGCTTTGAATATTGGCTGCTGAAGCTTGATGGTGTCAGCGGCAATCGCGACCAGGAACCGGAAGACCCGCAGGGCTATGGCGCCATCGAATATGCCTATTACCTGATGGCCAGCGCAGCCGGCATCACCCAGAACGAGTGCCGCTTACTCGAAGAAAATGGCCGGCGGCATTTCATGACGCGCCGTTTTGACCGACTGGCGGGCGGCGCCAAGCTGCACAGGCAATCGCTGGCTGCACTGGCGCACTTGGATTTCAATCAGGCTGGCGCACATTCCTATGAACAGGCGCTGCTGGTGATACGGCAACTGAAGCTGCCGATGGTCACCGTAGAAGAACAGTTCCGGCGCATGGCCTTCAACATCATCGCACGCAACCAAAACGACCACGTCAAGCACATCGCCTTTCTGATGAACCAGCGCGGTCAATGGTCCTTGGCGCCGGCCTTTGGCGTGACCTACAGCTATAACCCCTCGGGCGCTTTGACGGCCACGCACCAGATGTCGATGAACGGCAAACGGGATGGGTTTACGCAGCGCGACTTTCTGCTGTGCGCGCGCCTGGCAGGACTGCCCCGCGGGCGCGTCCTGGCGATCCTGGAACAGGTGCAGTCTGCGGTGCGCCGCTGGCCACAGTTTGCTGACGCCGCGCAGCTGGCACCGGCGTGGCTGCAGCAGATCGCGCGCCACCACCGCCTGAGCCTGCCTGCAAGCTGAGCGCCCTCACGGGCGCTGCAAGCGCCGCGCTTAGCGGGTCAGCACGTTGTTGTAGGCGCCACCGGAGCCACCCGGACCGCTGGGCGTACCGGGAATCTGCTGCAGCCGGTCAACCAAGTCCTTGGAGTTCTTTTGCGCCGCATCGATCTGCGCCTGCGTCAGGCAGGTTTCGGTGGCGTTGGTACGCGAACCGGTCGGGGTTTCTTTGCGGCAGAAATAGTCGACGCCATTCTTGACCACCTTGCGGTAATCGACGCCGCCGGCCCGCGAGGCCGGTTGACCGGCCGCTGCGGTCGCGGCGGGCGCAGCAGCAGGCTTAACCGCAGGCGCGCTAGCGGCGGTTGTAGGCGCGGCCGCGCAACCGGCGAGCAAAGCCGACGTTGCGATAGGCAGCAGACAGAGCGTGATCAACTTGGTCATGGCTGAAGTCCCCCGGTTGTCGTTATCTGCAGATAATACGCCAGCCTTGCGGCACCTGCGTATTGCCAGACGTTTTGGGGCGCGTAGCGTGGTCAGGGTTAAAACCCACGCAGTTACCCGCCACATGAACGCTTTAGAACAGCAACGCATCCTGCATGTGGACGACGACGCCGGCGTGCGCGCCTCACTGAGTCTGCTGCTGACTGCCGAGGGCTATAGCCTCAGCAGTGCCGCTACGGGCCGCGAGGCTGTGCAGCAGGTGCGGGAGGGCTTTGACCCCGATGTGCTGATCGTCGACTCTCAGATTGACGACGACATGGACGGCGCCGAGGTGGCCGAACAGCTGCGCATAGCCTTGGGCTACAGCCCGCCCGTCATCATGCTGACCGGCAACCCGGCGCGCGCCGAGCTGCCCCTGGATCATCGATGCGCCGGTGTGGCTGGCCGCCAAGCCGGTGAACCCGCAGTTGCTGTTGATCGCACTGCACCACCTGGTGCCCCTGTCACGCGAGATGCGCGCTGCGCTGGAGCCAAAAAAAACCCACGCAGTGCGTGGGTCGTAAGGCTCATGGTGCGGCTGGAGAGATTCGAACTCCCGGCCTTCTGGTTCGTAGCCAGACGCTCTATCCAACTGAGCTACAGCCGCATGAAAGGACGCGCATTCTAGGCGCCTTGTGTGCCCTGCGTCCACACCGGAATGGCCTCAATGACACTGAAAGGCGTATCGGTGGGGACGATGCGGGTCAAGGTCAGCCCGGCCTCGGCCAACAACGTCCGGTATTCGGCCTCGGTGCGCTCGCGGCCACCGATGTTGAGCATGATCAGATCGCCGCGCACCATGCCGGCCACGGCCGGATCGGGGGTCACCCGCTCGGGCAGCACCTGCTCGATCAGCAGCACCACTCCACCGGGCTGCAAAGCCCGGGCGCACTGGGTCAGTAGCTGACGCGAGTGCTCGTCGTCCCAGTCATGCACGATGTACTTGAGCACATGACAGTCAAAGCCCTGCGGCACAGCCTCGAAGAAGCTGCCACCGATGAACGCTGCGCGCTCTGACAAGCCCGCCTGACGCAGATAGTGTTCGGCGCCGGGGCCGACATCAGGCAGGTCGAAGCTGGCGCCCTGCGCCTGCGGAGCAGCCTGTAACAGCACCGACAGCACCGCACCCAAGCCACCACCGACGTCCAGGATGTTGGCAAAGCGCCCGAAGTCATAGGCACGCACCGCTGCCCGCGCGATGCGCAGCGACTGCTCGGCCATAGCCCGGTTGAACACCTCGGCCTGCGCCGGGTCCCGCTGCAACACCGCAAAGCCCTCGGAGCCGGCCTGCATCTGGCTGCGACCGGTGTCGATGGCCCGCCCGAGCAGGCCAAAGGACTTCCATTGCCGGTCACCCCAGTGCAAAGCGACGCCCCGCAGCGACTCGGGATGGTCGACGCATAACACCGCGCCATCGGCCGTCAAAGCAAACTGGTGATCGCCGGTGTGCTGCGCCAGCCCCAAGGCGGCCAGCGCCCGCAACAAGCGGTATAAGGCGTCCGCATCGACCTGCAGGGCAGCGGCCAGTTCGGCACTGCCACCCTGCCCTGCGGCCAAACGATCGGGCAAACCCAGCCGTACCGCCTCGTGGATGACCTGGGTGCGCCAGCACCCGGTGATCATCTCGTTGACGCGCAGCCGGGCGTCTGCGGTCACTTGCGCGTGGCTTCCGGATTGACGTCGGTGCAGACGTACTCATCAAAGCCCTGGTTGCTGTCGACGCGGTCATAGACCACGCGCGCAGTCCACGGCTTGCTATAGAACGCCTTGTCGTCAACCGTGAAGGACAACTCCAACTGCTTGCCGCCGGCCAGCGTCTTGTAACGCTCGGTCAGCAGCAAGCCAGCCGACTTGGGCAAGCCGCTGCGATCAAGCGTGGTGTCATCGTTGAAGCCGTTGCTGTTGAGCACCAGGCTGTCGGTCTCGTACTTGGCCACAGGATAGCCGGTGTACGTGGGGTCGACATCGTCAGCAACCTTGGGCTTTTCGTTCAGATAGGCCACGCGGAAGTAGTGCGTCAGCTCATGCACGAAGGCCACATAGGTCGGCTTCTGGATGATGCGGAAGGGATAAGCCGACAACATCAAACGCGGCAGGCCATGCGGCAGGCACTGCAGCGTCACGTCATCAATGGGCTTGCCCGCCTTGCGTGCTTTGACGCGCTTGGCATACAGGGCTGCGCCCTTGGCATTGAGCGGCGGCGCCTTGCCTTCGGCCGTCAACAGCGTGTCGATGGGTGCAGCGAGCTTCCACACCGAACTCAGTTCAGGGGCACCGGCCGGCGCGCCCTGCTTTTCAGGTGCAACAAACTGCTGCGCACCTGCCGTAGCGGTAACAAACGTGGCGACCAGCGCCAGCATCAAGTGTTTAGTCGAGAACATCGTGATATCTGCCTTTGCGTTGGGTGGACGGTTACTTGGCCGTCGTGAAGCCGCTTTCGTTGGGCACGTTGCGGTTGTTTTCTTCGCAGATGTATTCAGTCAGATGCAGGTCGGGCCGCCAGTTGAAATAGCGACGCGCATCCCAAGGCTTGATGAAGCTGCCCGGATCTTCGATGTGAATGATGTCTTCCAGGCGCTGACCGTCTTCGATCTTGCGGATGTACTCGGTGACCTTGAGCTTGTCCGAGTGCACGATGCCTTCTTCGTCGATGCGCGTACGGGTGTTGAGCGCGGTGGTCTCGATGACCAGCGTGTCCTCTTCCCAATGGCCGACCGAGTAACCCAGGAAGCTGGGCTTCACGTTCGCCGGCGGCTTCTGGTTCATGTGCACGTAGCGGATGTTGTGCGAAACCTCATGCAATATGGTGATGAGGCCGGGCGTCTGAATGAACTGCACCGGATAGGGTGAAGCCACCAGCCGCGGCACGCCGTGCGGGTAGCAGCGCGTCGGCGCATCACCGATGGGTGTGCCGTCTTTTTCAGCCTGAATGTGGCGCAGCCATTCTTTGCGGGTGGCCGCGTTGAAAGGCGGCTCGGACCGATCGAGCTGGCGGTAGGTGCGGTCATAGCCGCCCGTGAACCACACACCTTCAAAGTTGCGGGGGTCGGGCGACTTGCCGACCTTCTGTTCCGCCGGAATGGGCGGCGCCGGCCGCGGGGCCTGTTGTGCGACAGCCAAACCCGATACCCACATCACACACAGCGACAGTGCCAAACCTACGCACCGCGGCCGATTCGCGAGAATAGTCGTCATAGAACCCCCCAATTTTACGGACTTAAAACCGCCTGAGACTTTCTAACGGAAGTCTATGCAGGCCAATCGTGTGACGAGTATGCGACCGACAAGGCTGTTGCGGCAATGCACTGGAGGCAACTTTACTGAGTCAAAAAGCAGATTGAATAAGCAACAACTGCTAGTGCAACTCAAGGCGGAAGGCCACCGCCGCAGCCGCTGCGGTGGCCTTAAGTTATTAAGCGTGACGACCCTGAGCCACAGCCAGCGCTGTCATGTAGGTCACACGGCGCACCGTCGATGACGGCGTCAACACGTGCGCCGGGCGGGCGGCACCCATCAGCATGGGACCGACCGTCTTGCCTTCACCGGCAACGATCTTAAGCACGTTGTAGAGGATGTTGGCCGCATCCACGTTCGGGCAGATCAGCACGTTGGCTTCACCGGTCAGGTTGCTGTCCATCAGGTTGCCCTTGCGGATCAGTTCAGACAGCGCCGCATCACCGTGCATCTCGCCGTCCGACTCGACGTCCGGGCACAGCGTGGTGAACAACTGCCAGGCCGTGCGCATCTTGAGTGCTGAAGGACGATTGGACGAGCCATAGTTGGAGTGCGACAAAAAGGCGACCTTGGGCACGATGCCAAAGCGACGCACTTCTTCGACGGCCATCTTGGCGATACGCGCCAACTGCTCGGCTGAAGGGTCGCCGTTAACGTAGGTGTCGGCGATGAACAGCGTCTGCTTGTCGAGCATCAAGGCATTGAGTGTGGCCAGTTCATGCGCACCGGCACGCAGACCGATGACCTCTTGGATGTGCGCCAGATGCGCATCAAAGCGGCCATGCAGACCACAGACCATGGCATCGGCATCACCCAGATGCACCATCAGCGCAGCGATGGTCGTGCTCGAACGACGCACTGCGGCCTTGGCAGCCTCGGGACTGAAACCGCGACGGCCCATGATCTGATGGAAGGCTTGCCAGTACTGGCGGAAGCGCGCGTCATCATCCGGATTGACCAGCACGAAATCGACACCGGGGCGGATGCGCAAACCGGCCTTGGCAATGCGTGCTTCGATGACCGCAGGCCGGCCTATGAGTATGGGCTTGGCGATGCCTTCTTCGATGGCGACCTGTGCCGCGCGCAACACGCGGATGTCTTCGCCTTCGGCGTAAGCAATGCGCTTGGCGTTGCTGGCCTGCGCCGCTTCGAACACCGGCTGCAACAACTGGCCGGTAGAAGAAAACATGCGCGACAACTGCTGGCGATAGGCCTCAAGGTCAGCGATGGGCCGGGTGGCCACACCCGACGCGGCGGCTGCCGCAGCCACCGCCGGTGCAATGCGCTGAATCAACCGCGTGTCGAAGGGCTTGGGAATCAGGTATTCGGGGCCGAACTCCAGATCTTGTCCGGAATAAGCATCGGCCACTTCTTCGCTGATCTCTTCTTTGGCGAGGTCGGCGATCTGCCGCACGCAAGCGAGCTTCATTTCGGCGGTGATCTTGGTCGCACCGCAATCCAGCGCCCCACGGAAGATGTAGGGGAAGCACAGGACATTGTTGACCTGGTTGGGGTAGTCACTGCGACCGGTGGCGATGATGCAATCGGGACGCGCGGCCTTGGCCAGTTCAGGGCGGATCTCGGGCTCGGGGTTAGCCAGCGCCAGAATGATGGGCTTGTCGGCCATGGTGCACACCATCTCAGGTGTCAGCACGCCACTGGTCGAACAGCCCAAAAACACATCGCCGCCGCGCACAGCATCGGCCAGCGTGCGATCTGTGGTGTCCTGCGCATAGCGCGCCTTGGACTCGTCATAGCCGCCGGGACGGCCGATGTAGATCACGCCCTTGGAATCGCACACGTAAATGTTTTCGCGGCGCACACCCAAGCCGACCATGACATCGAGGCAAGCCAGTGCAGCAGCGCCGGCACCGGACACCACCAGCTTGACGTTGCCGATGTCCTTGCCGACCAACTCGAGACCATTGAGCATGGCGGCCGCCGAGATGATGGCCGTGCCGTGCTGGTCATCATGGAACACCGGGATGTTCATGCGCTCGCTGAGTTGCTTCTCGATGTAGAAGCACTCGGGCGCTTTGATGTCTTCGAGGTTGATGCCACCCAAGGTGGGCTCCATCGCGGCGATGATCTCGATGAGCTTGTCCGGATCGCGTTCGGCCAACTCGATATCGAACACATCGATGTTGGCAAACTTCTTAAACAGGCAGCCTTTGCCTTCCATGACCGGCTTGGCGGCGAGCGGTCCGATGTCACCCAAGCCCAGCACAGCCGTGCCGTTGGTGATGACGCCGACCAGATTGCCGCGCGAGGTGTAGTCGGCAGCAAGCTTAGGATCGGCGTGGATGTCCAAACACGGATAGGCCACACCGGGCGAATAGGCCAAAGACAAATCGCGCTGGTTCGACAGCGGCTTGGTGGGATTGACCGAGACTTTGCCGGGCGTAGGCAGACGGTGATATTCGAGTGCGGCTTCGCGCAGTGCCTGTTCGGCGTCAGTTAATTTTTGTGTCATGTCAGTCCAGTCCCCCAAAAAGTCGTCAATTTTTAGAAACAAGCACGCGGCTGTCGATATCTGCAATGCGGCGAGTACCCGTCAAGGCCATCGCCACGCGTAGTTCGGCTGCCAGCAGCAACAGCATGCGCTCAACCGCGGGTTGACCACCTGCCGCCAAGGCCCACACCCAGGCGCGGCCCAACAGAACACCACGCGCGCCCAAAGCCAGCAGACGCAACACATCAAGGCCCGAACGCACGCCGCCATCGGCCAGCACCGTCAATTGATCACCCACCGCCGCCGCAATGGCCGGCAGAGCCTGTACCGTCGACGGCACGCCATCGAGCTGGCGACCGCCGTGGTTGGACACGATGATCCCGTCGACGCCCTGCGCCGCGGCCTCGCGCGCATCTTCGGCATCGAGCACGCCTTTGAGCACGATAGGCCCCTGCCACTCGGCGCGTATCCATTCCAAGTCGTGCCAGTTCAGTTGCGGCTCGAAGTTGCCACGCATCCAGGCGAAGAAGTCTTCGAGACCGGTCTTGTCACCAAGCACCGGGGCGATATTGCCCAGTTGATGCGGGCGGCCGCAGAGCCCGACATCCCAAGCCCAGCGCGGATGGGCCAGCGCCTGCCCCACACGTCGCAACTGTCCGCGCAAGCCCGGCGCGCCGGCCAGACCCGAGTGATAGTCACGGTAGCGTGTGCCCGGCACCGGCATATCGACCGTAAACACCAGAGTGCTGCAGCCGGCCGTGCGCGCACGCGCCAGCAGATCGCGCATGAAAGCGCGATCGCGGATCATGTATAGCTGAAACCAGAAAGGCTGCGTGGCCGCTCGCGCGACCTCTTCGAGTGGACAAGCCGCCACGGTCGACAAGATGAAGGGTACGCCGGCTTTTTCAGCTGCACGCACCGCCTGCACTTCGCCGCGACGGGCTGTCAAACCGCCCAGACCGATGGGTGCCAGAGCGACCGGCAACTGCCAGCGCTGGCCCAGCACCTCGGTTGTCAGGTCTGCGCCCGAGACATCGCGCAGCACACGCTGTCGCAATTGCACCGCCGACAAGGCACTGACGTTGTCACGCAGGGTCGTTTCGGCAAACGACCCGCCGTCCAGGTAATCGAACAGAAACCGCGGCAGGCGCCGCCGCGCCAACTCCCGGTAATCACCGATAGAGATGGCTTGCATGCGGCGCGCTGCGTCAGGTCAAGCCGTGACGGGCTTCTTGGACTCCTCGATGACCACGTCAGCGACGTTGCGCGGCACCGGATCGTAGTGCGAGAACTCCATGGTGTAGGAGGCACGACCCGAGCTCATAGCGCGCAGCTGGCCGATGTAGCCGAACATCTCGGACAAAGGCACAGCCGCCACGACAGCGATGTTGGCACCACGCTCAAGCTGCTCCTGGATCTGACCGCGGCGACGGTTGATGTCACCGATGACGTCACCCAGATAATCGCCAGGCGTGACCACCTCTACCTTCATGACCGGCTCGAGCAGGATCGGACCGGCTTTGCGCATGCCTTCACGGAATGCAGCCTTGGCAGCGATTTCGAAGGTCAGGGCGTTGGAGTCGACGTCATGGTAGCTGCCGTCGACCAGCGTGGCCTTGAAGTCCACGGTGGGGAAGCGCGCCAGCACGCCATCGTCCATCTGCATACGCAGACCCTTTTCCCCAGCCGGCACATATTCGCGCGGCACCGAACCACCGACCGTCTTGTCTTCGAACACGAAGCCCGAGCCGCGCTCGAGCGGATCGAACTTGATCCACACTTCAGCGAACTGACCCGAACCACCGGTCTGCTTCTTGTGGGTGTAGTTTTCCTGGATGGGCTTGGTGATGGTCTCGCGGTAAGCCACCTGCGGCTCACCCATGACACCCTCAACACCAAACTCGGTACGCATGCGATCGAGCGTCACGTCCAAGTGCAACTCGCCCATGCCGCGCAGGATGGTCTGACCGGTTTCGCGATCGGTTTCCAGATGCAGCGAAGGATCGGCGCGCACCATCTTGCCGATGGCGGCGTTGAACTTCTCTTGTTCGCCCTTGACCTTGGGCTTGACCGACACGCTGATAACAGGCGCCGGGAAGCGCATGCGCTCGAGCACGACCGGGTGGGCCGAGTCGCACAGGGTGTCGCCGGTGTCAGTTTCGGCCAGCGAGACCAGCGCGACGATGTCGCCTGCGCGGGCTTCTTCGATGGGGTTGGCTTCCTTGGCGAACATCTCGACCATGCGGCCGATCTTCTCGCGCTTGCCGCGGGTGGAGTTCTGCACCGAAGCGCCGCGCACCAGCACGCCGGAATAGACGCGGATGAAGGTCAGCGCGCCGTACACGTCGTTGATGACCTTGAAGGCCAGCGCCGAGAACGGCTCGTCGTCCGAGCAGTTGCGCTCGCCGATGGGGTTACCGTCGGCATCCACGGTGTTGATAGCGGCGACGTCGGTGGGTGCGGGCAGATAATCGACGACGGCGTCGAGGACCTGCTGCACGCCCTTGTTCTTGTACGACGAGCCACACAGCACCGGGTTGAAAGCACCGGTCAGCGTGCCCTTGCGCAGGCAGGCCTGGATGATTTCAACAGAGGGCGCCGTGCCGTCGAGATAGGCCTCCATGGCCACGTCGTCCATCTCGAGGCAGGTGTCGACCAACTCGGTGTGATAGGCCTGCACAGCATCGAGGATGGCGCGGTCACTGGGCACGGTGATGCCCAGCTTGTCAGCCATGCCTTCGGTGACCGGGATGATCTGCCACTGGGCGTCCTTGTCGTCTGAATCCCAGACCAGCGCCTGCATGGTGACCAGATCGATCATGCCCTTGAAGTTGTCTTCCGAACCGATCGGTATCTGCACGGCCAGCGGACGAGCGCCCAAGCGCTTCTTGATCATGTCCATGCAACGCGTGAACGACGCGCCGCTGCGGTCCATCTTGTTGA
>CAIVTJ010000306.1 GCA_903908825.1 uncultured Pseudomonadota bacterium | reverse complement strand
GCCAGATGCAAAAAGCCCAGCGGATCGAGCATAGGCTGCAACTCGGCGGCAAAACGCCGTTGCAACTCGCGGCACGCCAATTCGGCTGCCGCAGCACCGGCGGCATGACCGCCCATGCCGTCAACCACCGCCAGCAACGCAGCCTGTTCGTTGACCGCCACAAAACCGCGGTCTTGATTGTCTTCGCGCGAGCCGATCAGGCTCACTTGGGCAACATCAACGCGCAAAACTAAATGCTCCCGCGCCAGGCGCGTTGCGGCGATCACAGCGCAGATCGCGTGTTCAGATAAACTGCCGTGCTTTATAACACTCGGCCTACTACAGCGCAGCGGTACCCCACATGATCGTCAGCATGACCGGCTTTGCCCGGCGCGAAACCACGCTTCCCGGCGGCACGCTGGTGTGCGAATTGCGCAGCGTCAATCATCGTTACTTGGAGGCAGGCCTGCGCCTGCCCGATGAACTGCGCGGCCTCGAAGGTGAATGGCGGGCACGACTGCAACGTGACCTGCGGCGCGGCAAAGTCGATGGCACCTTCACCTGGCGTCCGGTGGCGGCCAGCCAACGGCAGCTCGACCTAGACCCCTTCATGCTGGCGCAACTGTCGGCGCGTCTGGGCGAGGTCGCCGCGGCCCTGCCGGGCGACCGCGCTAACACGCGCATCGACCTCGTTGACTTGCTGCGCTTTCCGGGTCTGCTACGCGAAACACCGGCAGACAACGAATCGTTGCTGCAGGCCGCGCGCGCGCTGTTCGCCGATACCATTGCCGACCTGTGCAGCATGCGACAGGCCGAAGGCGCACGCCTGGCCGAGCTGCTGCTGCAACGCTGCGGTGGCTTAGAGGCCTTGGTGCTGCAAGTGCGTGCGCGTCTGCCGGAAGTCCATGCACTCATCCGCGCACGCTTTGATGCGCGCTTGGGCGAGCTGCGCGCCGAACTCGACCCGGCGCGCCTCGAACAGGAAATCGCGCTGCAACTGCAAAAGCTCGATGTCGCCGAAGAACTCGACCGTCTGGACGGTCACCTGGCCGAGACGCGGCGCATCGTGTCCAGCCCTGAAGCGGCAGGACGGCGTTTGGACTTTCTGATGCAGGAGTTCAACCGCGAGGCCAACACGCTGTCGTCCAAGTCGCAAGACCTGGACACCACACGTGCGGCCGTCGACATGAAGGTGCTGATCGAGCAGCTGCGCGAACAGGTGCAGAACGTCGAGTAGGCGGCCGGGGGCGTCGGCGGCCAGTCGCCCAATCAATTGACCAACTGTAAAAAGCCTCAGCTGTTTGCCGAGCAATCGCCAAATCAAGAAATGGGCGACTCAACATTGGAATCGCCAAAGATCCTTCGGACAATGCGGTCTGTCAGCTCGTCGTAAATGACAAGTTCCAACGGATAACTGCACCTCTCCAGAATTGGCAATGCTTGTGACCGGACTTCTCTTTTCATTGCCCAGTGACCTTGTACGACGCTTAGCATTCGTTGCCACGCGGGATAGTGCTCCGAGGGCCAGAAGGTTGCGTGCGTGGTGCGCATCGGGGCGCGAGCCGGCAAGTCTCCGAACGCTTGCGGTACACTCTTCACAAGCGAATTTCCGGGAGGCGCCATGACCACCACCGACATTGCAGATCTGCCCATGGCCGAAAAGCTGCTACTCATGGAACGACTGTGGGATGCGCTGCGTGTGCAAGCCGACAGCGGCATTGTCCCTGCTTGGCACAAGGACGTACTCGCAGAGCGCCTGCGCCGCTTGGACGCAGGCAACGAACCCACTTCGACTTGGACAGAGGCCAAGGAGCGCATTCGGTCCCAGATCAAAGCGGGCTGATGTGGCGCATGTCCGGATTGCGCGGTCAGCAGAAGCCGACCTCCTGGAAGGGTACGTATTCTATGAGCGGCAACAGGCTGGCGTAGGTGACTATTTCCTCGATAGCCTTTACGCAGACATTGATGCATTGGCTTTGTATGCCGGCATTCATCCCAAGCCCGACGGCATCCTGCATCGTTCACTAGCTGATCGATTCCCTTTTGCCATCTACTACGAACTGAAAGGCGAAGTGGCTACCGTCGTGGCTGTGCTGGACTGCCGCCAAAATTCCGCCTCCATCACGGATCGCGTTGGCTGAACGAAAGGTTTAGGGTCGGCTAGCGGCTGGCTGTGATGGTGACCGCGCTTCTACCCTCGTTGCAATGGCATTAGCTGAGGCACCCTCTCCAGCAGCCACAGCTATTTAACTTAACTCCATAACTAACTGTTAAATAGTCTTTTAATAACAACAACTTAGTGTCGATATTCTTTACAGCTGCTGCAACGCGCAGTGGCCGGACATAAAGCAATACAAGGGGTTAAGTCGCTGGCAGGCTTCTTGCTTTACATATGGCAGTCATCCTTCACTTAACGAAGTGCTGCCATGTCCACTACAAAAATAAGATTGCGCCGCTCTACGGCTGTAGGCCTGATTGCCGGCATTACCTTCAGCACCTTGGGAGCCAATGCTGGCCTCATAGAGATCAACGCGCAGGGTGTGCTGCACGGTGACCCGACCAGCCCGCTGTATGTCGCCGCGCTCGATGCGGTGCCGTGGACGATGAAGTTCCGCTTCAACACCGCCACCGCCGACAGCGATGCCAGCCCCACGCTGGGCAACTATGCGTTGTCGCTGTCGCAGGTGGCGGTCAGCGTCAACGGCATCAGCGTCGCGCCGACCGGCCTCAATGGCGTGGTGACCTTGGCCAACCAGCCCCAGGGCGGCAACTATGTCAGCGGTATCGCAGCCTCAGCGGACGTGGACCTGTCGGCGCTGGGTGTGCCGGGTTGGCTGACCGCAACGGTCAAGCTCAGCGCAGAGGAACTGACTGCGGCACCGGTCGCCGGCTTGAGCGATGCCCTGCCCGACAGCGCCTCGGCCCTGGCCGCGCGTTACGGCTCACCGGTGTTTACGCTGACCAACGCGACCGGCGGCCCGTACATCCCCGGAACTGTGCTGGCGGCTCAGCTCAGCGAGGTGCCCGAACCGGGAACGCTGGCGCTGCTGGCGGCCAGCCTGATGGGGTTGGGCTGGCGCCGCCGCGCCACCGCCACCCAACCGAACAGCGCCGAGCCGAACAACCAGCCTGCGGCCGGCACGGGCACCGGGTCCAAGCCCTGAGCGGTCAGCAGCGCATCGCCCGGATGCACCAGCCAAGCCATGCCGGTCGCCGACTTGGCGGTCGGTGCCTGTTGGCCGCTGGCCAGGTTGACTGACCAGGCCGAGGATGCACCGGCTTCTACGTCGGTCCAGAAACTAAAGCCGGGCACTGCAGCGAATGGACCCTTGTTGTTCTGCGGCCAGGCCGGGTTGCCGGCGCAGGATTGCGGATCGGCGCTGCTGGGCAGACACCGCCCGGTGCGCAGCAAGTCGACGTAAAAAAGGTAACCCAGCTCTGAGGTGACTGCACCCGAAGCGCTGGCCCAAGCCTGACCGGTGATCGCATAACCGGCATCGGTGCTGCCGTTATTGCTGAACCCTAAGCTGAAACTGGCGCCGCCGGTGATAGACGACAGCGTCGGCAGCCGCCAGCCGGTCACACCCAGCACCGTGGCGTTGCGGGCAAACGTGTTTGCGTCGACCCAGTTCAACAGGCCGTACGAGGCATAGCCGGTGGTGCGCGCATAATTGGCATCGGCCAGCCAGGTGATATCGAGCACCGTGTCGTAATAGGCCTGACCATTAGCACGCGACAACAAGTCAGCCTGAGCCGTCAGCGGCAGAGCCAGCAACAGCACCGCCACCGAGCAAAAAAATGATCGCGTAGATTTCATATCGAACTTAATGCAAATTATGGGCCACTATTCGCAAGTAATTGATCTTAAAATTAGAAATGTCGGCTTGTCATAAGCTTGACGGTGCGATGTAAAAAATTTCGACACTCGCAGACGGCCCGCCGTCCTGCCAGCCCGCAGCCGATACGGTAACCTCGCGCCCCATGAGCAAGCTCCCGGCCACGCACCTGTTTGTCCTTTCGGCGCCCTCGGGTGCCGGCAAAACCAGCTTGGTGCGCGCGCTGCTGGCCGCCGACCCCACGCTGGCGGTTTCGGTGTCCCACACCACGCGTGCGCCACGTCCCAACGAGCGCAACGGCCGCGAATACCACTTCACGACGGCCGCTGACTTCGCCGAACTCGTGCTGGCCGGCGGGTTTCTAGAGCACGCGCAGGTGTTCGACAACCACTACGGCACCGGTCGCGAACAACTCGAGGCGCAGCTGGCGGCTGGCCACGACGTCATCCTGGAGATCGATTGGCAGGGCGCGCGCCAGGTGCGCCACGCCCGCCCCGGCACCCAAACCGTGTTCATCCTGCCGCCCTCGCTGGCGGCGCTGCGCGAGCGCCTGCACACCCGCGCCACCGACAGCACCGAGGTCATCGCCCGGCGCCTGGCCGATGCGCAGAGCGATATGGCGCACTGGCATGAGTTTGATTACGTGGTGGTCAATGACGATTTCGCCGTCGCGCTGGCGCAGTTGCAGCAGATCATCGCAGGTGACGGCGAGGCGCTGCGCGCCGACCGGCCTGCACTGCAGCCGCTGCTGGCGAATCTGCTAGCCTGAAACAGCGTTTTTCCGTTACTATTGCAGACCGCCTTCTATTGCAATCCAGAAGAAACGCCATGGCCCGTGTCACCGTCGAAGACTGCCTGAACAACGTCGACAACCTGTTCGAGCTCGTGCTGCTCGCCTCGGCGCGCGCGCGCCGGCTGGCCAATGGCGCCGAAGCCACCGTGCCGCTCGACAACGACAAAGTCACGGTGATCGCCCTGCGCGAAATCGCCGAGGGCAACATCACCGCCGAAATGCTCATCCCGCCGCCCGAGCCGCCGCCGGCACCGATCCCCGAACTGTCCGCCGAGAACGACATCGACGCGCAGCTGGCGGGCTTCCGTGCACCGCAGTTCGGTCTCGGAGACTGACGCCACGCCCTGCCCATGGAAACCGCGTCTACGCTGCTCGGGCCCACGCCCGGATCAGGCGCCAGGCGCACTCCGGGACTCGCCGAACTCCTCGCCAAGGTCGCCCTCTACCTGCCAGCCGATCAGGTAGAGCGGGTTCGCGACGCCGCTGAGTTCGGGGCTATCGCCCATCAGGGCCAGAAGCGCCTCTCCGGCGAGCCCTATATCGCGCATCCGGTCGCTGCGGCCGAAATCCTCGCTGACCTGCACCTCGATGCCGACACACTGGTCGGCGCGATTTTGCACGACGTCATCGAAGACACGCCCATCGCCAAGGAAGACATCGCCGCGCGCTTCGGCCGCGATGTCGCCGAGATCGTCGATGGCGTCACCAAGCTCGACCAGATCAAGTTCAAGAGCCGCGAAGAAGCCCAGGCCGAGAGCTTCCGCAAGATGCTGCTGGCCATGGTGCGCGACCTGCGCGTCATCATGGTCAAGCTGGCCGATCGCACCCACAACATGCGCACCATCGGCAGCATGTCGCTGGCCAAGCGCCGGCAGATCGCTCGCGAAACGCTAGACATCTACGCACCGGTGGCCGAGCGTCTGGGTCTGTATGGCATGAAGCTCGAGCTGGAAGACCTGGGCTTCCGCACGCTGTACCCGCAGCGCTATCGCGTCATCGAACGCGCCTTAAAGCGTGCCCGCGGCAACCAGAAAGAGTTCCTGACCAAGATAGAAACCTCGCTCGACGCGGCGCTGGCCAAGGCCGGCATCGGCGCCACCGTGCAGTCGCGCGAAAAGCATCTCTACAGCATCTATCGAAAAATGCGCCGCAAGAGCGCGCTGCTGGCCGAGATCGTCGATGTGTACGGGCTGCGCATCGTGGTCGATAAAGCCGACACCTGTTATCGCGCGCTGGGCGTGGTGCACGGCACCTTCCGGCCGATGCCGGGCCGCTTTAAAGACTACATCGCCATCCCGCGCGTTAACGGCTATCAGTCTTTGCACACCACGTTGTTCGGCCCCAACGCTGTGCCCATCGAAGTGCAGATCCGCACCGAGGACATGCACAACATCGCCGAAAGCGGCATCGCCGCGCACTGGAAATATAAGTCCGGTGTGCGCAGCGACGACACCGTGCAACAAGAACGCGCACGCGCCTGGTTGTCGCATCTGGTCGAGATGCAACAGAGCGGCAACCCCGAAGAGTTCATCGAGAGCGTCAAGGTCGACCTGTTCCCCGACAAGGTCTATGTGTTCACGCCCAAGGGCGCCATCCTGCGTTTGCCGCGCGGTGCGACCGTGGTCGACTTTGCCTATGCCGTGCACACCGACATCGGCAACCGCTGCGTCGCGGCCAAGCTCGACCGCCGGCTCACACCGCTGCGCACAGTGCTGCGCAACGGCCAGACCGTGCAGATCATCACCGCCAACGGTGCCCAACCCAACCCGGCCTGGGTCAACTTCGTGGTCTCGGCCAAGGCACGCAGCGCCATCCGTCATTACCTGAAGTCCATGCATCGCAGCGAAGCGGTCGAACTGGGCAAGCAGATGCTCAATGCCGCGCTGACCGAGTTCAACCTCGATGTCGACACAGTCGCGCCGGCCGCCATGGCCAGCACGCTGGCGGGCTTCGGGCTGCATCAGCGCGATGAGTTGTTCGAGAAGGTCGGCTTGGGTGAACGGCTGGCGCCGCTGACCGCGCGACTGCTGTTGCCTGACGATGCGGATGTCAGCCACAGCGCGCCCACACCGCTGGCCGTGGCCGGCACCGAGGGCCTGCTGGTCAGCTATGCGCCGTGCTGTCACCCGATCCCCGGCGATCCGATCATTGCTTACTTGAGCGCCGGTCGCGGCATCGAGATCCACCGCGACAGTTGCAGCAACGTCGAGGGTTATCACAAGCACCCGGAAAAATGGCAGCCCGTGTCCTGGCAGCAGGATATCGATCG
>CAIVTJ010000305.1 GCA_903908825.1 uncultured Pseudomonadota bacterium | reverse complement strand
CAGCAAGTGCTGGGTAAACACTGGCGCACCGCTGATGCCGCGCAGCGCGAACGCTTCGTCAAAGCTTTTTATCGCTCGCTGCTGCACACCTATGGTGATGCGCTGATCGACTTCACCAGCGACCGCATCCGTTTCCTGCCTTACCAGGGTGAGGCCGGTGCCGCGCGGGCTACGGTTCGCACCGAGATCCGTCGCGACGGCGGCAGTTCTATCAAGGTCAACTACAGCCTGCGCAAGACCGAAGCCGGCTGGAAGGCTTGGGATGTGGTTATCGAGGGCATCAGCTACGTCAAAAGTTTTCAGGAAGACTTTGCCTCTGAACTCGATACCAAGGGCTTGGACTCTTTAACCCAGCGGCTCGAGAGTGCAGGTGGGGCTGCCGTGCGACCGGCTCATCGTGGTTGAAGCGACGCCCCTTCAGGTGCAGGTAGTCGGACCTGGCGCCTGTGCCTTGTCCGGGGCGCTGACCTTCGACAGCGTCCCGCTGTTATACCCGCAAACCGCTGTTTGGTTGGCGGCGGCACAAGCGGCACAGGTACACATGGACCTGGCTGACGTGCAGTCCATAGATAGCGCGGGTTTGGCGCTGCTGGTGGCTTGGCAGGGCAAAGCGGCCGCAGCTCACATCAGGCTGCAGTACAGCCACATACCGCAACGGGCCTTGGCTCTGGCGCAGATCAGCGAAGCCACCGATCTACTCGGGCCTCTCGCCGGAAGCTAAAGCGCTTAGCGCGTTCAGGCCCCCTCAGGGGGTACCGTCGTCAGGCTCTTCTTCGAAGGCCTGCTCCGGCGGATTGCCGTCATAGATCAAAAACTCGCGCCGCTGCAAATAAGAATTGCGGATAAAGGCGTAAGGATCGAGGTAGCGCTTCAGTGCTGCTTCAGTGCCCAGTAGCTGGGCGCGCCTGTCTACCAGTCGCGTACCACTGAGTCCCCAGCCCAAGAATTTGTTTTTCAGATAGCTCTCGGGCTGGCTGAAGTGATCGGCAACCGTACCCACGGCATCGCGCACCGTGGACGGTCCCAGCACGGGGAGCATCAGATAAGGTCCGCTGGGCACACCCCAATAACCCAAGGTCTGGCCAAAGTCTTCGTTATTGGCCTCTAAGCCCAGTTTGGTTGCCGGGTCGAACAGGCCGCCGATACCCACCGTGGTGTTGACCAGCAAGCGGCCGGTGTCACGCGCGAAGTGCGTGGGTTTGAGCTGCAGCGCGTCCTGCAGGATGACGCCCGGGTAGACAATGTTCGACAGGAAGTTGGCCAAGCCGGTGCGCACCGGCTTAGGCGTGATGGCCGCATAGGCCGTGGCCACAGGTTTGGCGACGGCCCTGTCCAGCGATTCGTTAAAGCCGTAGACCGAGCGGTTCCAGCTTTCGAAACGGTCGCTGGATTGGGTACTGGTGGTTTGACGTGTTGTCGCGCAGCCACTCGCCAATACGGCCAGCAGAAATAGCGGAACCAGCTTAGTTAATCGACGTGACATGGGATTCAGCTGGTAGGAAATAGAATGACGAAAGTAACATTATGTAAGGCTGTTGTCAAAAAGACACAATCCGGCTGCTTATCGGCCTGCAGTGGAACCTGAGCCACGCTGCAGACGTTGCTCGCGCAGATAGCCGCGAATTTCGTCGCGGCGCGCAAAATAGCGCTTGCGCTGCACATCAGTGAGATGGGGTTCGGTGAGGGCAAGATCAAGCTGCTGTGTGGCCAACATCAGGTTGCCGCTACTGATGTGGTACTCGGCCATGTAGTAATAGGCGTCACCGGTCTCGCCCGCTGCGCTGGCGGCCAAGGCCGTCAAGCGGATCTGCGCGGGCGTGGGTTGGGTGTTGTTGAACAGGTCCAGCAGCAACTGATGGGCCATCGCCGGCTGATCGGCCTTCATTAAGGCTTCGGCATAGCGAACGGACAGTGGCACGTTGCGCGGGAACAGCGCCACGGCACCGGCAAAGGTGGCCAGGGCTTGGTCTTTTTGACCGGCAGCCATCTGGGCCTCGCCCAGCGCACTGTGCAGCAAGGTCAGGCCAGGGTGAGTACTCAAGAGTTCTTGCAGGGTGCTGGCAGCGGCCGCGTTGTCGCCCGCCTTTATGTCGGCCAAGGCAGCGCCATAGCGTTGGGCGAGCGTGTCGACGCCATTGCTGCGCAGGCGTGCGTAATAGGGCCGCAGATCGGCTTCTGTGTCGGCCGTGACGACTCGCAGTCGCTCGCGGATCAGGCTGTAGCTGGCTGCATCCTGACGGGCAGGGCGCGCCGGCAGCAGCGCTGCTCGCGAACGGGCTTCGGCGATGCGCAGCGCCGTCACCGGGTGGCTCTTGAGCAAGTCTGGCAGTTCATTAAGCGACACGCCTTCTGCACGGCCCATGGCGCCGAAAAAATTAGCCATGCCGCTGGGGTCAAACTCTGCCGCAGCCAGAAAACTGATGCCGACGCGATCGGCTTCGGATTCTTCCATGCGTGTGAAGTTGATCTGCTGCTGCATGGCTGTGCCCTGTGCCATGGCGATGCCGCCCATGGTGGCATTGGGGTTGCCGGACACCACACCCACCAGAATGGCACCGAGCAGCGCTGCCATCATCGGGATGCTGTTTTGGCTCTGTGCCTGCACCGCGCGCGCGATATGACGCTGCACCACATGGCCTATTTCATGTGCCAAGACACCGGCTAATTCGGATTCGGTGTTGGTCATCAGGATCAGACCGACGTTGGCACCGATAAAGCCGCCGGGCACTGCAAAGGCATTGATGCTGCGGTCACGCACGATGAAGAAATTGAAGGCCTGATTGCCTTCCTGGGCCTCGGCGCCGATGCGCGTGCCCAGGTTCTGCAGGTATTCGGTGGATTCCGGATCTTCGAGGATCAGGTTCTCTTGCCGCAGGTTGTGCACCATCATGCGGCCGATCTGGAACTCGTCGGTGCGGGTGATGAGTGCGTTGGCGCCACTGCCCATGTCCGGCAGGTTGACGGTGGCCGGAGGCAATACCAGAGGCGCTGAATCGACGCCCGTTCCCGTTCCCGCTACCTGTGCCAGGGCAGTCTGCGCCAGCAACACCTGCCCCAGACAGGCGCTGAGCACTGCTGTGCTGATGAGCGTTGAAACTTTACGGGCGATGGCGGTCATGTCAGGTGTGAGACCTTGCAACGACGAGGTGGTTCGGTTTGTGCCTCAAAGAATTTCAGAAGCCTTATCCGCCAGCCGCGAGCGTTCACCGCGCAGCAGCGTGATATGCCCGGCATGTCCCCAGCCCCGGAAGCGGTTGACCACATAGGTGATACCGCAGGTGGTCTCGGTCAGATAAGGCGTATCGATTTGGGCGATGTTGCCCAGACAGATGAGTTTGGTGCCGGGACCGGCGCGGGTTACCAAGGCCTTCATCTGTTTGGGCGTCAGGTTCTGCGCTTCGTCGATGATGACGTAGCGGTTAAGAAACGTGCGACCGCGCATGAAGTTCAGTGAGCGGATCTTGATGCGGTTGCGCATCAGGTCGCTGGTGGCCGCACGGCCCCAACTGCCGCCGCCGGTACTGCCTTGAGTGAGTACTTCGAGGTTGTCCATCAGCGCACCCATCCAAGGCTCCATCTTTTCTTCTTCGGTGCCGGGCAGGAAGCCGATGTCCTCACCCAAGGGGATGGTGACGCGGGTCATAATGATTTCGCTGTAGCGATTGGTATCTAAGGTCTGCGCCAGACCGGCTGCCAAGGCCAGTAGCGTCTTGCCGGTACCGGCAGGGCCCAGAATAGTGACCAGATCGATTTCCGGATCGAGCAACAGATTCAGCGCAAAGTTCTGTTCGCGGTTGCGCGCAGTGATGCCCCAAACGCCGCTGCGCTCGGAGCGGTAGTCATTAACCAACTCCAGTCGTGCCGTGGTGCCTTG
>CAIVTJ010000304.1 GCA_903908825.1 uncultured Pseudomonadota bacterium | reverse complement strand
TGGCATCTCGTTTCACAGTGACGCCGCAACCGGCAACGCCTGGAACGTGTACTACGATTACCGCGAAGATCTGGTCGACGGCAATGGCGACCCTGTGGGCGGCTATCTCTTTCACTACCGCCTGAGCAACACGCTGGCAGATCCGGACACCGGTGCGGACAACTCGCAGACCGGCGTGCTGGCGCTGACCGTGCTCGAGCGTCCGGTTGATCCGATCCCGCTGCCGGCCGGTGTCTGGTTGTTTGCTTCCGGTCTGGGTGCTTTGGGCGCTGCTGCGCGTCGCCGCCGCGCGGCCTGACCGCTGCGGCGATATGCTGACGGCCTTCGTTTCACGGGGGCCTGCCATGGCAATCATCTGGGGGCGCTACTCCGCGCCCGTCTACTGCGCCCTGCTGGCGCTGATCTGCGCTGCACTGGCTACTCACTGGCCTTGGCTGTGGGTGCTCTCTGCGGTGCTGTGGTTGCTAGCTGCCCAGGGCCTGCGCGACTACCTGCAGAGTCAGCATGCCGTCATTGCCAACTACCCGCTGCTGGGGCATCTGCGTTTTTTCTTTGAGAGTGTGCGTCCCGAGCTGCGGCAATATTTCTGGGAGTCCGACAGCGACGCCCTGCCTTATTCGCGCAATCAGCGGGCCATGGTCTACCAGCGCGCCAAGCAGCAGGTTGCCATCCGGCCCTTCGGTTCCACCGAAAACATGTACGCGGAAGAGTTCGACTGGCTCAACCATTCCATGGCGCCGGTGGCCGTGGGTCAGGCCGATTTTCGCGTGACGGTCGGCAGCGGGCCTATGGCCTATGCGATGTCGGCCCTCAATATATCGGGCACCTCATTTGGTGCGCTGTCGCCACCGGCCATACAGGCGCTCAACACCGGTGCACGCCTGGGCGCGTTTGCGCACAACACCGGCGAGGGCGGTATTTCGCCCTATCACCTGGCCGGCGGCGGTGACCTGATCTGGCAGATCGCCAGTGGCTATTTCGGCTGCCGGACGGTCGAAGGCCGCTTTGATCCGGTCGAGTTCGCGCGCAAAGCCACCTTGCCGCAGGTCAAGATGATTGAGATTAAGCTCAGTCAGGGCGCCAAACCCGGGCAGGGCGGCATGCTGCTGGCGCCCAAAGTCACCGCCGAGATCGCGGCCATCCGCGGCGTAGAGCAGGGCCGGGACTGCATCTCGCCGGCCCATCACAGTGAGTTTTCCAGCCCTGACGGCTTGCTGGCGTTTGCGGCCCGCCTGCGCGAGTTGTCGGGCGGCAAGCCTGTGGGTATCAAACTGTGCATCGGCCAGCCGTGGGAGTTTCTGGCCATCGTCCGCGCCATGGTCGATTCAGGCCAGCTGCTGGACTTCATCACCGTTGACGGCGCCGAAGGCGGCACCGGCGCGGCGCCGGTCGAGTTCACCGACCATGTGGGCACGCCGCTGCAGGATGCCTTGGTGTTCGTCGACAACTGCCTGCGCGGCGCCGGCCTGCGCGAGCGGGTCAAAGTGGCCGCCAGCGGCAAGGTGGTCAGCGCCTATGACCTGGTGCGGCAGTTCGCGCTGGGTGCTGACTGGGTGAACATGGCCCGGCCGTTTATGTTTGCCGTGGGTTGCATCCAAGCGCGGGATTGTTCTTCGGGCAACTGCCCGACCGGTGTGGCGACCATGGACCCGGCGCGCTACCGCGTCCTTGATGTGGCTGCCAAGGCCGCCCGGGTGGTCAATTTTCATCACAACACCACCCACGCTGTGGCCGAATTGCTGGGCGCCGCGGGGCTGACCCATCCCGAGCAATTGGCCCGTCACCATGTCGTGCGCCGCCTCGCGGACGGGCAGACGCGGACCCTGGCGCAAATCTATCCGCCGGTGGCCGAGGGGGTCCTGCTGAACGGTCAGCCGGTACTCGATCCGCTGCTGCGTAACTACTGGCCGCGGGTCTCCGGCGCGCGCTTCGGGCTGGTCTGACTTAAAACTGCCATCATTTGGGTAGAAAGTTCGCCCGCTACGGCTCTGCCATGGCAAAATTAGAAGTTATTGACCGCCCTGATTGGGGCTGGTCTGACTGAACCGAATCCACTTAGACACTGCAACGGAACCCTGCTATGGCCCGCACAACGCCTCTCTCTGATGTCCGCAATATCGGCATCATCGCCCACGTCGACGCCGGCAAGACGACGACGACCGAGCGCATCCTGTATTACACGGGCCGCAAGCACACGATCATCGATATCCACGACACCAAAGACCTCAAGACGTCGACCACCACCGACTATCTCGAGCAGGAACAAAAGCGCGGTATCACCATTCAGTCGGCCGCCGTGTCGGCGTTCTGGCGCGGCAAGAAGATCAACGTCATCGACACCCCCGGGCACGTGGACTTCACCATCGAAGTCAATCGCTCGCTGCGCGTGCTCGACGGCGCAGTCGTGGTGTTCGACGGCGTTGCCGGCGTCGAGCCGCAGTCCGAAACCAACTGGCGACTGGCCGACAACTACACCGTTCCGCGCTTTTGCTACATCAACAAGATGGACCGCAGCGGCGCCAACTTCACGCGCTGCGTCGAGATGATCAAGAACCGCCTGGGCGCGCTTCCGCTGGTGCTGCAGCTGCCGATCGGCTCGGAAGACAATTTCCACG
>CAIVTJ010000303.1 GCA_903908825.1 uncultured Pseudomonadota bacterium | reverse complement strand
GCCTGGGTGCCCTCACCCACTGCGGCGGCCTTGCATGCCCTGCACTATCACCAGGTCGATGTCGCTGCCGTGCAGGCGCAATTAATGGCCGAGCCGGTGCCGGGCACAGACGAGTTGTTGACCGCGCCCTTGGCTACACAGACTCCTGATGCCGCTGCCATCCAACAGGAGCTGGACAACAACATCCAGGGCATCCTGGGTTATGTGGTGCGCTGGATCGATCAAGGCGTGGGCTGCAGCAAAGTCCCCGACATCCACGATGTGGGGCTCATGGAAGATCGCGCGACGCTGCGCATATCGAGCCAGCACGTGGCCAACTGGCTGCATCACGGCATCATCGATGAAGCGCAGGTGCGTGCAGCGCTAGAGCGCATGGCCCAGGTGGTCGACCGCCAAAATGCCGGTGATGCCGCGTACACACCGATGGGTACAGATCTGGCCGCCAACATCGCGTATCAGGCCGCTTGCGAACTGGTGTTTCGCGGGCGTGAGCAGCCCAACGGCTATACCGAGTTCATCCTTCACCGCAGCCGCAGCCAGTTCAAGGCTCGCGCTACAGCTTCACTCTGACTTCAGGACACACCCATGCTGACCCGCAAAACGCTCTCGCTCGCTGACGCCAAGACTATCGCTGCTGCCGCTTCGGCCAAGGCCGTGGCCGAAGGTTGGACGGTCGTCATCGCCATCTTTGACATCACCGGACACCTGCTTTATCTGGAACGCGCCGATGGCACGCAGCTGGGCTCGGTGCTGGTCGCTCAGGAAAAGGGTCGCACTGCGCTGTTGTTCAAGCGCCCCACCAAGGCCATGGAAGACGGCGTGCTGGGCGGCAAGATTCACATGTTGTCTATGCCCGCCACGCAAGTCGAAGGCGGTTTGCCGCTGCTCAAAGACGGCGAGCTTGTTGGCAGCATCGGCGTCTCGGGCGTGATTTCGTTTCAGGACGGTCAGGTGGCTGCCGCCGGTCAGGATGCGCTGACGGCCCTGTAAACCTGCCCCTTAAGGTGGTGCGCCGGCCTTAATTGCGCCGGCGCGGTCGCTCGTGCTGACCCAGACGCGCGGCGCGGGTTTCGCTGCGCACGGTGTTGACCACCATGACCATGGCCGCGCCAAACGCGGCGATCAACACAAACAGCAGCACCACCAGGCCGCCGGTGAGCTTGTAGCCCTCCCACAGGCCTATGGCGACGCCCAGCGGCGTGGTAACCAGCAAGATCGGTTTGCCTAATTTCATAGCCCACAGCCTATACTCCGCGCCCCCCCGCTGTCTGCCTGGTCGGTCCGCCATGCTGTTTCGTAATCTGTTGCTGCTCAAGCTGCCCAAGGACTGGAACTTCCAGTCGATAGACCTTGAAGAAAAGCTCATCACCCGGCCGCTGCAGCCCTGCGGACATTTCGACATGAGCAGTCGCGGCTGGGTCAAGTCCGGCCACGAAGAGCGGCTGGTCCATGCTTCGGGTGCGCAGTGGCTGATCACACTGGGCGTTGAGCAAAAGCTACTGCCAGCCTCGCTGATCCGTCAGGTGGCTTTAGAGAAGGCCGTGGAGCTGGCTGCTGAACAGGGCTTTGCCGTCGGTCGCAAACAGATGCGCGATCTGCAGCGGCAGGTGGGTGACGAACTGCGCGGTCGCGCTTTATGCCGTCGTCGCCTGACCCCGGCATGGCTGGATACGGCCAACGGCTGGTTGCTCATTGACGCGGCTGGTGCCGCCCGCGGCGAAGAGTGCATTGAGACCCTGCGCGACACCTTAGGCAGCTTTGCTGCCGTGCCGCCGGAGACCACACGCTCGCCACAGGCCTCGATGAGCGCCTGGCTGCGTCGTAGCCAGGTGCCCGGCCCGTTCAGCATCGATGACGAGTTGGAGCTCAAAGGCCAGGACAAGTCGCGCGCCACGGTGCGCTATTCGCGCCATCCGCTGGATGCTGCAGAAGTTGCGTCGCATCTGGATGAAGGCTTGGCACCCACGCGTCTGGGCTTAACCTGGCGTGATCGGATCAGTTTTGTGCTGACCGACAAACTGCAGTTAAAGCGCATTGCGTTTGTGGAGTTGGCCGAGTCTGAAGACGACAGCCCGCAGGGCGATGCAGCTGAGAAGTTTGCCGCAGAGTTTCTGCTGCTGACCGGTGAGTTGTCGGCGCTGCTGGCCGACTTGATGATCGCGTTAGAAGAGCCTTAAGCACTGGCCTTAAGGCGAGTGTTCTTCCAGCGCGAGGATTTCGTGCGCATCTAAGCGCAAACGCGCATAGGTTTCATGCGCGGTCAGCAGTGCCGTCATGGCCTGAGTCTGTGACTCCTGAGCCTGGCGGCGAGCCAGCAGCACTTCGGCAACACCGGCTTCACCCGCCGAATAAGCCTTGGCCACGCCGTCGGCGACGGTTTGTGTCAGACGCGACACCTGAGCCAGACCTTGCCACTGCCGGTAGCTGCTATGCGCATTGAGTAAGTCGGTGCGTGCGGCCGCCTCTACGCTGGCATGGGCCTGCACCACAGCCGCATTGGCCCGGTTGGCCGCGCTGCGGGCCAGAGACACCTCCGCATCACGTGCTTCATAACCTAAGGGCACGGCAATGCGCAGTCGCAGCATATCGATATTGCCGTCGATGCTTTTGCTATAGGCCAGGCCCAGAGTAGGATCGGCGATACGGTCCATACCGGCGCGCCGTACTAACAGTTGTGCTTGATCCGCGCGCGATTGCGCCAGTTCGATCTCGTGATTTTCGGCGACGATGCGCTTGATCCAAACCTCGTCAGCCTCTTCGATTTGTGGCGGATCGGGCAGGTCTGCGTTGCTGGGCTGCGTCGTATCGAGGCCCGGAAAGTGCTCTAACAATGACAGTCTGGCGGCTTCGGCCAGGCGCAGCGTTTCCAGCAGCATGGCTTGCACGCGGCCCAACTCGGCGTCGGCCTGGTCACGATCCAGTCGCGGCGCATCACCGACCGCGACCCGCTTAGCCACGGTCTGCTGTTGCTGACGGGCTGTCTCTGCCTGCTGCTGCCACAACGCTGCCGTCCGCGCCGCCCGCTGCCAGTCGAACCACGCGGCGACCAGCATCCGCCCGGCTTCATGCCAGGAATCGGCATAGGCCAACTCGCCGGCTTCTTCGGTCAGCGCACCCATCCGGCTGTCCAGCCCGCCTTTGCCGGGCAGACGAAAGCGCCGCTGCAGTTCATATTCCTGTTCGTGATATTGCAGGCCGGCGGGGTCCTTGCGTTGCTGCGTGATGACCGCCGCTTCCCACTCGTGCGGGCCCGCGCGCAGCTTGCGGCTTTGGGCTACGCCCTCGCCGATCTGCTCGTGCGCAGCCACTAACTCGGGTGCAGCCAGCATCACTGCCATGACCTGCGGTTCCGGCGGCAACAGCGGCGGATAAATCCCGCCGCTGCGGGCCAGTGATGCCCAGCTCAGCGCACACAGGATCAGCACAGAGCAACGGGTTGCGTTCATGCCAGACTCCCGCAGCGCAGCACCGGCGTGACCCACCAGGCAATGCGTGGTGTCGGTAAGGCTGCGCGCAAGGCAGTCAGCAGAGTCTCGACCTGCTGTTGTTGCAGCAGCACCTGCACCATCCGCTGTGCCGCCTTACCCCGCACTTGCTCCAGCATGGTGGTCAACTCTGCCGTGGCGCCGAAACCTTCGGCTGGCAACAGTGAGTAACCGCTCACGGCATCCGGCAGGCTGCGCAACAGATCGATGACTTCGTCTTCCAGTTCAACGGGCAAGACCAACGTCAGTTGGCAATCGTAGTGGTCTTTCATGTTTTGCTCTGCAGGCCGAAACGGCGGAACAGGCTGGGCAACAAGACCAGCGTCAGTGCGGTGGAACTGAGTAAGCCGCCGATGACCACGATAGCCAAGGGACGTTGAATCTCAGAGCCCGGACCACTGGCGAACAGCAGGGGCACCAAGCCGAAGCCGGTGATGCTGGCCGTCATCAATACCGGGCGCAAGCGCCGGTGCGCACCTTGCGCAACCGCTTCGGCCACGCTCAGGCCGCGCGCCAGCAGCTGGTTAAAGCAGCTGATCAACACCAGACCATTGAGCACGGCGATGCCCATCAGGGCGATAAAGCCCACCGAAGCCGGCACCGATAAATATTCGCCGGTGATCGCCAAGGCATAAACGCCACCCAACAAGGCAAACGGTATGTTGACGAACACCAGCGTGGCCTGCCGCACTGAACTGAAGGTCGCAAACAACAGCAGGAAGATCAGTGCCAGCGCCACCGGCACAACGACGGCCAACCTTGCAGCTGTGCGCTGCTGATTCTCAAATTGACCGCCCCAACTCATGCGATAGCCCGGCGGCAGAACGATAGCTTTGCTCACGGCGGTGCGTGCTTCGGCCACAAAGCCCACTAAATCTCTACCGCGCACATTAGAGCGGATCACCGTCATGCGGGCCGCATTCTCGCGATCGACTCGCACCGGACCCTCCGAACGAACCAGTGACACCAGTTGTTGCAAAGGCAGGGTGCCGCCGCCAGCCACAGGCAGGCGTAACTGGGCAAACGACTCGGGTGATTCCGGCGTTGGCAAACCGCCGCGCAGCAACAGCGGTAAGCGACGACCTTGCTCGACCACGACACCGGCGTGACGCCCTTCCACCAGCGCACGCAGATCGTCTTGCACCGATTCGACATCGAGTCCCGCACGCCCGGCCGCTAAGCGATCGATGTGAATCTGCAGGTATTGCACGCCATCGTTCTGGCCCGCAGAGACATCCTGACTGCCGGGTATGGCTTCCAACAGTCCGGCCACCTGATTGGCCAGATCGTTGAGCGTCTGGATATCAGGGCCATATATTTTGGTAGACAGGTCACCACGACTGCCCGAGACCAGTTCCGAGATGCGCATTTCGATGGGCTGGGTAAAGCTGCTGGTGACACCGGCGAACTGATCGGTGATGTCCCGCACCCGGGCGATGACCCACTCTTTGTCTTGCTTGCGCCAGGTGTCGCGGGGCTTGAGCTTGATAAAGCCATCGGTCTCGTTCGTGCCCATGGGATCGAGACCCAGTTCATCGGAGCCGACGCGGGCGATGAAGGCGGCCACTTCAGGGACTTCGGCCAACACCCGGCGCTGTATTTCCCGATCGATGGCCGCCGATTGCAGCAAGCCTATGGAAGGCAGCTTCTCGTGCTGGACCACCAGGTCGCCCTCATCCATGGTGGGCATGAATGATTTGCCGACCATCACATACAGCGGTATGGCCAGCAGCAACGCCGCCAGTGCTGTGCCATACACCACACGCTCACGCGCTAAGGTCCAAGCCAGCAGGCGTTCATAGTGGGACTCCAGCCATTGCACCAGTCGCGGCGTATGCGCTGTGTGGTTGCCCAACAGCCAGGATGTGGCGACCGGGATCACGGTAAGCGACAGCAGCAGAGAGCCCAGCAAAGCAAAGACAATGGTCAGCGCCACCGGCTTGAACAGCTTGCCCTCCAATCCTTCCAGACTCAGCAGCGGCAAAAAGACTATGACGATGACCACGATGCCGGCGGCCACCGGCACGGCCACCTCGACCGTCGCGCGATAGATGTTGTGCAGCAAGGGCACGCCCTGCGCCGGGCTGGTAGCCGACTGCCGCGCCTCAATGTTCTCGACCACCACCACCGCCGCATCGACCAGCATGCCTATGGCAATGGCCAGTCCACCCAGGGACATCAGGTTGGCCGACAGTCCGGTCAGCCGCATGGCAATGACCGTGGCCAGACACGCCAGCGGCAGCACGATGACCACCGCCAGCGCCGCACGCAGATTGCCCAGGAACAGGTACAGCAGCACGATGATCAGGATGCACGCTTCGCCCAAGGCTTTGGTTACTGTGCTGACGGCGCGCTCGACCAGATCGCCACGGTCGTAGAAAGGCTTCAGGGTCATGCCCGGCGGCAGACTCGGCTGCAGTTCGAGCAGTTTGGCCCGTACGCGCGTGACCAGTTCCTGTGCATTGGCACCGCGCAGTCCGATGACGATGCCTTCGACGGCCTCACCCACACCGTCATGAGTGACCAGGCCATAGCGGGTCAAGGCGCTGATGCCGACCGCGGCCACATCGCCCAAGCGCACCACCTTCTGGCCGTCACGTGCAACCACAATGGCGCGCAGATCATCCAAGCTGCGGATGTCGCCATCAGCGCGCAGCAGCCAGCTCTCTTCATTGTCCTGCAGACGTCCGGCACCATCACTGCGATTGTTAGCCACCAGCACCTGTTGCAACTGCGACAGGCTGATGCCGCGGGCCGCCAGAGCGGTCAGGTCGGGTTGCACCTCATAACTGCGTACCAGGCCGCCCAACGTGTTCACATCGGCAACACCGGGCAGACTGCGCAATTGGGGGCGGATCACCCAGTCCAGCACCGTGCGCTTTTCTTCCAGCGACTGCGGTCCCTCGAGGGTGAACATGAACATATCCGACAGCGGCGTACTGATCGGCGCCAAACCACCACTGGCTGTGGCTGGCAGGTTGCTCAGCACACCGGCCAAACGTTCACTGACCTGATTGCGGGCCCAATAGATGTCGGTGCCGTCCACGAAATCGAGGGTGATATCGGCGATGGCGTATTTGGAGCGAGAGCGCAGGATGGTTTGCCCGGGGATGCCCAGCAGTTCCTGCTCGATGGGTGCGGTGATGCGGGTCTCGACCTCTTCCGGCGTCATGCCGGGGGCCTTCATGATGACTTTGACCTGGGTGTTGGAGATGTCCGGAAAGGCATCGATGGGCAAGCCCGACACAGCCCACAGGCCGACGCCCAGCAGCGCCACCGTGGCCAGCAGGGCCAACAAGCGTTGCGATAGCGCCAAAGCGACCAGTCTGGCCAGCATCAGGGGCTACCGGCAGCTGCCGCACCCAGACCCATCCAACTGCCCTTCAGTGCGGCCAGGCCTTTGCCGGCCACGCGGGTGCCGGCGCTGACACCGGAACGCAAGACGGTCACGCCACCCTGCCGGCGCAGCACCTGCACCGCGACAGGACGCAGGCCGCCCTCGACTGCGACGAATACATAGTCTTGGCCGCCACGCTGCACCACAGCCTCGGAACTCACTACAACGCTACCGGCCGGCGCTGCAGACGGCAGCAAGGAGGCTTGCACGAACTGACCGGGTGCGAGGCAGTTGCCTGCGGTAGTCAGGGCGACGCGCACCACAGCGGTTTGTGTGGCGGCATCGAGTTGGCCGCCGGCCGCGATGACCCTACCTTTGACCGGGCAGCCCACCACGTCAGCGCTGTCGCCCACTGTCACGCGGCTGAGTTGTTCGCGTGTGGCTTGCAGTTCCAGCCATAGCAGATCGGTTGCGGCCAACTGCAACAACACAGCACCGGTTTCAACCTGGCTGCCCACCGCCTCGGGTTGTTCGAGTACGCGCCCGCCACGGGGCGCGAGCAGCGTCACGCGGGCTGTTAAATCGGTGGCGCTGCGCAACTTGGCCAAGTCTCCGGCAGACAGCCCGGCCAATTGCAGCAACTGCCGGTGTTCCTGTTCGGTTGCAGCAGCCTGTAAGGATTGGTCACGGCTGTCCTGCAGACGCGACTCGGCAATGATGCCGTCGGCAAATAGCGCCTCGTCGCGCAGCAGCCGCTTGTGGGCTAACTCCTGGCTGCTGCGTGCGCCGAGAAAAGCGCGTTGCAGGCTTACCAACTCGGCGCTGTACAAACGCACCAACGGCTGCCCGGCGCGCACCGCATCACCGGGATTGACCAGCAGCGACTCGATACGTCCGCTGACACCGGCCAGGATCACGTCGCGACGCTCGTTGGGTATGACCACCCTGCCCGGCAACAACTGACCTTGCTGGGCGGTCGAGTTCAGCTGTTCTGCGGTGCGCACCTCTTCGATGACAACGCCAGCCGTTTGCCGCTGCTGCGCGGTGAGCTTGAGCACGGCTTCTTCCGCGGCACTGACAGACAGCGCGTGGCCTGCCAAGGCCAAAGACAACAGGCTGCTTGCAAACAGGCGCCGGAAAACCATCAGTCTGTCTGCGCCGCGGTTACCCGCAGAGCCTCGCCGGAATAGCACTGCACATAGTCATCGCCACTGACATGGTTAACGCGTTCACCCGTGCTCAGGTCAAAGCGACGGCTGATCTCACAGGCCTCGCCCAAACTGCCATCAGGCTGTATGGCGCGCTCGAAGGTGCGGCGCTCTAGCAGTTCGACAGTTTTGCCGTCGGCCGTCAGTGCTTCGTGGCGCAACACTTGTTCTTGGTACTTAACGTTCATGCGCTCAAGTATAGACCGGCCGGCTGTACAGGGAATGGGGCTGACGTGCAGACTGACTGCTAGCCGCCGCGCGTCTGCTGCGGTTTTGCGACCCGGAGGTCAAAATGAAGTATTCAGTCACCGGTTTTCGCGCCGCATCCGCTGTGCTGGCCTTGTCGCTGCTGGCCGGATGCGTCACGGCACCTCGCTTGTCGCTGCACACTGAGGTCGACAACTCGGTCGACTTCAGCCAGTACCAGACCTTTGGTTTTGCCAGCCCCCTAGGCACCGACCGCGACGGTTATCAGACCATCGTCTCGCAGCAGCTGGCCGCCGCCGCGCAAAAGCAGCTGGAGGCGCGCGGTTTGCGCTTTGACGCCAAAGCACCGCAGTTGCTGGTCAACTTCAATGGACGCCTGAACGACAAGCTGCGGGTGACCACCACCAGCGTGCCGGAGTTGCTCCCGCCTTTGCGCCGCGATTATTACGGCTATCGCTATGGCCTGTATTCACCGTGGCCCAGCTATCGCGACGAAACCGTGGTCACGCCCTATCAAGAGGGCACGCTGAATGTCGACCTGGCCGATGCCGGTCATAAGCGTCTAGTGTGGGAGGCTGTGGTCAGCGGACGCGTGACCGCTAAGACCTTGGACAATCTGCAGCCGCTGCTCGAGGCCGCGGTAGCCGAGGCGTTTGGCAAACTGCCGGCGACGCTAGGCCATAAAGCGCCCTAGCGTGCCGGCAAACGGTCTGCGGCCCAGCAGGCCTATTTAGCGGCAGCTTCGGTACCCGGTGCGGTCGGTGCGCCGGGATACCAAAACTTCTTGTGGCAGGCTTCGCAGGCCTCATCTATCTGACCACCCGCCTCAAGCAAGGCATCGACATCACGCGCTTCGGTGGCCTTGATGGCACTGGCAGCCGTGGCTTGCAAGGCTTGGGCAAATCCGACAAACGTGGCCCGGTCGGCATTGATCGCCGCCAGGCTTTGTTCGGGCGTCAGATCACCTTCGCCAGGCGGGTTTTCCAGCTTCTGCCCGGGATGGGCCACTACCCGTCCTTCCATCATCAGCAGGTTTGAAGCTTCAGCCAGCAGCACGGCCTGTTCGCGCACAGCCGCCCATTCCTTGTCGTTCTTGGGCAGCTTGTCGACCGGACCTTTGGGGCTGCTTTCGGTGCCGACCGAATCCCAGAGGAAATCGGCGGCTTTGTCCACCGGACCGGACATCAGGTCGATGACGCTGGCGTAAAGCTGAAAGGACTGTGCAGGTGCTGCCGCCAGCGGGGCCGGTGCCTTGCCACAGGCCGACAGCAGCAGTACCGAAACCGACACAGCAGTCAGCAAAGAAGTTTTCATGATTGTCTCTGAGTTAGACCAAAGCCGTCTTGAACAGGGCCAGCATGCGGGCCCAAGCCTTTTCGGCCTGTGCTTCGTTATAGGCCTGCGAGTCGGGCGGGCACCAGCCGTGCATCGCACCGGCATAGACCTCGATTTCGGCCGGGAGTTTCACCTTGTCATAGGCTTCGCGCAGCAGCGTCTTGGCTTCCGGCGTCTGCTTGTCGTCATTGTCGGCAATGGCGATCAGGAAGTGCGCCTTCATCTTGGGCACCAGCAGATGCGGGCTGTCGGGCTTGTCGTTGGCCAGGTTAGCGCCGTGGAACGAGGCGCCTGCACCGATGCGGTTGGGATATGCCGCGGCGGTACGCATGGTGAACGGACCACCCATGCAATAGCCGGTGGTGGCCATCTTGCGCTTCTTGTCGACCGAGGCCTGCGCATCGAGCCAAGCGATGCAGGCTTTGGCATCGACAGCGACGGTGTCGGCATTGAGCGAACCCATCAGCGCCATCAGGCTGCCGCGGGTGGCCGGGTCGGAGAAGTCGGCATGGTCCGGAGACGTCGGTGCTTTCTTCGTGCGATAGAACGGATTGATGACCAGCACGCTGTAGCCGGATTCGGCCAAGCGACGGCCCATCTGCCGGAACGACGCGCGCAGACCAAAGATGTCGGGCCACACCAGCACCGCCGGATGTGCACCCTTGGCCGGATGCACAAAATAGGCATCGCACTGGCCATCGGCTGTCTTGATGGTGACTTCGGTTTCGGTGACTTCGGCGGCGTTGGCCACCGGCGGCAGCAGTGCCACAAAACCTGCGCCCAGACCGAGGGCGCCAAACTGGCGGCGCGAGAGGCCCTTGGACTTCAGGTGGTATTCCAAAGCGTCATTAATCGAATCTTGATCACACATGCCGATTCCCCTTAATTAGATTGCGGACACCTGTGGTGGATGGTGCGCCGAGTCAGGCGCGGCGCGCAAGATTGCCGCGCCCGCTTTTGTCTGGTGAAACCTGCGCTCGTGCCACCTTGAGGCGGCACGAGATCCGGTGCGCTTTAGACGCGTCCCAGCAGCACGAGTATCAGTACAACCAGGAACACCAGTCCCAGGCCACCACTGGGGTAGTACCCCCAACTCGCGCTGTGCGGCCACCTTGGGATAGCGCCTATAACCATCAACAGCAGCACGATCAGTAGAATAGTTCCCAAACTCATGGCCCTCTCCCCGGCGGCGATCAAAGACCCGCGCAAACCTTGCGAACAAACTGTCCGCAAACCGCGCGGCGATATCCGCTTAGTCATTCGAGCTTATGTTTATTGCGCTGCGCGCTCTGTACGCAGCAGCACTTACCGCTGGAATTAGCAGCCCGGCTCAGAACCCGGCAACGGCCAGCGCCACGCCACACGCGCGGACATTGAGGTAGTAGCGGGCCAAGTCATTGACGTAACCCTGAGAGCACCAGATGACGATCGGCATTTCAAACACCTGCAAGCCCGCTTCAAGTCGCACCGTTGAAAACCGTCCTGCCGATTGCAGGCCGGTGGTGTAAGCCAGCGACAGCTGCGTACCACTGATTACAGAGGTGTTCAGGTAGGTGCTTTCAAACTTGATGCGCGCGGTGAGTCCATCGACTGTAGTGCGACGCTTGCCTTTGGTGGTGTCTTCCCAGGTGCGCACCTCGTCTGCATGGCCTTGTAACAGACCCACACTCAGGAAATCTTTGATCGTGCCATTGAGTGACCAGCGATATCCCGCGCGGTCTATCAGCACGTGATGTCCGCTGAGTTCCAGATAATCCCAGCCGCGACCAATCGAATCGATTGCAAAGCGCGACTCGGGTGCCGTGCGCAGCGCCTCTTTGTAGCCGGCTTCGCTATCGATGGTCTGACCGTTGGATTCATGCGCATAGGCCAAAGTGGCATAGGTGCGCGGTTCCTGCACCCGTTCCGGTAGCCAGTCCGGACTTTGGTTGTTACGCGATGATCCGGCGCCGTCAGCAAACACATGCTGAAAGTACAGCTTGGGATTGATCCGCTTGACGATCACTGGAGAGGACTCGCGCGTTTCGTAATAAAACGCGAAGCGTCCGGTGAACGCCAGAAACACGCGCTCATTGTCAGACAGCAACCGCTGCGTCAGCTTGGGTAGCAGCGGATATTTCAGGGACAGTGTGAAATCGACGAAGCCGGTGTCTTCGGATGCCCACGTATAGCCAATGAGATTGGGCTCATAAGATTGCAGCGAAGGCCCTTGTGTGCGGAACGCACTATCCTCGGCTGCACTGCTCAGGTTTGGCCCGGCAGCTAACACCGTCACGCCCAGAAGGGTTATGCACGAGACGCTGGTTTTAATTACCACGCTATAGCCAGTCCCGCATCGATAGCGTTGTTATGTCGATGCCGTAGCGGTGCCAGGCGCGGCGAACCTACCCTGTGTGTTGCTCGCAAGTGTGTGGGTCCTATCTGTCGAGAGAGGCGACACAATGGGTACTGGCGGGCTGAAGGTCGGTGCGTCAGCCCACACAGCGCGCTGCTTAATCTATGTCTGCCAGCGCACGGAGATAGTGCGTGGATGCGGCTAGCGTCGGCCTCTGACTAGGTTCGTCCCACATTAAGGAAATACGCCATGAAAACTTCTATACGCCTGCTCGTTGCGTCGCTGCTGCTGCTGCCTTTGACGGCTGTGGCGCAGTCCCCGCCCATAGTGGCGGCAGCACCGGAGGTCTGCGCCAACATCAAATGGAACGTGTCGTTCCTGGAGCGTTATCCGAAAGCCCCGGCAGCCTGTCGCGGTGTGGAAGTACGCGCTGGCCTTAAGTACGCCAAGTTCATGGGCAAAGTCGCCAAGACGGGCGCTTCGTTTGTCGAAGTGAAGATGATGAATGTCGCGAATGATCCGATCAGTGACATTGGCTTCGAGGTCGGCGTTGGCGGCCGCGTGACCGTCAACGATAAAGTTGAGAAGGTCAGCCAGCTCAAAGAAGGTGACGTGCTGACTTTCTGGGTACGTGAAGGTGTGTTTGGCGTTTCACCGACACTGACCGATGAGCCGATGCGCATCATCAAGCCGGAAGCCGGTCCGGCGAAATAAGCGATTTGTCAGGCAGACGGTTTTACTGCGCTTTCGCTGTGAGGGCGCAGACCTTCTTAAACACCGTCTCGACTAGCGTGCCGGCCGCCACGGCCTGCCAGCCCTCTTCGGCATCGTAGTTGTCGGTGTCGAAGTCGCCGTCGATGTAGTAGTACATCAGGTTGTCGATGTGATACCGGCCCTGCACGCAGTTAAACGTATGACGCTCGCTCACATAGTCGATGGTTTCACCCTCGCCTTTGGGACTCTTACGCGGGCTGTTGGGGTCGGGCACGGTGCGGATG
>CAIVTJ010000302.1 GCA_903908825.1 uncultured Pseudomonadota bacterium | reverse complement strand
CCCGGTGATACCAGTCTGCGCATGGACCTGGCTGCTTTGCTGGCTAACACCGGCAAAATGGGTCCGGCGCGCGATTTGCTCGAACTGCTGGCGCGCGAGGCGCCAACCAATCTGGCAGCCCGTGAAAATCTGTTCCGCGTGGTGATGTCGCAAAAGGACTATGCCGCGGCGCGTCAGACGGCTGAGGACGTGCGTCGTCTGCGCCCGGATCTGTCGATGGGTGACATGTTTGCCGCGATGGTCGATGAGGTCGAAACTAAGTTCGATGCTGCTCAGGCCAACTACACGGCTGCACAGAAAAAGAAACCCGAGGCACTGGAGCCTTTAATGGCGCTGATCCGCCTCGACATGGGTCGCAAGCAGCCCAAGCAAGCTTTGGCCCGCATCGATGCCACCATCGCCAGCTATCCCGATAGCGCCGTCGCCTACAACCTCAAGGGTGAGCTGCTGATGTCGCAGAAGCAGCTGCCGGAGTCCTTGCAGGCCTTTGATACGGCCATCGCCAAGCAGCCCAAGCTGTGGGTTGCCTATCGTGGCAAGGCGCTGGCACTGGCCGGGTCCGGTCAGCGCGATGCCGCCATCGAGACCATGGCCAAGGGTGTTGAAGCCACTGGCGGTCAGCCCGAGCTGGCGTCTGATCTGGCCACGACCTATCAGAGTCTGGGTCGCCTAGATGACGCGATCGGCGTCTACGAAGGCATGCTCAAGCGCGATGCGCGCTCGAACTTCGCTGCCAACAATCTGGCCATGTTGCTGGTCAACCAGCGTAAGGACGCGGCCGACCTGGAGCGTGCTGCCAAACTGGTGGAACCCTTTTCCGGCAGCAGTAACGCCGGCTTGATGGACACGCGTGGCTGGGTGACCTTTAAGCGCGGTGATGTGCGTGGCGCCTTGCAGATCCTGCAGCAGGCGGTGGCCAGAGCGCCCACCAACGCTGAAATTCAATATCACTATGGCGTGGTGCAGCAGGCCAGTGGCGATGCCGCCGGTGCGCGCACCAGCCTCGAAATTGCGCTCAAGAGCGGCAACGCATTCCCCGGTAGCGAGGACGCCAAGGCTGTCTTGGCTGCTCTAACGGCCACTAAATAAATTCAGCTCTACCCAAACAGCTTATTGCAGGTCCCTTCATGAACCGTTCAAAACTGTCAGTGCTGCTGGTCGCTCTGGCTGCGCTGTGTGGCAACACGCTGCACGCAGCAGTCCTCACAGCCGATAGCGAAGTGCTGGCGGCCAGCGCCGCATTGGCGGCGACTATCCCGGCCAGCCGTACCTTCACGGTGGCCACCGCCGGTCAGATTGAAATCCGCCTGACAGACCTCGGCGCACCGACGGCCTTCAGCAAGCTGCAACTGGTCGTCACCAACGGCGCCACGCGGGTCGCCCGCTTGGATGCTGCCGGCACGGTGCAGTTTCAGGCCGATGCCGGCACTTACAAAGTGCAGGTTCTGGGTACCGTGCCGAGCAAGGCCGGCACCTTCTCGGTCGATGTGCACACGGTGGTCGGCAGCACGTCGCTGCTGCTCTATACCGACGGTGTTGCAGCGGTCGCCACGGCCTCTGCCGATCCGGCGACCACGGCGCTGGATACCAACGTGGATGTTGTTCCCGGCACCTACACGGTCAGTCTGCGCGACCGCAGTCTGCCTGCGGCATTGGAATCGGTGAGCCTGTTGTTGTTGCCGTCCACGGCCGCCGGTAGCAGCTTGACCTTCTCCGGTCCGTGCAGCGCTGCGGCCTGCACACGCACTTTGACCGTCACCGGTAGCGGTAGCTATCACCTGGTGGTCATCGGCAAGGGCGCGGCAACGGACAAGGCCGGCCTGTACAGCGTGCAGATCACCAATGCCAGCGCGCAGACGGTGTTTGGCTCGACGCAGGCCGTGGGCCTGATGCCGCAACCGGCGGCCATCACGTTCGCGGCTGCCGGCAGCTATACGCTGACTGCAACCGATTTTGCCCAACCTGCCGCGATGTCCACGTTGCAGGCTGCTGTGGTTCAGGGCGCCACCTTGCTGGGTAACCTGACCAGCGCCGGTAGTGCGACGATCACCGGTGCCGCATCGGGTGCGGCGCAGGTGTTTGCCTTTGGCCGTGTCGCCACGGGTGCGACCGCAGGTGCCGGCAGCTATGGGCTGAAAGTCGCGCAAGGCAGCTCGGTGGTCTACGAAGACGCCCAGGTCTTGCCGGCCGGCTTCGATAGCACGGCCGTGGTCGGTGCTTACCGGTTTGCGGGCACTGTCGCGACCGGCGGCAACTATGTCTTTACCCTGCGTGACTTCGGCTTCCCGGCCAGTTTCGCGGCGCTCAGCGCCACCGTCAGTCAGGTGGGTGCGATCACCCAATCCGTCGCCGCGGCTGGCAGTGCCACGGTGTCGCTGGCTGCAGGTCCGGTGGTGGTTACGGTGATCGGCCGTCCGACCTCGGCCACCAGCAACAGTCTGTTCGGCATCACGCTGGCGCCTCAGGCCGGTGGCACGGCGCTGATCGACCGCACCCAGGGTGTCGGTGGTTTGTTCAAGTCCCGCACGTTGACCGTTCCGGCGGCGGGATCGTATGACCTGACCTTGAGCGACCTGCAGTTCCCCGAGTCCTTCTCGACTCTGGCAGCTGCTTTGACGCAGGGCACGACGCTGTCGGCGCAGTTGTTCGGTGGGGGCAAGGTCACCTTCACGGCGGCAGCGGCCGGCACTTACTCTCTCAGTGTCTTGGCGCAGCCTGGCACCAGCAACACCTTCGGGATGTGGAGCTATGACCTGTCCAATACGCCGCCGCTGCCGACCATCACCTTGAGCGCGACGCCGGGCTCGGTCAGTGCTTCCGGCACGACTTCCTTGCAGTGGTCGACCAGCAACGCCACCAGTTGCACGGCCTCTAGCGGTTGGACCGGCAGCAAGGCGCTCTCAGGGACCGAGACCTCTGCGGCCATTACCGCCGACACCACGTTTACGCTGACCTGCACGGGTGCGGGCGGTAGCGCCAACAAGTCGGTGACGGTGACCGTGTCGAGCACGCCGGCACCGGCCACCGGTGGCGGTGGTGCGTTGGGTGGTTTGGGTCTGTTGGGCTTGGGTGCAGCGGCAGCGCTGCGCCGCCGTCGCGCCGCTTAAGACAGCAGCGAGTCGCGACGGTAGATACGGGCTGCGGCGGCCATCAGCAGGCCGCCCAGCAGCACGCTGCAACCCGCAGACAGCGCCACGTCCAGTGGCGCGATGTCTTCGGCACGCAGCAGCTTCAAGATCAAAAAATGTTGCGACAGACTGGGCACGGCCATCAGTGCCGTGCGGGGTGCCAAGTTGGCCATGGTCACAAACACCAGCGGCATCGTCGGCAATAACTGCACCGCACCGACCCAAGCCTGAGCCTCGCGCACGCTGCGCGTGAAGCTTGCCACCAAGGTCAGCAGGCCGGCGCCCACAGGCACCAGCGGCAAGGCTATGCCGATGACTGCCAGTGCCGTCCAAGGGTCCAGCCGCGCGCTCATGCCCAGTGCTTCCAGCCCGATGCGACTCATGGCGACGAAAAACCCGATCGTGGTCAGCGACAGCGATAGCGCCATATAGGCGCAGGTGGTCAGCAGTTTGCCTATGAGCAAGGAATCGCGCGTGACCGGCAGCGTCAACAAGGGTTCGAGCGTGCCCCGCTCGCGCTCACCGGCGGTGATGTCGATGGCCAGATAAATACCGCCGCTCATCATCGCCAGTGTCAGAAAGAAGCTGAGCATGCCCAGCACCAACACCGAGCGGCTGGTGGGTGTCGAGACGTCTATCTCTTGCACCGGCTGCGGCGCTAGCAGCGCCGGATCGATACCGCGCAACAGCAAGCGTTGCCCGCTGATGCCCCGTGCATAGTTCTGCAGCAGCTCTTGCACACGTTCGACTTTACGGCCGTCATCGGTGTTGGACTTATCGACAAACATCACCACCGGTGCAGGCTCACCGCTGGCCCAGCGCTGCGCATGGTCTGCGGGTATCTGCAGCACCAGCTTTTCGTCGTGATGACTGACCGCGTCGCGCGCAGCTTGTTCATCACCGGCAAAGTCCCGCAGCGTCACCCCGTGGGCGGCCAGATAGTCGCGCAATTGCGGTGCGGCTGCGGCGTTCAGGGTTGCCAACACGAGGTCGCTGTCGGGTTCCGCGCGTGCGCGCTTGACCATGCTTTGGGTCATCACCCCGAACAGCAGCGGCATCAACACCGGGCCGATGACAAACGCCGTCATCACCGAGCGCCGGTCGCGCAGGTTCTCGAGGAACTCTTTAACAAATACCGTGCGTATGGCGCCCATCAGAGCGCCCCGGCTTGTTCGGTCAGTTGCACGAAGGCCTGCTCGAGGTCAACGGTGCCGGTACGCGCCAACAGCTGTTCAGGGCTGCCACACGCCACCACGCAGCCTTGATGAATGACCACGATGTCATCGCAGAGCGCAGCAACCTCGTGCATCACATGGCTGGAGAACAGGATGCAGTGGCCGTCGTGGCGCAACTGCTGCAGTACCGCGCGCAGCTTGCGGACGCTGGGCACGTCCAGACCATTGGTGGGCTCATCGAGCATCAGATTGCGCGGCTCGTTAACCAAGGCGCGCGCCAGCGCGGTCTTGAGCTTCTGACCTTGCGAAAAGCCCTTGGCGCGACGGTCTGCGAACTCTTCGATCTCGAGTAAGGCAATCAGCTGCGCCGCGCGTGCACGTGCCTGTAAGCGGCTAAGACCCGACAGCTGCCCGAAGTAGACGATGTTCTCGCGTGCACTCAGCGAGCCGTACAGCCCGGCCGAATGCGGTAATACGCCGATACGCGCACGCGCAGCCAGCGGGTCTGTACCGGCCGCGATGCCATCAATAAAGGCCTCGCCACTGTCCGGGCGCAGCAGTGTTTGCAGCATCCGCAGTGTGGTGCTCTTGCCGGCGCCGTTAGGACCCAGCAGTCCGGTGATGCGCCCGTCGGCGGCGCTGAAGCTCAGGTCGCGCACAGCCGTGACCGTGCCATAGCGTTTGCACAGCTGCCGCGCTTCGATCATGGCGCCGCTCCAGTCAGGCTTAAGAAAAACGGCGCCGGCTTCACCTTGTCTAAGCAGCTGCGATCCAGTTGCGCCAGCTGTTCCGCCTGCGTCGCACGCTGTAGAAAATCGGCCATGATGCGGTCCATGCAAGGTGCGCCCAGTTGGCCGTGACCTTGATCCGGCAGCACGATCTGTATGGCCTGGCGCAATTGCACGGCCGCTTCACGGGCGTATTGCGGCGGCGTGACAGGGTCGGCTGAGCCGGACAACAGCAGCACCGGCCAGTCGCCCTTTAGAGGCTGATTAAAACCTTCGTCGACTATGCCGCGTGGCCAGTGTGCGCACAGCGTCTGCAAGGCTTCGACTTGACTGCTGCCCAGGTAAGTCGCAGCCAGGGCGGCCTTGTCGACGTGCGCGCCAAAGCGTGGCACGTCTTCTGCGCAGACCACACTGTTGTGCATGCCATAGGCCATGACGTCGGTGACACTGCGGGTGGTCAGCAGCAATTGACCGGCCAGCGGCGCGAACTGCTGGTCCTGTGCGGCCAGATGCACAGTCAGAGGCAGCAGCGCTGCTGTGCTGCTGCTATAGCTGGCCAGACGCAGCAGCAGGGCCAGTGCCTGCTCTGAGACTTGCAGGTCTTCCGGTTTGCCGGACAGCGGGTCGGCGACGCTGACGGTGACGGGCTGGTGCTGCAGGCGTGAACGCAGTAACTGCAAAGACTGCTGCACATCGCCAAAGCGTTGCTGACACGCCGGCTCTTGTTGGCAGCGTGCGAACACGCGGTTAAGTGCTGCTTGCGCATCGAGGGCCAGCGCCGGCCCCAGGATCATCTGGGGTGAGACCACCCCATCCAAAATAAGCGCGCGGGTCTGCTGCGGGTAGCGCCGGGCATAGTGCTGCGCGACGCGCGTGCCATAGGAGATACCGTACAGGTTGATCTGCCGGTAACCCAAGGCGCTGCGCACCGCATCCAAGTCGCGTACCGCGACGCTGGTGGTGTATTGCCGCAAATCGGCTTGCGCAGACAGCTGCGTCAGGCAACGATCAACCTCTGTTGGCAAGGACTGCTCATCGATCTCGCATTGCAGCGCCTGCGACTTACCGGTGCCGCGCTGGTCGACCAGGATGATGTCGCGATCACGGCCGATGCGCGCAAAGGCCGTGGCCGCGCTGGTGTAAAAGTCGCTGGCTCCCATACCCGGTCCGCCCGCCAGGACAAACACGGGGTCGGGTGCACGCTGCCGGTTGACCGCGGGTATGCGCGCCACAAACAAGCGCACGCTGCGCCCGCCAGTGTGGCTGCGGTCTTCGGGGACCAGCAGATAGCCGCACTCGCCGCTGACAGCCTGTAACTGACGCGCTTGCTGCAACTGGCAAGCACTGAACGACAGGGTGGGGGCACCGGCAGGCGGCGGTCGATCTGCCGCTTGCGCCCGGCGAGGCGTAAAGGCCACCGCGCAGCTCAACAGCAATAAGGTGATTGCGATGTCGTGTAGGCGGCGCACGGCCTAGAATATAGGCCTATGAGCGGACAACTGTCATTTGATGTGGTGGTGATCGGCGGCGGCCACGCCGGCGTCGAGGCGGCGCTGGCCTCTGCGCGGCGCGGCGCACGCACGCTGCTGCTGACGCAGAGCATCGAGACCGTCGGTGCGATGAGCTGCAATCCGGCCATCGGCGGCATCGGCAAAGGTCATCTGGTCCGCGAGATCGATGCTATGGGCGGCATCATGGCGCAGGCTGCTGACGCTGCAGCCATCCAGATGCGCACGCTCAACGCCAGCAAAGGGCCGGCGGTGCGCGCCACGCGCGCCCAGGCAGACCGGCAGCTGTACCGTCGCGCCATCCGTCAGGCAGTCGATCGTCAGGCCAATTTGCAGCTGTTCCAACAAGAGGCCGCTGACATCGAGTTTGCCGGTGAGCAGGTTGCTGCGGTGGTGACGGTCAGCGGCATACGCCTGGCCACCCGCGCGGTGGTGTTGACCGCCGGCACATTCCTGGGCGGGCGCATCCATGTGGGTATGCAGCAACTGGCCGGTGGCCGCGCCGGTGATGCGCCGTCGTTACGCTTGGCCGCCAGGCTGCGCGAACTACCCCTGCGCGTCGGTCGTTTGAAGACCGGCACGCCGCCGCGCATCGATGGCCGCAGCATCGATTACACACGCTTGACGGTGCAGCCGGGCGATGAGCCGCGTCCGGTATTCTCCTTTCTCGGCCGCAGCAGCGACCATCCGCAGCAACTGCCCTGCCATATCACCGCCACCAACGTCCGCACGCACGAGATCATCCGCGCAGCCACCGACCGTTCGCCGCTGTTCACCGGGCAGATCGAAGGTGTCGGTCCGCGTTATTGCCCCAGCGTGGAGGACAAGGTCGTGCGCTTCGCGCAGCGCGACTCGCATCAGATTTTCCTCGAGCCCGAGGGCCTCGATACACGCGAGGTGTACCCCAATGGCATCTCGACCAGTCTGCCCTTCGATGTGCAGGTCGAGTTTGTACATTCCATTGCCGGTCTCGAGCAGGCGCAACTGACGCGCCCCGGCTACGCCATCGAATATGACTATTTTGATCCGCGCGATCTCACGCCGCGTCTGGCCGTTAAGGGCTTGCAGGGCGTGTACTTCGCCGGGCAGATCAATGGCACCACTGGCTATGAAGAAGCCGCAGCGCAGGGACTGGTTGCCGGCATCAACGCAGCCGCAGAGGCCTGCGATCTGCCCCAATGGACGCCGCAGCGTCAAAACAGCTATCTGGGTGTGATGGTCGATGACCTGACCACCGCCGGCACACGCGAGCCCTATCGCATGTTCACCAGCCGGGCCGAATACCGCCTGACGCTGCGCGAGGACAACGCCGATGTGCGTCTGACGCCCGATGGGCGGCAACTGGGTCTGGTCAGCGATGAGCGCTGGGCGCTCTATGAGGCCAAGCAAGACGCTGTGGCGCGCGAATACACGCGTCTGAGCGGGCATCTGGTGCGACCTGCGCAAGTACCCGAAGACTGGGCGCAGCGCGTGCTGGGCGGCCCGCTGTCGCGCGAGCAGACGGCCTTCGATCTGTTACGCCGGCCCGAAGTGTCTTATGAAGACCTGGAGACGCTGATGGGTCCGCTGGACGATCAGGGCCTGGATGATCGCCTGCCCGCGCAAGTGCGCTTGGCCTTGCTGGTGCGCGCCCGCTACGCCGGCTATATCGACCGGCAGCACGATGAGATCGAGCGTCAGCGTGATCACGAGCAGCTGAGCCTGCCAGCCACCTTGGACTATGCCGCCATTGCCGGTCTGTCGAGTGAAGTGCGGCAGAAGCTCAGCGAAGCCCGTCCGGCCACGCTGGGTCAGGCCTCACGCCTGCCGGGTTTAACACCGGCGGCGATTGCCATACTGGTGGTGCATATCAAGCGGCACCGCGCAGCCTGAGACCCTAGACCAGACGGATAGCCTCTTCGGGGCACTCGCGTACACAGGCCCCGCAAGCATGACAGTCAGCCGGGCGGGCAACGGCCGCTTGGCGACCGCTATGCAACAAGCTGCGCAACTTACCCGACAGCGACAAGGGCCCGCGCTGCGCCGCGCTCAACATCTGTATCTCAAACACTGACCAGGGGCAGACCTGCGTGCACACCCCTTTGCCGTCGCAGCGGTTGTAATCGACCACTGGCCGCAGCGCCGGCTGCGACGGCACCGGGCTCACTTGGCCTTGAGCGGAACCGGCTCAGTGCCGGGGGCATCACAGCTGGCGAACTTCTTGGTCTTGGCATCGCGGCACTTTTGCGGCTTGGCGTCAGCAGCAGGGCACTTGATGAACTGACCCTTATCGTTACGGCACTTCTCAGCCGACAAGGCGTTGGCGCTTAAGGTTAAGGCCGAGGCCAGCAATACGGTCATCGCGATCGACTTAAAAACAATACGCATGAGGCATTCCTTTTAGCTTGCAGCGTCGACCGCAACAGCGCCGGTCGACTGCGCAGCGAGCTTACATAATATTTTTGTGTGCTGTCTTTGCCTGTGAGACGTACCTCACGGCACAGGGCCCCGGCAGTGGCCACACTGTGCGCCGGTTCTCGAAAACGGGTGTTGCAGCGGCTCTACCAGCCAGCGCAGCGTCAGATTTCCGGCGCCTGCCGTCACTAATCCGCCGCAATCTGTGACGCCTGTCACCTTACTTAACACGGCACGGAATTTGCTTTGTACCTGTTACCACCGTCAATTAAGCCGATAGCCCAACACCATGAGTGAAGTCATCGAAGTCGTTCCGTCCACACGCAGCGCCGCCGTGCTGCTGCTGGCGCTGGGTGAGAGCGCTGCTTCAGAAATTCTCAAGCACATGGACTCCAAGATTGTGCAGCGCCTCGGCGTTGAGATGGCAGGACTTAAAACCGCCAGCAACGAAGAAGTCACGGCTGTGGTGGGCTCTTTCGTCAGTGCCATGAGTGACCGTGCCTCGATCGAGGTCGGATCTGACGAATACATCAAGAAGATTTTGACCAGTGCCTTGGGCGACGAAAAAGCGTCGACCATTCTCGACCGTATTCTGCTGGGTCGCACCAGCAGTGGCCTTGATGTGCTCAAGTATATGGAGCCCAAGGCCATCGCCGAAATCATCCGCCAGGAACACCCGCAGGTGCTGGCGATCATCCTGGCTTATCTGGACACCGACATGGCTGCCCGCGTGCTGGAGCTATTTCCAGACTGGCTGCAAGCCGAGATCGTGATGCGTATTGCAACGCTGGATGGCATACAGCCGAGCGCCTTGCATACCGTCGATGAAATGATCGAGAAGCAGTTCAACGGTAAGGCCGCTGGTGTGGCCGCCAACCTCGGTGGGCCCAAGGCCGCAGCCGGCATCCTGAACTTCATCGACAGCACCGGCGATGGCAAGGTCATCGCGCAGATCCGCAAGGCCGACGAAGTGCTGTGTCAGCGACTGCAAGACCTCATGTTTGTGTTCGAAGACCTGCTGGAGATCGACGATCGCGGCATTCAGGAACTGCTGCGCGAAGTCGATACCAATACGCTGGTGCTCGCGCTGAAGGCGGCTGTCCCGGCCATTCGCGAGAAGTTCCTCAGCAACATGTCGCAGCGCGCCGCAGAGATGCTCAAGGATGACTTGGAGTCGCGCGGCCCGGTGAAGCTGAGCGAAGTCGAAGGCTCGCAGAAACTCATACTCAAGACCGTGCGCAAGCTGGCAGAAGACGGTCGCATCATCCTGCAGAACACCGGCGAGGAGTTCGTCTGATGAACTGCCTGTGCCCCACTCAACGGAACTAATGGCTCATGTCATCCGATATCTTAAATCAAGAGGAAATTGACGCCCTATTAAACGGCGTCGATAGCGGTGCAGTAGACCTCGCTGCGCCGGTGCAGCCTGGCGAAGTACGCCCGTATGACTTTGCGACGCAGACCCGCATTGTCCGCGGTCGCATGCCGACGCTGGAGATGATCAACGAACGTTTTGCCAGACAGATGCGTCTGAGCATGTTCAACATGCTGCGCCGTTCGCCTGACGTGGCTGTGGCCCCCATCTCGCTACCCAAGTTTGGTGAATACCTGCCCACCTTGTGGGTGCCCACCAACTTGAACCTGATCTACTTGCGGCCGCTGCAAGGCCGCGGCTTGGTGATCCTGGAGCCGCGATTGGTGTTTGCGGTCATCGACAACTTTTTCGGTGGCATGGGCCGTCACGCCAAGATCGAGGGTCGCGAGTTCACGCCGACCGAGATGCAGGTCATCCAGATGCTGCTGAAGCAGATCTTCTCGGCGATGAAAGATGCCTGGAGTCCGGTGATGGACATCAGCATGGAATACATCAACTCGGAAATTAACCCGAACTTCGCCAACATTGTGACCCCCACCGAAATCGTGGTGGTCAGCCGTTTTCACATTGAGCTGGAAGGCGGCGGCGGTGACATCCACGTGACCTTGCCGTACTCGATGGTCGAACCCATCAAAGACATGCTCAAGGCCGGTATGCAGGCTGATCGCGCCGGCGAGAACAACCGTTGGGGCCAGTCCCTACGCAATGAACTTGAAGACGCGGAAGTCGAAGTGGTGACGTCGCTGTGCGAGGCACATCTGTCGGTGCAGGAGCTGCTGGCCATGCGTGCCGGTGACGTATTGCCCTGCAACTTTAACGGCACGGCCACGGTGTTGTCGGACGGGCTACCGCTGTTTTTGGGCGAGGTCGGTCAGCAGCGCGGCCGGCAGGTCGTCAAGGTGCGTGAAATGCTCAGCCGTAAGACCAGCAACACTCTCGATGCCTTTGTGAGGAAACACTGATGGCACTCGCACTACAAGACCAGACCGGTCAGGGTGAACTAGCCTCACCGAAGCTGCCTGAGATGGGCCTCGTGGCCAGCGCAGCAGACATAATTTTGGACGTTAATGTCGATTTGTCTCTAGAAGTGGGACGCACGACAACGAACATAAGACGCCTTTTGCAGATGAATATCGGCACGATCATTGAGTTGGACCGCCCTGCCGGCGAACCGCTCGATGTCTACGTTAACGGCCGACTGGTGGCTCACGGAGAAGTGGTTATGGTCAACGAACGCTACGGCGTGCGCTTCACCGATTCACTCTCCCAGAGCCGTGGTCGTCGTTAGTCCGTTGGTCAAGGAGACACTGCGGTGAGTTCGAAAGTAAGATTTTTAGTTGTCGATGATTTCTCGACCATGCGTCGCATCATCAAGAACTTCCTCAATGATCTGGGCTATCACAACGTGCAGGAGGCCGATGACGGTCTCAGCGCGCTGCCGATGCTGAAGACAGGCAATTTCGATTTCCTGATCACAGACTGGAACATGCCGGGTATGCCGGGCCTCGACCTGCTGAAGGCCGTGCGCGCTGACCCGAAAATCGGCCAGATGCCGGTGCTGCTGCTGACCGCAGAAGCCAAGCGCGAGCAGATCGTCGAAGCCGCTGCGGCCGGCGTTAACGGCTATGTCGTCAAGCCGTTCACCTCACAAACGCTGCGCGACAAGCTCGACAAGATTATCCAAACGCGACTCGGACCTCAGGCTGCTGCATGAACCCGGACGGACACAGCCAGCCGCCGAGTCTGGTTGCGCTCTACGGTGAGTCTGTAGAGCGCCTGCGCACCGCCATGCTCACCAACCGGCGCGCAGACTTTCAGGCAGCGCTGGCCGTGCTGCAGGAACAACGCAGCGATGACTTCAGCCGCGAATTACGCACACTGGCCGATGCGCTACACGATGCCATGGTGCAGTTCCGCCAGGACTTTAATGCTGTTGCCCCTGGCGGTCATGAATCGCCTGATGCGCGCGTCAAACTTAAATATGTGCTGCATCTGACCAATCAGGCGGCGCATCGCACGATGGATTTAGTCGAGCAGTGCGTGCCGCTGCTGGACCGCACAGTCAGCAAAGCCAGCGACCTGGCGCAGGACTGTGCAGCATTGCCTGGGCCAGTGGATGAGTTTATCCAGGCCACTTGGCAGGACTGCACCGCGGTTCGAGGCAAGCTTTCGCAACTGGTGCTCGAACAGTCCTATCAGGATCTCAGCGGCCAGATCATCCGCGGTGTGGTGGTGCTGGTTGATCAGGTCGAGTTGGTGTTAGCCAAAATCCTGGGCCTCACCGGAACCACTGGCCGCACCGGCGTCTATCGCAGCTATAACCCTAAGGATGTGGCTTTGGGGCAGCAAAGCGATGTCGACGACCTGATGGCTGATCTGGGCATTTAAGCCCGCCCTACAGGCTTGTGACGCACGGCGCAGTCAAGCCGGCAGAAACTGTAAACAATGACCCCCAAGTGGCAGTGGAACGGGTAAAGCCCGGAGACAAGCATGGCGGTTGTTAAAAACACTCTGGATGACGTAACAGGCGATGGCTCGAGTGCCACGGCTGTCTACGACTTGCCGCGCCGCTGCACCATGGCCGAAGCGATGGCCTTGCGCGAAGACCTGCTGCTGCAGTTGGACAGCGGGCAGCACATCACGTTGAACGCGGAACCAGTGCAAGAGGTGGACACCGCAGGGCTGCAGTTGCTGACCGCTTTCGCGCGTGACATCGCCGCCGCCGGCAGGCCCGTGCGCTGGCACTCGGCTCCTTCTGTATTGACCGAAGGTGCAGCGCGACTGGGGCTTGTTGCGGCGCTGGGTTTGAATGCCGATCAAGGATCCGCATGAGTCACGGCATGCAGCAATTTCATGAGCACTTTCTAGCCGAAAGCCAGGAGGCACTGTCTGCTATAGAGTCGCTGCTGTTGCAGTTGGCCACGCAGACGGACAATGCCGAGCTGCTCGCCAAAATATTCCGTCTCGCGCATTCGATTAAGGGCGGCGCCGCCATGTGCGGCTTCAGCCAGGTTGCCGCTTACACACATTCGCTAGAGACACTGCTGGATGCGCTGCGTAACCGTCGTATTGAGCTCAGCACGCGGGCGAGCGACGCGCTGCTGCAGTCGGTCGATGTGCTGCGCGAGATGCTGGGCACTACACAGCCGCATCAACCTGCCGATCTCTTGCGTCATGACGCTGTGCACGCGGAACTGCTCGCGCTGGTCGGTTTGTCAGGCGAGAAGCCGCAGTCAGCTGAAGCGCAAGCAACGCCTGCTGTCGTTGTGAAACCTGCTGCGCAGGCCCAGCAGGCCTGGAAAATAAATTTTGAATGTGGTCCGCAGTTACTGAGCAACGGCGTCGATCCGTTACAGCTATTTAATGACTTGTCGACCCTGGGTTCGTTGCAAGTGCAGGCTCAGCTGCAAGCGCTGCCGTCTCTGCAGGACCTCGATACCCAAGCCTGCCAGTTGTCCTGGGACATGGTGCTGACGACTGCAGCACCGGCTGAATCCATAGAGCTGGTGCTTGAATGGGCCGCCAGCGATTGTCGCTACACCTTGTCGCCCATCGCAAACCAACCGCCGGTCGAAAAGCCTTCGGCCCGCATCAGCGTCGACAAGCTCGATGACATCCTGCGGATGGCCGGTGAGCTCGTGACTCAGCAGGCTCAGTTGCATCGCTTGGCCGGGTCCTTGCAGGGGGCGGTTGCAGAGCAGTTGCGCGCTGGCATGGCCCAGATCGATGCACGCATACATGAACTGCAAGACGCTGTGATGTGCACCCGCTTATCACCTGTCAGCACGGTGTTTGCGCCGTTCAACCGGCTGGTGCGCGACTTGGCTGGTCCTCTGGGCAAGCAGATCCGCGTGTTGAACAGCGGTGAGCGAACCGAAATGGATAAAGCACTGCTGGAGAAAATCGCCGACCCGTTGCTGCACCTGGTGCGCAACTGTGTGGACCACGGCATCGAATCGCCTGCTGTGCGTGTGGCCGCCGGCAAGCCTGCAGAAGGTGAGATACGGCTTTATGCGGCGCACCGCGGAGGGTCGGTGACCATCGAGGTGTCCGATGACGGCAAGGGCCTCGATACGCAGCGGATTTTAGCTAAAGCGATCCGTCTGGGCTTGGTTGCGGCCAACGCCAACCTGAGTCCGGAGCAGATCACCAACCTGGTCTTTCTGGCCGGGTTCTCGACGTCCGATGTCACCACCGAGTTGTCGGGGCGTGGTGTCGGCATGGATGTGGTGCGGCGCAAAGTGCTGGAACTCGGCGGCACCATCGATATCAGCAGCCAGGCGGGTCGCGGCACCCGCTTTACGATGAGCTTGCCGCTGTCAACCAGTGTTGTTGATGGCATTACCGTCAGCTGTGCCGATGAGTTGTATATCGTGCCGCTGACGATGTTGGTTGAGTGCGTGCCTGGGCCGGAAGCCAAGCTTTCAGCTGCAGCGGATCAGTCGCCGGTGCTGGCCTATCGCGGCGAACACCTGCCTGTGCTGGATCTCGAAGCGCTGCTGTTTGGCAGCTCGACAGCCCAAGCAGACGCAAGTGGTTTGTTGGTGGTGGTCGAAGATGGCGATAAGCGCATCGCCTTGCGCGTCGATGCGCTACTGGATCGTCAGCCTATCGTGCTCAAGTCTATCCATAACGGCCACGGGCAAATTGATGGCATCGGTGCCACCGCTATCCTTGCCGCCGGATCCGCGGTGGCTCGCATACTCGACATACCGGCCCTGGTTCAGCAGTCGGGCTCGCAACAGCAGCGCCGGCGCATAGCTTGAGCGCCTCCGTGCTATGAGTATCTCGGCAGTCGCAAAGTCAGAGCGCTTATCCGCTGTGGTCTCGCCGTTCTCTATTGAGTCCGAACATATTGAGGCGCTGCGAACGCAGGTGCTGGCACCGTGGCTGGCTGCGCACAAGCGCAATGCCTGCCTGCGGTTGTGGTCTATGAGTTGTGCGACCGGTGCCGAAGCGCTGTCATTGGCTATGGCAGTGGTCGAGGCCTTGCCCGATTGGCAGCGCCTGGATATCCGTATATTGGCAACCGATGTCGATGCAGGCTTGGTTGCTCAGGCACAGCGGGGTTTGTTTGACGAAGCGCAGCTGACAGGCCTCAGCCCTGCGATGCAATTGCGCTGGTTTAAGCCGCGCGCCCGGCATGGCGCTTCGAGGCTGTGCAAGGTGCAGCCCGAACTGCTGTCTTTGATCCGTTATGCCGTGTTCGAGCCGCAGGTCAAGTTGCCGTTCAGCGGTCCCATCGATGCCATCTTTTGCCGCAACAGCATGGCTTATTGGGAATCGGGTTTACAGCAAACCATGTTGGCCAGCTTCGTTGACTTGCAACCCAGACGCGGCCTGCTGTGCTTAGGGGCTGACGAGCGGCATTTACAGCCGGATAGCAGCTATCGCCGCCTCGGTCGCGGCTTGTTCCAGCGCATCCAAGCCCCCTGAACCCGCGCTGCTGGCGCGCACTACTTGCGCCAGAACGCAGGCGTGAAGAGCACCAGCGCAGTGAACAGCTCGATGCGCCCCAGAAACATGGCCGCAATGCAGATCCATGCCTGGTAATCGCTCAAGGCCCACCAGCTATGTCCCGGCCCGACCAGACCCAAGCCTGGTCCGGCATTGTTGAGTGAGCTCAGCACTGCCGTGAACGCGCTGACGAAGTCCAGACCAGAGGCCAACAAGGCCAGGGTCAGCAACACCAGCGTCATGAAATACACAAAGATAAACGCCAACACCGAATAAACGGCGCGGTTGGGGATGACGCTGCCGGCGATCTTTAAAGGCGCAACGGCTTGTGGATGCACCAACACAAACATCTCGCGCATCGACTGTTTGAGCAGCACCAGCGCGCGGAACATCTTGATGCCGCCGCCCGGCGAGCCGGTGCTGGAGGTGACGCAGCCCAACAGCAGCATCCACATCGGTACAAACAAAGGCCAGACTGAATAATCGACGCTGACCAGTCCGGAAGTGGTGGCCAGTGAAATGACGCTGAAGCTGACATAGCGCAGCGCCTGTCCCAGCGAGGGATAAACGCCGCTCTGCCAGACAAAGACGCTGAGCATCGCGATGCTGAGGCCTATCCAGATGAGCATCCAACGTGCTTCAGGGTCGCGCAGGTAGAGCGAAGGTTCGCCTTTGCGCACGGCGGAAAAGTGCGTTGAGAAATTGACCGCGGCGACCAGCAGGAACAGCCCGGACACAAACTCGACCCGGCCGGAATGAAACCACGCCATGCTGGCATCGTGCGTTGAGAAACCGCCTAGCGACATCACCGTAAAGGCATGGCAGATGGCATCAAAGAACGACATGCCGGCCAGCAACAGACCCAGCACGCACAGCACCGTCAGCCCCAGATAAACCAGCCACAGCGCACGCGCGGTCTGGGTGATACGCGGCGTCAGGCGGACGTCTTTGACTATCCCGGGGGCGTCGGCGCGGTGCACCTGCATGCCGCCCACACCCAGCAAGGGCAATATGGCCACGGCCAGCACGATGATGGCCATGCCACCGAACCATTGCAGCGCGTGGCGCCAGAGGTTGACGGCATGCGGTAGCAGATCGACGTGGCTCAGCGTCGTGACGCCGGTGGTGGTCAGGCCCGACATGGCTTCGAAATAGGCGTCGGTAAAGCTCAGGCCGGGAATTTCGCGCATCAGTGGCAGTGCCGCGACCGCGGTGACCAGCAACCAGCCGGCCGTCACCAGCAGATAACCGTCACGGGCCTTGAGCTGCTCGCGAAAGCGTCGCGTCGCAAAGCGCAGCGCCAAGCCAATGAGGGCGGCTAACAAACCTCCTGCAATGAAGGTGATGGCGGTGTCGCTCTCGCCATAGAGCAGCGCGGTGATGGCCGGCAGCGCATACAGCACGCCGCAGAACAGCAGCAAAGAGCCCAGTACGTTAAAGACAGCCAACAACGAGCGCATGGTCAGTCCTGCTGTACGTCATTCAACCTGGAAGATGCGTTCGACTGCATCGATCTGCCGCGGATCAACCAGGAACATGATGACGTGGTCGTCTTCTTCGATGACCGTGTCATGGTGCGCGATGATCACCCGCTCGCCCCGTACGACGGCGCTGATTGAGCTGCCATCAGGCAGGGCGATGTCTTCGACCTTACGGCCGACCACACGCGAGCGATCGGCAGGGCCGTGCACCACCGTTTCGAGCGCTTCGGCCGAGCCGCGGCGCAGCGAGTGCACGCGCACCACGTCACCGCGGCGCACATGCGCAAGCAGGCTGCCGATGGTCACGGTTTGCGGCGAGATCACGATGTCGATGCTGCGGTGTTCCATCAGGTCGCCATACGAAGGCTTGTTGACCAGTGCCATGACCTTGCGGGCGCCCAGCCGCCCCGCCAGCATGGCTGACAGCACATTGGCTTCTTCGGAATTAGTGAGTGCGGCAAACACGTCGGTGCTGTCGATGTTCTCTTCGATGAGCAACTCTTCGTCTTGGGCATCGCCCTGCAGCACGATGGTGTTCTCGAGGCGCTCGGAACAGGCGCGGGCGCGCTTGGGGTCGCGCTCGATCAGTTTGACCTGATATTTGTTCTCTAGCTGTAACGCGAGGCGAAAGCCTATGTGGCCGCCACCGGCGATGACGATGCGCCGCACCGGCTCTTCGGCCCGGCGGATCTCAGCCATCATGCGCTGGATGTGATCGCGCGCTGCGATGAAGAAGATCTCATCGCCTTCCTCAACCAGGGTTTCGCCGGTCGGGGCGATGGCCCGGTCGTTACGGTAGATGGCAACGATGCGTGCATCGGCGTGCGGCATATGATCTTTGAGCGTGCGCACCTGCTGGCCCACCAGCAGTCCACCGCGCAGCGCGCGCAGACCCACCAGACGCACTTTGCCATCGGCAAAGTCGACTACCTGCAAGGCGCCGGGGTTGTGGATCAGCCGTTCGATGTATTCGGTGACCAACTGCTCGGGGTTGATCCAAGCGTCGACCGCAATGGCCCCTTCGGAGAACAGCTTGTCGCGCGAGGTGTACTCGCTGGCACGGATACGCGCGATGCGCGTCGGCGTACGATAGAGCGTGTGCGCGATCTCGCAGGCGATCATGTTCACTTCGTCACTGCTGGTCAGTGCCACCAGGATGTCGGTGTCGACAATGCCTGCGGCCTCGAGCACAGACGGATAAGAGGCACTGCCGGCCACCGTGCGCACGTCGAGGCGGTCCTGCAGTTCGCGCAGCACGTCTTCGTTGGTGTCGACGATGGTGACTTCGTTGGCGGGCTCGCGCGAGAGGTGATAAGCCGCAGTGCGGCCCACTTGTCCGGCGCCTAAAATCAGCACTTTCACCGGATGATCTCCAGGTTGGCGTAGGCCAGCATGAGCCACTTGGCGCCATGCTGCTCGAAATTGACTTGAATGCGCGCCTGCGCACCCTGACCTTCGATGGCGAGGATGATGCCATCTGCGAACTTGGTATGCCGCACCCGCGTGCCCAGTTTCATGCCGGGGGCCACCTGTTCACGCAAGTTTCCGGACAGCGCTGCGGTCCCGCTGCTGTGGTGCGCGCTGCTGCCCCCGCTGAGCAAGCGTGCGGTCTGTGCTTTGGGGCGCACTTCTTCCAGCAGTTCGGCCGGGATTTCATCGATAAACCGCGATGGCGTGCCATAGCGCTCCATGCCGTGCAGCACACGCTTTTCGGCATAGGTGATGTACAGCTGACGCATGGCGCGCGTGGTGCCCACATAGGCCAGGCGCCGTTCTTCTTCGAGACTGTCGAGGTCGTTGGTTGAGCGCTGGTGCGGGAACAGGCCTTCTTCCATGCCGCACAGAAACACCATCGGGAACTCGAGTCCTTTGGCGGTGTGCAGCGTCATCATCTGCACGCAGTCTTCCCAGGCATCAGCCTGACCTTCACCCGATTCGAGTACGGCGTGCGCCAGAAAGGCCTCCAGCGGCGGCAAGGCCTCTTCGGTGCTGGCTTGCGCCACGCTGCTGTCGTCAAAGCCGTGCGCGGCCGACACCAGCTCGGCAAGGTTCTCCAAGCGCGCTTCGCCGCGATCTTGTTTGTCTTTGCGGTGGTGATCGAGCAGCCCCGAGCCTTGTATCACCAGATCGATCTGCTCATGCAGCTCGCGTCCGTTGGCTTCCTGCGCCAGGCGCTCGATCAGCACCAGAAAGCCTTGCAGTGCACTGGTGCCGCGCGCACCCAGTCCCAGTTCCTGGGCTCCGCTGGCAGCCGCCCGGAACAGCGAAAGTCCCGCTGCACGCGCTGCTGCGCGCAAGGCATCGAGTGTTTTGGCGCCTATGCCGCGAACCGGCAGGTTGACCACGCGCTCGAACGAGGCGTCATCATCGCGATTGGTGACCAGCCGCAGATAAGCCAGCGCGTCTTTGATTTCGGCGCGTTCATAGAAGCGCAGCCCGCCGTATACCTTGTAGGGCATGCGGGCCGACAAAAAAGTCTCTTCGAGCACGCGTGACTGCGCGTTAGAGCGATACAGCACGGCCACTTCACGGCGCAAGCCGGCTTGTCGAACCCAGGCTTCGATGCGATGCAGGATGAAGTCCGCTTCATCGCGATCATTCCACGCGGCAAACAAGCGGATCGGATCGCCCTTGGCGCCGCTGGTCCACAGGTTCTTGCCCAAGCGCCCGGTGTTGTGTGCGATCAGCGCGTTGGCCGCGCCCAGGATGTTGCCGGTTGAGCGGTAGTTCTGTTCGAGGCGGAACAGGCCCGCACCCGGGTAGTCGCGGCTGAACTGGTGCAGGTTTTCGACCTTGGCACCACGCCAGCGATAGATGGACTGGTCATCGTCACCGACCACAAACGGCGCGCCCTGCGGTCCGGCGATGAGCTTGGTCCAGGCGTACTGGATGGTGTTGGTGTCTTGAAACTCATCGACCAGCACATGCGTGAAGCGTACGCGGTAGTGGCTGAGTAGACCGGCGTTGTCACGCCACAACTCAAACGCGCGCAGCAGCAACTCGGCGAAGTCGACCACGCCATTGCGGCGGCAGGTTTCGTCGTAATCGATGTACAGCGCGCGCAGCACCTGCTGCATGGGGTCATCGCCGGCCTTCCACTGCGCCGGGCGCACGCCGTCGTCTTTGCGCTGGTTGATGAACTGCTGCACTTCACGTGGCACAAAGCGCGTGTCGTCGAGGCCCGCAGCTTTGATCAACCGCTTGATCACCCGCAGTTGGTCTTCGCTGTCGAGGATTTGAAAGCCGCGCGGCAGGCCGGCTTCTTCGTAATGCAAACGCAGCAGCCGGTGGGCGATGCCGTGGAAAGTGCCCACCCACATGGCGTTGCCGGGCATGCCCAGCAGCGGCTCGATGCGATGGCGCATCTCGGCCGCAGCTTTGTTGGTGAAGGTGACTGCCAGCACGTTGTAGGGCGAGGCGCCCAGCGCACGCACAGCCCAGGCGATGCGATGTGTGAGCACGCGGGTTTTACCGCTGCCCGCGCCGGCCAGGATCAAAGTCGCGCCATACGGCGCGGTCACCGCTGCACGTTGCTCGTCGTTCAGCGGGTTGAGTATCTCGGACAGGTCCATCAGGGGGCGGATTCTAGCAGCCGGGTGCTAGGGCTGCGGGCTGCTCGTGACCTCGGCAAAGCGCAGCAGCTCGGTGGCCAGCACCAGCAGCACCGGGCCGATGATGAAGCCGACCAGGCCAAAGGCCGTCATGCCGCCCAGCACGCCCAGAAACACCAGCAGCGTGGAGACCGGCGTGTGATGCGAGATGAGTGCCGGGCGTACGAAGTTATCGGCCGTCGACAGCGCACCGCCCCAAGCCAGCAGAAACACCGCCGCGCCCACCTGATTGTTGAACAGCAGCCAGCCGACAGCTGGCACCCAGACGACGGCAGCGCCGGCAAACGGCAGCAAAGCCAGCAGCGTCGCCATGACGCCGAACACCACGGCGCTGGGCAGCCCCACCAGCGCAAAGCCGATGCCGACCAGCAAGCCCTGACCGATGGCCGTGACGCCGGTGCCGAACACCACGGCCCGCGTCACTCGCGCCACCTGGTCGAGCAGCGCGTCGCGCCGGGCGGCCGCCAGCGGTAGCAGGCGTGACACACGCTTCAGCCATCCGGCGCCATCGAACAGCAGAAAATAGAGGATGAACACCATCAGGAAGAACTGCAGCAGCGTACCGGCTGCACCCAGCACGAACTGACCGCTGGCGCCGGCCAGCAGCTTGCCGGCGGCCTGCAGCACGCTGCCCACCTGCGTATAGACCTCGGCAGCTGACAAGCCCAGGTGGGTCTCCAGCCACATCATGGACTGCGCGAGGTGCGGATGTTTGAGCGGGTCCTGCCAGGCGCTGGCGTTCCACAGGTCGGGGTTGGCCTGCAGTGCCGCGACCAGGTTGCTGGCCTGCTGCGCAAAGGCCATGCCCAGCAGCAGCAAGGGGAGCAGCAGCACCAGGGGCGCCAGCGTGGTGAGGATGCCGGCAGCCAGTGCGGGACGGTTACCCAGCCGCAGAGACAGCCGCTGTTGCAGGGGTTGCAGCAGAAAAGCCAGCACCGCGGCCCAGCACAGCGGCTGGCGCAGCGGGGCCAGCACCGCGGCCACGCCGACCAGTATGAGCAGCACCAGCAGCACGGTGATGCCCAGTCGCAGGGGCCGGCCGTCTGCCGCGGTGTTCACGGCTTACCAGCTGTTGCGCAGTTCGCGCAGCCGCAGGAACACCTGCTCGGGTGTGGGCGCTTCGGGCAGGTCGGCAAAACGCTCGCGCAGCCGCGCGATGATCAACGGGTTCTGCAGTCTGAAAAACGCGTTGTAGGCTTTTTCCTGGCCCAGCGTCAGCACCGGCAGGTCCGGCGCTGCGACGTTTTGAGTCTGCGCCAGCAGCTGTTCGGCCGCGCTGTTGCCGGGTTCGCGATCGAGGGTGAAGCCCAGATTGTTGTGCAGGTAGTCGTGGCCGGCATATAGCAGCGTGTTGTCGGGCAGTTGTGCCAGTTGCGCGGCAAAGGTCTGGTACAGCGCCTGCGGGTGGCCGCCGTTATGGCAGTTGCCGGCACCGGCATTGAACAGCGTATCGCCGGAAAACAGCGCCGGCTGGTCGGTGTGCGACAGCAGGCACACATGCGCCAGCGTATGGCCGGGTGTATCGAGGCACTGCAGTTCAACGCTGCGACCGACGCGGATGATGTCGCCGGCCGCAAGGCCACGATCGACACCGCCGATCTTGGCGGCTGCGCCGGCATGGGCCATGACGCGTGCGCCGGTGGCCTCTTTGAGCGCGTCATTGCCGGCGGTGTGATCGGCATGATCGTGGGTGTTGACGATTTGCGTGATGGTCCAGCCGCGCGCCTGCGCGGTGGATAGCATCAGCTTCCAATCGAGCGGATCGACTGCCAGCGCCTCGCCGGTTTCGGGGCAGGCCACCAGGTAGTGGAAATTGCGCAGCCGATTATTCGGCCAGATGCGTTCGACCAGCATGTTCAGCCTCCGCTGCGGCCCTGTTCCAAGGCGACCAGATAATTGACCATCTGGATGAGTTCATCCCAGCTGCGCAGGCCCTTGCCGGTGCGGTACTTGCCGTTGATGACGAACGATGGCGTGCCGCTGATGCGGTAGGCCTTGACCAGCTCATCGCTGTGCTGCACCGCCGCATCGATCTGCGGGCTTTGCGCCAGCTTCAGGAAGTCGGCTTCTTTGACCTTGCTGTGCTGCGCATAGAAGTGCGCCACATCGGCCAGCGTCGGCATCACGGCAACCAGTTGCTGCGTGGCCGGGTTGATGATGGGCAACTGGCCGGTTTTCCAGATGGCATCAAACAAGGCTTGATGATTGGCCTCTGCAATACCCAGCGACTGCGCGGTCAGATAAGCGCGCTGGAACATGGGCCAGGCTTCTGCCGGGTTGAAAGAGGCATGCACATAGGTCATCTGCGCATAGGCGGGCAGGCTGGCCTTGAGTTGCGCGACGATGGCCTGCGCCTGGTAGCAGAACGGGCAACCGTAGGAAAACACCTCGGTGACTTCGATCTTGCCCGGCGTGGTGGTGGGTACGGCCGGGACCACCGTCTCGTAATGCACGCCTTCTTGCCACAACAGTTGTGCCTGCGCGCTCAGCGGTGCGGCGGCGGCACAGAGCAGCAGGGCGAGGGTCCACAGGTGGCGACGGAGTTCGGTGACCGGGTTGCTGAGATACGCCATGGCTTGTTCTTGCTTCGGGTGGGATCAGGGGGAGATGAGTTGGCCTGTGGGCAGGTAATGATCGACCAGCAGTGCCAGGAACAGCCACATGAGGTACTGCACCGAGTAACGGAACAGCTTCATGGGCAGGTCGGTGCGGCGGGTGATTTTAAGGGCCAGCGCGTAGTACAGGAATATGCCGTTGAGCAGCAGCGAGGCGGCCAGATAGACCAGCCCGCTGAGGCGCGTGAACCACGGCAGCAACGTGACCAGCACCATGATGACGCTGTACAGCAGCACCTGCAGCCGGGTGTATTCGATGCCGTGGGTGACCGGCAGCATCGGGATGCCGACCTTGGCGTAATCGTCGCGGCGCGCGATGGCCAGCGCCCAGAAGTGCGGCGGCGTCCACGCAAAGATGATCAGAAACAGCAGCAGCGCATTGGCGTCGACCGTGCCGGTGACGGCGGCCCAGCCCAGCACGGGCGGCGCAGCACCGGCCGCACCGCCGATGACGATGTTCTGCGGCGTGGCGCGCTTGAGCCACACGGTGTAGACCACCGCATAACCGATGAGCGAGGCAAAGGTCAGCACCGCCGTCAGTGTGTTGACGAAGGCCACCAGGATGACCATGGACGTGACGCCCAGTGCGCCGGCAAAGACGCTGGCCTGGGTCTCGCTGAGTCCGCCGGTGGGCAGCGGCCGCCAGTTGGTGCGCAGCATGCCGGCATCGATGCGCTGGTCGAGCAGCTGGTTGATGGTGGCTGCGGAAGCTGCCGCCAGACCGATGCCCAGATTACCCAGGATCAGTGCATCCAAAGGTGGCCAGCCCGGCGCAGCCAGCAGCGTACCCACCACGGACGTGAGCACGATCAGCGCCACGACCTTGGGCTTGGTCAGTGACAGATACAGCCGCCAGCGGGGCAGGGCCGGGCCGTTGGCAGTCAGGGTGGGGGTGTCGCTCGTCGCCACGGGTCACAGCTTGCCCGGTTCGGGCGAGGCCAAGGTAAGGCGCGAAGGTTAGCAGACTGGCGCAGAGGGCAGGGCGCGGGCGGCCACCCAAACCTCGACCCGGCTGGCGCCGGCGGCTTTGAGGGCGCGCGCGGCGGCGGTGGCCGTGCTGCCGGT
>CAIVTJ010000301.1 GCA_903908825.1 uncultured Pseudomonadota bacterium | reverse complement strand
GTGTGCGACCCGGCCTATGGTTGCAGCTATGGCAACACCATCTCGTTCCGTTCGCCGACGCAGCCGCTGCCCATGGAGTACAACCCGCGCAAGGTGTTCTATCGCCTGTTCGGTCAGGGCGACACCGCCGATGAGCGCGTGGCCATCGTTGCCGAGACCGGCAGCATCTTGGATTCAGTCAGTGGTGATGCGCTGGCCTTGCAAAAGCGTCTGGGTGCGCAGGATCAGGTCATGGTCGCCGACTACTTGGACTCGGTGCGCGAGATCGAACGCCGCATACAAAAGATGCGCGCACAGGGCACCGGTGGCGTGCAACTGCCCGATGCACCCGCTGGCGTGCCGGCCGACTTTGAAGAGCACTTGAAGCTGATGTTCGAGCTGATGGCGCTGGCTTATCAGGCCAACCTGACGCGTGTGACCTCGATGATGATGGCGCGCGAAGTCAGCATGCGCACCTATAACAACTTAGGCATCTCTGACGCCTTTCATCCGCTGTCGCACCATCAGAACAACCCCGACAAGATGGCCAAGCTGGTCAAGGTGCAGAACTTCCACACCAAGGTGTTTGCGACCTTCCTCGAGCGCTTGGCCAAGACGCCCGATGGCGATGGCTCGTTGCTCGATCATTCGGCCATCTTGTTTGGCAGCAACATGAGCAACAGCGACATGCACAACAACAACCCCTTACCGGCGGCGGTGTTCGGTAAGGCCTATGGCCGCATCAAGGGCGGTCAGCATCTGGCCCAGCCGGCCGATGCGCCCTTGGCCAACCTGATGCTGACGCTGCTCGATCGCGTCGGTGCGCCTGTCGAGAAGTTCGCCGACAGCACCGGCCTGATCAAGGAGATCTGAGCGCATGTCACGCAAGCCTCGGGCGGCGGGTGTTTGGTTGGCTGCGGTGTTGTGCGGCGCGTCGGTGTGCGCGCCGGCCTGGGCCGATGTGGCCACCGATGCGCAACTGCTCGAGTCCGCCAGTTCGCAGGATGCAGAGACCGCACTCTATGCCTTGTCGCAAGGCGCCAACGCACGCGCCACACAGCCCGATGGCACCACGGCACTGCATTACGCCGCGCACTTTGGTAATGCCGCGCTGACTGCTGCCTTGCTCAAAGCCAAGGCCGACCCCAACGCGGTCAATGAGTTTGGTGCCACGCCGCTAGGCGAGGCCGCCATCATCGGCGATGCCAAGGTCATCACGCTGTTGCTGAAGGCCGGTGCCAACGTCGAGGCGCGCAACCCCGAAGGGCAGACTGCACTGATGTCTGTGGCGCGCACCGGCAAGGTCGATGCGGCGCAGCTGTTGCTTAAAGCCGGCGCACAAGTCGATGCACGCGAGAGCTGGGCGCAGCAGACCGCGTTGATGTGGGCGGCGGCGCAAAGCCATCCGCAGATGATCAAGCTGCTGCTGGCCCATGGCGCCAACCCCAATGCTCGCGGTGCCATACGCGACTGGCAGCGTCGCTTGACCGCCGAGCCGCGCCCCAAGGGCATGAACCGCGGTGGCTTCACGCCGCTGCTGTATGCCGCGCGTGAAGGCTGCATCGAGTGTGCGCGTGAGTTGCTGGCCGGTAAGGCCGACATCAACCAGACCGATCCCGAGCGCAGCTCACCCTTGCTGGTCGCGTTGATGAACCTGCATTTCGATTTCGCTTCTTATCTGGTCAAGGCCGGTGCCGATGTCGACTTGTGGGACCTGTACGGTCAGACGCCGCTGTATGTGGCCATAGACATGAACACGCTGCCGCGCGGTGGCCGGCCCGATATCCTCAGCGAAGACACGCACACCGGCCTGCAGGTCGCGCAGCAATTGTTAGAGGCGGGCGCCAATCCCAACATTCAGCTGAAGCTGCGGCCGCCGTATCGCAATTACATCTATGACCGCGGTGGCGATCAGGTGCTGTCGACGGGTGCCACGGCGTTGATGCGTGCTGCCAAGGGCGGTGATATCGATGCGGTCAAACTGCTGATCGCGCACAAGGCCAACATCGAACTGCCCAACGAAGACGGCATTACCCCGTTGATGGTGGCGGCCGGCATGGGCCATGGCGCCAACCCCACGCGTGGCCGCTATAAGGGCGATGCCGAGGCCGCAGAGTGCGTGCGCTTGCTGGCCGACGCCGGTGGCAAGATCGCAGCGGTTAACCGCGCGCAGCTGACCGCGCTGCACAGCGCCGCGCAACACGGCTGGAACGACACGGTCAAGCTGCTGGTGGCGCGTGGCGCGCCGCTAGAGGCCGAGCAGTCGCAAGGGATGACGCCCATAGACTATGCGGCGGGGCGCTATCAGCGCGCGTTCCTGGAGCCCGAGCCCAAGACCTGGACCGAGACCGTGGCGCTGCTGCGCGGTTATATCGTGGCCGCCACGGGCCGCGAGCCCAAAGAAAGCAAGGGTCCCAAGCCCCAGCAGACCCGCGGCACGGGTAATACTGAACAAGCTGCTGCAAAGTAGGTTTCGCTGGCGCGCGGCTCATGTAGAATGCGCCGCTCGCCTCGACGTCCCCATCGTCTAGAGGCCTAGGACACTGCCCTTTCACGGCGGCGACAGGGGTTCGAATCCCCTTGGGGACGCCATTTCAGGCTCGACGGTTACGTCATCAGTAAGGTCCCCTTGGGGACGCCATATTTGGCTCGACGGTCTATCCGTCACTAATGCGTTTCTCCTGCATTAAAGGCTAAATTCGGCCTGGCCGCTGGCGCAGCCCATCCACATTTTGCAGAATGAAGGCACGCTCAGGTTGTCTAGAGGCACATCATGACCACTGAAACGCTAGAAGAAGCTGCTTTGCATTTGCCTATGGCGCAACGTGCCGAGCTCGTTCACAAGCTGCTGCTCAGTTTGGAAGAACAGAGCGAAGACGAAGTCGCGCGGGCTTGGAACGCCGAGGCCATACGCCGCGCGGCTGATCTCGACAGCGGCCAGTCGGATACCGTTTCGGCTGATGACGCACGCGCAGCCGCCTTTGCTCTATTGCGGTGATCTATCGTTTTCATCGCGCGGCACTGGCTGAGCATCTGGATCAAGTTGCCTACTACGAAAGCCGAATGAATGGGCTGGGTGCAGATTACCTTTCTGAGTTCGAGCAGCTCATGACGCGGATCTGTTTAGCGCCTGAGTCCTATCCCCGTGTAGGTGATTCCAACCTCCGTAAAGCCAGCTTCAGCCGGTTCCCGTTCCACACAATCTATCGCGTGGAGAGATCACAACTAGTGATCTTTGCTATCGCACATCGGCGTAGGCGGCCCACTTACTGGGTGGGACGGATCGGCACGTAAGCGACTGGGTGCTGGTCCGGCTATGGTCAATCGACTTCGCCATAAAAAAAGGCCCTCTCGCGAGGGCCTTTTCATCGGCGTTGCAGTCAGCGTTTAGGCGAAGATCGCGCCCGACTTGCTGAACGGCAGGGTGTGCAGCGGCTTGCCGGTCAGCACGGCAATGGCGTTAGCCACAGCCGGTGCGATGGGCGGCAGGCCCGGCTCGCCGATGCCGGTGGGCTTCTCGTCCGAAGGCACGATGTGCACTTCGACCGCCGGCATCTGGTGCATGCGCAGCACCTGGTAGTTGTTGAAGTTGGACTGCTCGACCACGCCATCCTTCAGGGTGATGGCGCCGCTGATGGCAGCACCCAAGCCCAGACCGATGGCTGACTCGACCTGCATGGCGACGATGTTGGGGTTGATGGCCAGACCCACGTTCACCGCGCTGACCACACGCTCGACCTTGAACTTGCCGTCCTTGTCCTGCGACACCTGCACCACGTGCGCGGCAACGCTGCCAAAGCACTCGTGCACGGCGACGCCATGCGCATGACCGGCCGGCAGTGCCTGGCCCCAGCCGGCCTTTTCGGCGGCCAGGTTGAGCACGGCCAGGTGCTTGGGCTGGTTGGCCAGCAGGCTGCGACGCAGCGCGACCGGGTCCTGCTTGGTGCCGCGGGCGATGTCATCGAGGAAGCACTCGATGGCATAGGCGGTGTGGGTGGAACCCACCGAACGCCACCACTGCACCGTCACCGGCGAGGTGGGCGAGTGCAGGTCGACCAGACGGTTGGCAATGGCATAGGGGAAGTTGGCACCCGTGCCTTCAACCGACAGCGGGTCGATCTTGCTCTTGCCCATCATGGCCGCCATCGGCGTGCCAGCCAGCAAAGACTGACCGACGATGCGCTGCTGCCAGCCTGTGATGTTGCCCTGAGCATCCACGCCAGCCTTGATGGTGTGCAGGAACATCGGGCGATAGAAACCGCCGTGGGTGTCGTCCTCACGCGACCAGACCAGCTTGACCGGCTTGCCGTTGCCACCCGTCTTGGCGATGACCGCAGCTTCCTGCGTAAAGTCGGCCATGGGGTTGGAGCGACGGCCGAAGCTGCCGCCGGCATACAGCGTGTTGATCTTGACCTGCTCGGGCTTAAGGCCCAGCGCAGCGGCCACCATGCTCTGGTCGATGGTCTGAAGCTGCGCGCCGAACCACATCTCGCAACCGGTCTCAGTGACCTGCGCGACGCAGTTCAGCGGCTCCATGGCCGAGTGGGCCAGGTAGGGGAACTCGTACGTGGCTTCAAAGTGCTTGCTGGCCGCAGCCAACGCCTTGGGTGCATCGCCGGCCTTGAAAGCCTCTTCGCCGGGCTTGGTGGCCAGCGCCTTGTAGCTGTCGAAGATCTGCGCGCTGCTGCGCTTCTCGGCCTTGCTGTCGTCCCACACGACCTTGACGGCGTCGCGGGCCTGCTTGGCCGACCAGTAATCGCTGGCCAGAACAGCCACGCCTTCGCGCACGCTGGTCTTGAACTGCACGACATCGCTGACACCGGCCATGGACTTGGCGGCAGTGGCGTCAAAGCTCTTGACGGTGGAGCCGAAGCGCGGCGGTGCGATGACCACTGCGACCAGCATGCCCGGCAGCTTGACGTCCTGCGTATAGGTGGCCGTGCCGGTGGACTTGGCCAGCGAGTCGATGCGCTGCACCGGGGTGCCGATCAAGGTGAAGTTCTTGGGGTCCTTGAGCACGACGTCCTTGGGGACTTCGAGCTTGGCGGCAGCCGCGACGAACTCACCGAAGCCGCCCTTGTGGCTGCCGCTGCTGAGTACGCCCTTGCTGACGGTGATGCTGTCGGCCGAGACCTTCCACTGCTGCGCCGCGGCGGCGACCAGCATGGCGCGGGCGGTGGCACCGACCTTGCGCATTTCTTCGTAGCTGCTGGCAATCGAGTTGCTGCCGCCGGTGCCCTGCATGCCAAAGCCAGGGTTGGCATAGCGGGTGGGGTCGGCCGGAGCCGCCTCGACCACAACCTTGGACCAGTCGGCGTCCAGCTCTTCGGCCACCAGGGTGGCGATGCCGGTGAACACGCCTTGGCCGATTTCTGCGTTGCGGCAGATGATGGTGACCAAGCCGTCATCGCTGACGCGCAGGAAGTTGCCCGACGCGAACTGCGCGCCGGTGGCGACGAACTTGTGATCGGCGCAGGCGGTGACCAGCGGACCGGCCATGACGGCCAGCGTGAGACCGGCGCCGGTCTTGAGCAGGGTGCGACGGCCGGCGTCAGCCGGAGCGTCACTGTTAAGGGGGCTGAAACGTGAAGTGGTGTTCATGTGTTGTCCTTTGCGGTGTGCGACTGGCCGTCAGGCCAGGGTCGCCGCGGCGCGCTTGATGGCGGTGCGGATACGCACGTAGGTGGCACAACGGCAGATGTTGCCGGTCATGGCGGCATCGATGTCGGCATCGGTGGGCGCCTTGTTCTGCGACAGCAGCGCGGTGGCGCTCATGATCTGGCCGGACTGGCAATAGCCGCACTGGGCGACGTTCTCGGCGACCCATGCCGCTTGCACAGCCTTGCCCACGGCCTCGGCCGCGACGTTTTCGATGGTGGTGATCTTCTTGCCGGCCACTGCCGACAGCGGCAGCACGCAGCTGCGCGTGGCCACGCCGTCAATGTGCACCGTGCAGGCGCCGCACTGGGCGATGCCGCAACCGAACTTGGTGCCGGTGAGGTTCAGATGATCGCGCAGCACCCACAACAGGGGCGTATCTGCACTGGCATCGGTGTCTAGCTGCTTGCCGTTCACGTCTAGCGTGGTCATGAATTCCTCTCAAAGGCGGTGAAAACCGGGCGGGCAGAATGGCCCGCCGTCAGCCGCATATTATGGGATGTCGCGTGGCTAGACGGTAGACTCTTTACAAATGGAAGCGTTGCCCAAGCCGATTGATGACCTGTTGGGAGTGGCCTTAGCTTGGCGCGAGGCTGGCCAACCCGTGGCCTTGGCCACCGTGGTCGAGACCTGGGGCTCGGCGCCGCGTCCGGCCGGCAGCCAGTTGGTGTGCAACGCCGCCGGTCAGTTTGTCGGCTCGGTGTCGGGCGGCTGCGTTGAGGTCGCGGTCATCGAGGCGGCGCAACAGGTCATGGTCAGCGGCCAGACGCAGCTGCTGGCCTTTGGCGTCAGCGACGAGCAAGCCTGGTCGGTGGGCCTGGCCTGTGGCGGCCGCATCCGCGTGTTCGTCGAGCCGGTGCTTTAAGCGTGCAACGCCAGACCTTGTTGGCGCTGCGGGCTGCGCAATCTGCCGGCAAGGCGGTGGTGCTGCTGTCAGCACTCGACGGCAGCGCGCAGCAACTGCTGGACCCCGCTGATGCAAGTGGCTTGTCGCCAGAGCTGGCTGCCGCAGTGGCACTGGCCATCAGCAGCGATCGCGCACAGCGGGTTGTGGTGGATGAGCGCGAGTGGCTGCTGACACCGCACAACCCGCCGCTGCGGCTGATCATCATCGGTGCCGTGCACATCAGCGAGTTTCTGGCCCGCATGGCACAACAACTGGGTTATGCGGTGACGGTGGTTGATCCACGTGCGGGCTTTGCGCGCGCCGATCTGTTCGCCGGCTCGCAGCTGGTCAACGAATGGCCGCAGCTGGCCTTGCCCGCGCTGGCGCTTGATGCGCGCTGTGCGGTGGTGCTGCTGACCCACGATCCCAAGATTGACGACCCGGCCCTGCAGCACGTGCTGCACACGCCGGTGTTTTACATCGGTGCGCTGGGCTCCACGCGCACCCACGCGCGGCGCCTCGAGCGTCTGGCAGAGCAGGAGTTTGACGCGGCGACCTTGGCGCGCATCCACGGGCCTGCGGGTTTGAACATCGGTGCGCGCACACCGGCCGAGATCGCGGTGTCGGTGTTGGCGCAGCTGACGGCGTCTTTGCGTCAGGGCCCGGCATGAAGTTCGGGCCGGTGCCGGTAGAGCGCGCGGCAGGCTGTGTGTTGGCCCACAGCCTGCGCTTACCCGAGTGCGTGCTGAAGAAGGGCCGTGTGCTCAGCGCTGACGATGTGATCGTGTTGCATGCCGCCGGCGTGCAGCAGGTGGTCGTGGTGCAGTTGCACACAGACGATGTGCCCGAAGATCAGGCTGCCGCACAGTTGGCTGAGGCGCTGTGCGGCGAGCAGGCACGCTGCACCACAGCCACCACCGGTCGCGCCAACCTGCTAGCTACCGCGCCGGGCTTGGTGCTGCTCGATGCCGCACGCATCCACGCCATAAATGCCGTGCATGAGTCGCTGACCGTGGCCACCTTGCCGGCCTTCGAGCCGGTGGTGACGGGGCAGATGCTGGCCACCATCAAGGTCATCCCCTATGCCGTACCGCGCCTGGCTTTGGCTCAAGTGCTGCAACTGGCGCAGGGCGATGTGCCTGCCGTCCGCATCGCCGCGTTTGTTCCGTTGCGCGTGGGTTTGGTGCTGACGCGCCTGGCCGATACACGCGAGTCGGTACTCGACAAGATGCGCACGGCAGTCGTGCAGCGTTTGCAGCCCCTGCAGGCGCAGTTGCAGGTCGAGTGCACCGTCGACCATGACGAACAGGCGGTGGCCGCGGCCCTGCGGCAGATGACCGCTGCCGGCGATGTCGATGTGGTCCTGGTCAGCGGTATCGCCGCCACGGTTGATCGCGCCGATGTGGTGCCGGCCGGCTTGGTTGCGGCCGGCGGGCAGGTGCTGCATGCCGGGATGCCGGTCGATCCGGGCAATCTGCTGGTGCTGGGGTCTCTGCCGGCCGCTGGCGGTCTGTGCCCGGTGGTGGGCCTGCCGACCTGCGCGCGTTCACCCAAACTCAATGGTTTTGACTTTGTGCTGCGGCGTTTGGCCGCCCGCTTGCCGGTCACCGGCCGCGACATCATGCAGATGGGCGTCGGCGGCTTGCTGACCGAGATTGAAACCCGGCCGATGCCGCGCAATACACAGTAGTTGGTGTCACCGGGCGGTTAGGGGTCTAAACTGTCCGCCCAGTCTCATCCTGACCCGTCCAGAGGATATCCATCATGGATCTGTTCGCCCCGAAACATCTGATCATTGTGCTGGTGGTTGTGCTGTTGGTGTTCGGCACCAAGAAGCTCAGTACGTTTGGCTCGGACCTGGGCGGTGCCATCCGCGGCTTTAAAAAGGCCATGAATGATCCGCAGGCCGATGCCACGCCGCCGGCCGCCGCACCGGCTGCCGCCGAAGCTGCACCGCGCATCGCCACGGCACCTGCCGAGAGCGTCCATGCGCCGGCCACCGACAAGACCCATCAGGCTTAAAGCCGGAAGTTCAGCAAACGCATGGCAGAGATTGAAGTCCACACCGGTCATCATCATGGGGATGATGATCCGGTAGGCAAACGCGTCGGTTTTCAGGTCGGGCTTATCGGCATAGTGCTGGCGGTGGTCACCATCGCGGCGCACCGGCAGCACACCGATGCGGTCATCCACCGCACCGAGGCCAACGACCAGTGGGCCTATTATCAGGCCAAAAAAGTCCGCGAGCACGTCAGCGAAGTCGGCGGCGAAATCGTGGCACTTGTCGATCCGGCCAAGGCTGAGGCGGCCGAGCAGTTGTTCGGCAAGCAGCGCGCCAAATACAAATCGGACGCTGAAGAGATCAAGCAGTTGGCTGAATCCAAAGACCACGCCACCGAGCGGGCCGAGGCGCTGGCGCTGCGCTTTGACCTG
>CAIVTJ010000300.1 GCA_903908825.1 uncultured Pseudomonadota bacterium | reverse complement strand
GCCAAGTTGGCCGGCAATGCGGTCTCCCGCAATCGCATCAAACGCACCGTACGCGACTCATTCCGGCATCATTGCGGCCAGTTGCCGCCGGTCGACCTCATCGTTGGCGCGCGCGCACTGGCCCGTACCGCGCATAATGCGCGACTGCGCGAAAGCCTCGCCGAACTGTGGACCCGGATAGCCAAGCAATGCGCCGCATCGCCCAAGGAATGATCCGCCTGTATCAACTGCTGGTCAGCCCGCATTTGGGCCGGCGTTGCCGTTTTCATCCCAGCTGTTCGCAATATGCCTATGAGGCCTATGCCACGCACGGTGCGTGGCGGGCCACCCGTCTTGCGGCGCGGCGCCTGTGCCGTTGCCATCCTTTCAATGCCGGTGGATTTGATCCGGTGCCAACTGCGGAAACTCACTCATGTCGCTGACCAATCTGCGCCCTTTCTTATGGGTAGCTCTCGCACTGATCCTGTTTGTGAACTACGAGACCTGGCAGAAGGACTATCCGCCTGCTGCCGCGGTGGTCGCCGCGCCCGGCTCACCGGCCGCGGCCCCGCTAGATGCCGCGCCACCGGCCGCGCCCAGCGCGACCGAGTCTGCGGCCACGGGTGCCCTCGCCAGCGCGGCGCCCTCGCCCGCTGCCGTTGCTGCCACCGGCACCGAGCCGGCACTGGTGGCCGATGCCGGTCACATCAGTGTGATCACCGACGTGCTCGAACTGCACATCGGCTTGCGCGGCGGCGAACTCAATCGCGCCGACATCCTGCAATACCCGCGCGTGAAGAATGAATCCACGCCCCTGCGGATGCTGCGTCGCGAATCGGCCGACTCTCTGTATGTGGTGCAGACCGGTCTGGCTGGTCGCCCCGGCACGGGTGAGCGCCCGACACATCAGGCCGTGTTCAAGAGCAACTTCGAGCAATTCAAGATGCTCGATGGCGTGGACGAGCTGCGCGTACCACTGAGCTGGACTTCGCCTGATGGCGTGACGGTCACCAAGACGTTTGTGTTCCATCGAGGCTCTTATCGCATCGATCTGGAATACGCGGTGCAGAACGGCAGCGCCACAGATTGGCAAGCCGCTTCGTATGCGCAGATTTTGCACGACACCCCTAAGGTCGAGCGCTCCTACTTCAACGTCGACAGCTATGCCTTCGAAGGCCCGGCCATCTATGACGGCACTAAGTACCGCAAGCTCAAACTCGACAGTGCCGAGGACGCCAAGCTCGCGCAGGACATCAGCACCGGTTGGCTGGCGGCCTTGCAGCACCACTTTGTCAGCGCTTATGTGCCGCCGGCTAATGTGCCCTATCACTACACGATGAATGTGCGCGGTCAGGAATATCTGCTGACTGCCATGGGCCCTGAGCAGACGGTGGCGCCGGGCGCTGCGGCCACCTTTAAAGAGACGCTGTTCGTAGGTCCCAAGCTGCAGAAGCAGCTGGACCCCATACACCCGGAGCTGACGCGTGTGGCCGACTATGGCTTGCTGACGATGTTGTCGCGGCCGTTGTTCTCGCTGCTGCAGTTCGTGCATAAGTTGTTGGGCAACTGGGGTTGGACCATCGTCATCACCACCTTCTTGTTGAAGCTGGTGTTCTATCCGCTGTCTGAAGCCAGCGGCAAGTCGATGGCGCGCATGCGCACCTTGGGTCCGCGCATCAAGAATCTGCAAGACACCTATGCTGACGACAAGCAGAAGCTTGGCCAAGCGATGATGGAATTGTACAAGCGCGAGAAGATCAACCCGGCGGCCGGCTGCCTGCCGATGGTCATCCAGATGCCGGTGTTCTTCGCGTTTTATTGGGTGCTGCTGGAAAGCGTCGAGATGCGTCAGGCGCCGTTCATGCTGTGGATACAGGACCTGTCGTCCAAAGACCCGTTCTACATTCTGCCCATCATCATGGCCGGCGCCATGTTCCTGCAGTACCGCTTGCAGCCCAAGCCTGCCGATGAACTGCAGGCCAAGATGTTCATGATCCTGCCGCTGGTCATGTCGGTGACCTTCGCGTTCTTCCCGTCGGGCCTGGTGTTGTACTGGGTCACCAACACGCTGCTGTCGATCGCGCAGCAGTGGAACATCAACCGGCGCATTGCCGCGGCCGGCTGACCGCAGTCCGTCGGAGGCAGGTGTGACGCAACTGAAGGTCAACGGCCACACGCACACGGTCAATGCAGCGGCCGATGAGCCGCTGTTGTATGTGTTGGGCAATGACCTGGAGCTGGCCGGTCCGCGCTTTGGCTGCGGACTGGCGCAGTGCGGCAGTTGCTCGGTGCTGGTCGATGGCATCGAGATGCGCAGCTGCGTCACCACGCTGGCTCAGGTGGGCACTCGCGAGGTCACCACACTCGAAGGCCTGCCGCGCTGGCAGGCGCTGCGCCAAGGCAAGCCTATAGGCGAGGGCGCAGTAGTGCCGCTGCATCCGGTGCAACAAGCGCTCATCGATGTAGCGGCGCCACAGTGCGGCTATTGCATGAACGGCATGGCGATCAAAGCCGCCGAATTGCTCTCGCACAACAGTCATCCCACCGAAGTACAGGTGCGCACCGCGCTTAACGGTCACCTGTGCCGTTGTGGTACCTATCCGCGCATCATCCAAGCGGTGCTGCAAGCTGCCGCTGTGATGCGCAAGGCTAAAGCGTGAGCCTTACACGCCGCCAGTTGTTGCAAGGCAGCGGTGCATTGGTGGTGCTGCTGCCCGCGTGGACCCGCGCGCTGGCGCAAGTGCCGCCCGCTGCGTCTGCGGGCGTTGACCTGAAGCAAGTGGACAGCTGGCTGAGCATCCATGCCGACAACACAGCCACGCTGCGCATGGGCTTTGCTGAATTGGGGCAGGGTGCCACGACGGCCTTGCTGATGGTGGCGGCTGAAGAGCTGGACCTCGGCATGGATCAGATCAGCGCCGCGCCACTCGACACCGCACATTCACCGCCGCAGGGCGGCACTTATTCCAGTGCCTCGGTGCAACGTGGCCGGCCGCAGGTCGCTGCTGCGGCAGCGGAAGCACGCGCTGCCTTGCTGGCGTTGGCTGCGCAGCATCTGAGTGTGCCGGTGACACAGCTGCACGTGCAGCACGGTGTGGTCAGCATTATTAATGCGCCGCAAAGCAACGTGACCTATGGGCAGTTGATCGGCGATCAGCAGTTCAAGCTGACGGTCAGTGGCACGGCGCCGCTAAAGACCACCGACCAATACCGCTTGCTGGGCACAGCCGTGCCGCGCGCAGACTTGGCCGCTCGTGTGACGGGCGCCAAACGATTTATTCAGCAGACACGCTTGCCCGGCATGGTGCACGCGCGTGTGGTCAGACCGGCAGGGCAGGCCGCCTATGGTGCCGGCGCTGTGGTGCAGCGCATGGATGAGTCCACGATCGCAGGCCTTGGCGATGCGCAGGTCGTGCGTCGCGGTAATTTTGTGGCGGTGGTGGCGACCCGTGAATGGGATGCCATCAAGGCTGCGCGGGCACTGCGCGTTACGTGGGCGCCCTCGGCAGGATTACCGGATACCGAAGAGTTGCATGCCGCCATGCGCCGCGATGCCACGACCGACAACGTGCAGCTGAACCAAGGCGATGTCGATGCCGCATTGGCTGCAGCGCCTGCGCGTCAGAGTGTGAGGTTTGCGGCGCACGGGCCTTATCAGGCGCATGCGCCATTTGCGCCCAACTGCGCGTTAGCCGACGTGCGCCCCGACAGCGCGCTGATCATCTGCGCTTCACAAGACATCCAAAATGCCCGCCGTGGCATTGCACCCTTGATCGGCCTTAAGCCCGAACAGATCCGCGTGCAGTTTGCTGAAGGCGCTGGCACCTATGGCCACAGCAGCTATGACGATGTGGCCCAGGCCGCTGCGGTGATTTCGCAACTGGCAGGCAAGCCGGTGCGCGTGCAGTTCTCGCGAGCCGATGAGCAGGGTTGGGACACTTACGGTCCGCCGCACATCGGTGAGGTGCAATTGTGTGCCGATGCGCAAGGCGTGATTACCGGCTATCAATATGATGGCTGGCAACACAACTGGAGCTTGGTCGACACCACCACACAGCAACTGGGTGTAGCGCCTGCCACCGAGTGGCCGGTGTCTCCGGTCGAGGGTGTGAATGCCTTGGTGTGCGGCGGGCAATATGCCATCGCACATCGCAAGCTGGTTAACCACCGGCTTGATGGCTTGCAGTACTTCAAAGCCGGTTGGCTGCGTTCACCGCTCGATCTGTCGTT
>CAIVTJ010000299.1 GCA_903908825.1 uncultured Pseudomonadota bacterium | reverse complement strand
TCCGGATTGGTGATGAGCTCGTCGCCAATCTCGCTCGGGTCGCCCGTGACGACCTGCAGCATTTCCGGCGGCAGGCCGGCCTCATACAGCACGTCGGCAAACACCAGCGCGGAGAACGGCACCTTCTCGGAGGGCTTGAGCACCATGCGGTTGTTGGTGGCGATGCTGGGCACCACTTTGTGCGCCACCTGGTTCAGCGGGTGGTTGAACGGGGTGATGGCGGTGATCACCCCCAGCAGGGGTGAGCGCTGGGTGTAGACGCGGCGCTTCTTTCCGTGGTGGGTCAGGTCGCAGCTGAAAATCTGGCCGTCGTCCTTGAGCACCTCGTTGGCGCCGAACAGCAGCACGTCGCTGACGCGACCGGCTTCATACAGTGCGTCCTTGATGCACAGGCCCGACTCCGCGGTGATCAGTTGTGCCACGTCATTCAGGCGCTGGCTGATCAGTGCGGCGGCCCGGTTCAGGATGGCGGCGCGTTCAAACCGGCTGAGCTGGGGTACGTAGGCGTGGGCGGCGGCAAAAGTGTCGCGCACCTCCTCCAGCGTGGCTTTGGGCACGGTGCCGATGACTTCTGCTGTGTAGGGGTTGTGCACCGCGATCACACGGCCGCCGCTGCGCTCGGCGCCGACTTGGCGCCCGGCCAGGCGCATGCTGTTGAGGTGGTGGTCAAGAATGAACTGCTGGATCATGGGGGGCTTTCGTTATGAGGGCGAGGGCGCTGGCTTGGGCCGGTGTCATTGGGCGTGGTTCAGGGCAAGGTCAAAGGCATCAAAATTGCGCAGGCGGCGGCTGGCATCCAGCTTCGGCAGGGGCCGGTTCAGGATCAGCGGCACGCGCTGCTCGCTGATGCCGCCGTGCGAACGCAATGGCACCTCCAGGCTGGACAGGTCGTGGCGCGCGGCCGAGGTGCCCAGCACGGTGAAGCGTTCCGACACCACCACCATGTCGCCAATGCGGTCGGCCGGCAGCTCAAAGCGCTCAGCCGCCTGGGCGCGCGGCAGCACCAGTTCGATTCCCAGCACCGCCTGTAGGCGCGCGCAGGCGGCATCGGTGTCTGTGCTGGCTGGCAGGTAGACCGTGGCAAACGAGCCCAGCGCGCCGTGGTGCACCACATAGGGGTCTGTGATGGGCAAGATGACTCGGGCGGCGGCGGTACCCAGCCAGGCGTCGAACCAGTCCTGCAGGTAGATCACATCAGGCTCGCCGTCCATACCCACCTTGGCGTTCATCCCGTGGTCAGCGGTGAGGGCGATCACGCAGCCCAGCGCGTCGAGCGCGGCCAGGTAGCCGTCCATCATGGTGTAGAAGGCATTGGCGCCAGCAGTGCCGGGGGCATGCTTGTGCTGGATGTAGTCGGTGGTCGACAGGTACAGCACATCCGGGCGCCGCGTCTGCATCAGCTTGACCCCGGCGGCAAACACAAACTCCGACAGGTCGGCGCTGTAGACGCTGGGTAGGGGCTGGCCCACCAGCGCCAGCACGTCGTCGATGCCGTTGTCCTTGAGCGTGGCCTGGTCGGCTTTTTCCGCTGAAAAGCAAATGCCGCGCATCTGGTGCCCGAGCAGGGTGCGCAATTTGTCTTTGGCTGT
>CAIVTJ010000298.1 GCA_903908825.1 uncultured Pseudomonadota bacterium | reverse complement strand
TGCCGCGACGGTCTGCTGCGTAGCGCCCAAGGCCGCGGCTTTGGCGCGCAGCACCTGGTCCTGCGTCACGCTGCCGTTGCGATACAGGCTGTCGAGCACGCGCTGGTTTTCTTCCAGCAGCTCGGCGGTGGCTTGCGCAATGCGCTGGGCATCGAGCGCTTGCAGATAACGCGCATAAGCCACTGTCACGTCGCGACGCAACTGCCGGCTGAGCGCGAGCCGGGCGAGCTGCTCGCTGCTGAGTAACTCGCGTTGTGCCGCCACGGCGGCGGGGATGGCCGGCTGATACAAAGGCTGACGTAGCGACACATGCGTGTCTTGCTCGTGCGGCCGCTGAAACGCAAAGCTCTGGTCGCTGACCGTGCCAAAGCGCACCGGCTGGCCTTGCGCCTGCAGCATCTGGTTCAAGGTGCTGTACACCGGGTTCAGCAACTGCCCAATCGGGAACTCGATGCTGCGGCCGCCCTGCGACACCGTATAGCGCGCATTCATCGACAACTCGGGCCAGAACCGCGCGCGGGCCGCATCCAGTGCGGCCATGCTGTGTTCGACTTGCAGGTCCTGACTCTGCAGCGCCAGGTTAGAGCTCAGCGCTGCAGTCACATACTCATTAGCGATCTCATCAAAGCCGCGCACCTGCGCCAGCGCCGGAGCTGCGCAAAAGCTCAGCGCCAGGGTCAGCGCTGTTATCTGCCAACACGTGTTCATGGTGTGCCCCGCATCGAAGCCAAGGCCATGGCGCTGGCTTGGGCAAACAGTTGCTGCGGCGTGATGCCACGAAAACCCAGCACTTCGTGCTTGGTCGCCACCAGTTGGATAACCCCGTGCATAAAGCCCCACAACACGGTGGCCACCACATCGGGGTCGCCGACATCGGTGCGGATAGAGCCATCACTGATGCCCAAACGGATGGCGTCGGTCAGCACGCGGTGCAACCGGTCGGCGCCCGCCAGACAGGGGTCGGTCTGCGCGTCGGGCGTCGCGGCCTGACCGGTCTGGGCCTCGAAGCGGGCCAGCGCCTCGAAGTACACCGGCTCTTCCTGGGCGAAGGCGATGTAGGCCGTGCCCATGGCGTCCAGTTGGTCGCGGCCGCTCTGGCGCCCCTGCGAGCCGGCGACGAAGCGCAGGTGCAGCTGGTCCAGCGCGCGCTCGCACAGGCCCCATTGCAGGGCCTGGGTGTCAGCAAAGTAGGTGTAAACCAGCGCCCGGCTGACGCGCGCGACCTGCGCCACCAGCCCCATGGTCAGCTTGTCATAGCCGATTTCGGTGACCACCACAGCGGCGGCATCGAGGATTTCGTCGCGGCGCCGTTCTTTCTCTTCGCGCCGCCGGTCTGCCAGATCGTTCATGGCTGACAGACTGCTTGTAAGCTGACACAGTGTCAACTACTGGTCATTGTGTCAGTCAGATGACCGCCGATTGTTTCTAAAACAGCGGGTCAAATGCCCCCTGAATCGCTCCATTGGGCGACGGTTTGAGTCAATCCGCCCTGAACCGCCTCGGCCGCACTGGGGCCGGGCTTGCCCGGGCCGGCTGGCGTACCCAGGCAGATGAAGCCGATCAGGTGATCGTCCGCGCCCAAGCCCAGGCTGGCTTTGAACTGCGGGTCGAACACACCGGCGCCCGAAAACAGAAACGCCGCATAGCCCAGCGCGTGGGCGCCATTGAGCACCAGCTGGGTGGCGCCGCCGGCGGCAAACACCTGCTCGATGGGGGCGACCTTGTGGGCGGTGTTGATTTTGGCTGCAGCCACGACCAGCAGCGGCGCGCGCGCAGTCAGCCGGTATTTATCGCGGTTCATGTCATAGCGCGCAGGGTCGCCCTGCACGCGGGTGGCGGCTGCGGCCAGCTGGTCATAAAAGGCCTCGTACTGGGCCGGCCGCACCACCCAGAACCGCCAGGGGCGCAAGCGGCCGTGGTCCGAGGCGCGCTGCGCAGCACCCAATATCTGCTTCAGCTCGTCATCGCTGGGGGCCGGCGCGGCCATAAACGAACCGGCGAGCGAGTTGCGCGACAGCAGGCTGTCGATGATGGGGTTGGCAGCGGGTGCGGTCATGGCGGCGTCCTGGCAGCGGGGGAGGGCATGGTAGCAGCGTGATGCGAATTGCGGCGTTTCCGGCATTTATGCAGCTGTCGACCAGAAGACCCGCTCAGTACAGTGAAGGTCATGGCTGACACCAACATCGACAGGAGCTAGCATGAATGCCACTCATCACGAGGTGACCGGCATGACCACGCCCGTGCAGCTGGATGCAATCACTGATCAGCGTCTCGACCAGTTGGTTGCGCAAACCGGTCGGACTAAAGCTTATTTCCTGCGTGAACTGGCGCAACGAGGCATCGAGGCGCTAGAAAACTATTATCTCGCGGCGCAGGTAGTCGAGCGCGTGCGCAAGGGCCAAGAAGTCGTTCACACAACAGCTCAGGTCAGGGCAGACCTTGGCTTGGACAATTGAATACGCTGAATCCGCGCTGCGCGAACTCCGCAAACTCGATCCGACAGTAGCCCGTCGAGTTGTCGACTTCATGTCAGAGCGGGTTGCCAAGCACCCCGACCCCAGGTCAATAGGTTCCCCATTAACCGGGCCCTTGCTGGGCCAATTCTGGCGATACCGGGTCGGTGACTGGCGGGTCATCTGCGACATCCAAGACGCCCGGGTGACTGTACTAGTGGTCAAAATCGCAGCGCGCAAACACGTTTATCGGTAATTAATTCACCCCTGCAAAATAACGTTCATATTTATTCCATTGCGTTCTAAAAAACGCAGGACTATGTTCAATCGCAAGTCTTGACCCTTTCGGATTATCCAGAGGTCGCGATTGCAACAAGAAGCTGCCACCAAGCGGCCGTTAAACCCTCCGTCGCTGCGCGTTGTTAACGCGGGGGGGGGGGGCGACAAACCGTCTG
>CAIVTJ010000297.1 GCA_903908825.1 uncultured Pseudomonadota bacterium | reverse complement strand
GTGGATGCCATCAACCGGGGCAACGCCGCCAACGTCTTTATGAGTGACAACGAAAAGTCAGCTGCCAAGACGCAGATGCAAACCGCACAAAAGCTGGCCGAGACCGACCGTGCAGGTCTGGCCAAGTTTGAGGCGGAAGCCAAGGCTGCCAAAGCCGGCGAGGCTGAGGTGCGCTTGGGCCAGGCCTATCTCAGCTATGACCAGCCCGAGCAGGCCGCCGCAGCCATCCAGAGCGGTATCGCCAAGGGCAGCCTGCGCAATGCGGATGAAGCCCAGATTCTGCTGGGTATCAGCCTGCTGCGCCTGGGTCGCAAGGACGATGCTGCCGCTGCTTTCAAAGCCACCAAAGGCACCGATGCACGTTTGGGTGACTTGGCACGGCTGTGGTCTTTGCGGGCCCGCGCCTAAGCTTCTGTCACTGACTTCACCGCTAACCAGAACACACCGAACATCCAAGGCAATAACACTATGACCAAGACTACTCTTCAGGCCGTCATGCTCGCCGTGGCCGTCGCAATCGGCGCCGGTTCAATCAGCACAAACGCTTATGCCGCCGGACCGACCAACAGCCCCGCTGCGGCTAAGACCTTGAACGCCGCCAACGCGGCCCTCAAGGCCAAGAAGTGGGATGAGGCAGTCGGTCATCTGAAAGAGATCAACGGCGTTGCCGGTCATACACCTGCCGACACCTATCTGGCCAACCAGATGCTGGCCTACATCTACGTCACCCAGAACAAGTACGCCGAGGCCGCACCCATCCTCGAGGCGCAGTTGGGTAGCAGCTTCGCCTCGGCAGCTGAAAAGAACACCATCAACAAGCAGCTGCTGGGCATCTACTTCAACCTGAAGAACTACGCCAAGGTAATCGAACTGGGCCAGGCGCTGGTGACCTCGGGCGCTGCCGATGGCAGCACCTACAACGTCATGGCACAGGCCTATGACAAGCTCGGCAAGCTCGGTGATGCGGTCAAGTTCATCAAGGCGCGCGTCGATGCGTCCACCGCCAAGGGAGCCAAGCCTGCCGAAAACGAGCTGCTGCTGTTACTGGACTATCAGGGCCGCCAGAAAGACTCCGCCGGCAAGGCCGACACCTTCGAGAAGCTGGTCAGCTTCTATCCGAAGCCGCAGTACTGGGCGAACATCATGCCGTCGCTGATCAGTGCGCCGGAAAACACCGATGCCGTGACCATCAACATCTACCGTTTGATGGCCAGCAACGGCACGCTGAAGCTGCACACCGACTATTCTGAGTTCGCCAAGCTCGCCATCGTCGAGGGCGCTGCCGGTGAGGCCGTCAACCTGATCCAAAAGGGTCTGGCCACCAACGTCTTCCCGGAAGATCGCAAGGCTTCGGCCAACCGTCTGCTCGAAGCGGGCAAGAAGCAACTGATCGCCGATCAGGCGGCGCTGCCCAAGGCCGAGGCTGATGCCAAGGCTGCGGCCACTGGCGATGCGGACATCCGCGTCGGTAAGTCTTATTACGGCATGGGCCAAGCGGACAAGGCCATCGAAGCCTACAAGCGCGGTATCGCCAAGGGCGGCCTGAAGAGCATCGAAGAAGCTCAATTGCTGCTGGGTATCGCTTTGGTGTCGCAGAAGAAGGGCGCCGAGGCCACCGCAGCCTTCCAGGCTGCTCGTAAGGGCAGCGACAGCAAGTTTGCCAACGTGGCCCGTTACTGGGCCCTCAACGCCAAATAAGGCAGGTTCACATCATGACCATTCAAATTGGCGACACGCTGCCTTCGGGCAAGCTCAAGACTGCAACCGCTGAAGCCATCGGCGAGACCAGCACCGACGAACTGTTCAAGGGCAAGACCGTGGTGCTGTTCGCAGTGCCCGGTGCCTTTACGCCGACCTGCGATGCCAAGCACCTGCCGGGCTACATCGAACAGGCTGCGGCCTTGCGCGCCAAAGGCGTCGACACCATCGCCTGCTTGTCGGTCAACGACGCCTTCGTGATGAAGGCTTGGGGCAAGTCGGCAGGCATCGGTCAGGATGTGCTGATGCTGGCCGACGGCAACGGCGATTACGTCAAGGCCTTGGGCCTAGAGCTGGATGCAACCGGCTTTGGCATGGGCAAGCGCTCACAGCGCTTTGCGCTGGTGGTCAAAGACGGCGTTGCCACGCAGGTCTGTGTCGAGAGCGGCGGCGAGTTCAAGGTCTCGGCCGCTGAGGCCGTACTGGCCCTGATTTAACGATCGGGCAGGGCGGGGACAGCCAAGTCCCCGCCTCACCTTTGGCGCTGCGCTCAGCGGCGCGCCAGCAGCTCACGCAGCTGCGGCAAAATCACAAACAGATCCCCGACCAGACCCAGGTCAGCCGATTCGAAGATCGGCGCATCAGCATCTTTGTTGATGGCGACGATGGTGCGTGCGTCCTTGATGCCGGTCATGTGCTGGATGGCACCTGAGATGCCCACAGCGATGTACAGCTCCGGAGCGATGATCTTGCCGGTCTGTCCGACCTGCAGTTCGTTCGGGGCATAGCCGGCATCGACTGCTGCACGGGATGCCCCCACTGCAGCGCCCAGAACGGCAGCCAGGTCATCGATCAACTTGAAGTTGTCACTGCTGCCCAAGGCGCGGCCGCCGGACACCACGCGCGGCGCGGTCTGCAGATCGGGACGGTCGGAACTGACCGCTGAAACCGACACAAACCGCGTGTGTGACGGCAGCTCGGCCGGGCAAGTGACCGCCGTGATATCGGCGCTGCCGCTGTGTGCTACAGCCGCGAACGAGGCCGTACGCACCGTGGCCACGAGCAGCGGCTCGTCGGCTGCGACCTCTACTGTGACGATGGCATTGCCGGCATAGATGGGCCGCAAAAACCGGCGCGCGGACTCGACGGCCATGATGTCGCTGAGTTGCGGCGCATCAAGCAAAGCGGCCACGCGTGGCATTAAATCTTTGCCAAACGTCGTTGACGGGCCCAGCACATGGGTGACCTGGCCCCGTGCCCAGTGCGCCACTTGCGGGGCCAATACGGCGGCCAGTTGGTGCTGATTATCGCTGCGGTCTGCCACCAGCACGCTATGCACACCGGCCAGCGTCGCAGCCTGTTGCGCGATGCCGGCCACCTCATGACCCAGCACGAGCACCTGAATGCGGGCATCGGGAATCTGGCTGGCGCAGTTCACGCACTTTGCCGTGGCGGCATTGAGTGAGCGCCCGTCGTGTTCGGCGACGATGAGGATGTTGTTCATCAGACCAGCCCCCGCGCGCGCAGTTCGGACACCAGGTGCTCGGCGTCTTTGACCAAGATGCCTTTTTGGCGGACAGCCGGGGCTGCAAAAGAAACGTTAGCGACACGATGGCGCAAATTAACACCTAGATCAGCGACGCTTAAGGTTTCCAGGGGCTTTTTCTTGGCCTTCATGATGTCCGGCAACTTGACGTAGCGGGGCTCGTTCAGGCGCAGATCGACGGTGATGACCGCAGGCAGGTCGACCTCTATGGTCTGCAGACCGGCATCCACCTCGCGCGTCACCCTCGCCACAGCCCCGTCAAACTCGACCTTGGAGGCAAAAGTAGCCTGCGGACGGTTCCACAGGGCCGCCAGCATCTGTCCGGTCTGGTTGTTGTCGTCATCGATGGCCTGCTTGCCCAGCAGCACCGCCAGCACCTGCTCACGTTCGGCCAGCGCCAGCATCAGGCGCGCGGCATCAAGCGGCTCGACCGCTTGATCGACGGCCACCAGCCAGGCGCGATCAGCGCCCATGGCCAACGCCGTGCGCAACTGGGCTTGTGTGTCAGCACTGCCGATGCTGGCCACCACGACTTCGTCGACCACGCCACGCTCGCGTAAACGCAGCGCCTCTTCGAGCGCGATTTCGTCGAAGGGATTGATGCTCATCTTGACGCCGTCGGTGGCCACGCCACTGCCGTCGGGTTTGACACGGATCCGGACGTTGTAATCGACCACGCGCTTAATGCCGACAAGTAGGCGTTTCATCGTCGCTGGGGGCTCCACAGGTTTTTCGGCCGCCTAGGCAGGGGGCAGGGCAGCACAGATAACTGTTGATTATAGCCAGCGAAAGCTGTGTACCGCACCTCGCTTCGCTGCACGGCAGCGGCTAGACTGGCGGGCTTACCTTGCGATGAGACCAGCATGAAGAGCGATTTGCGGATCAAGCCCAGTGAAAGCACCCGCCACGTGCGCTATGAAATCCGTGGCTCACTGGCGCGGCGCGCGCTGGAACTAGAGCGCCTGGGTTATGAAATCACCTCGCTCAACATCGGTAACCCGGGCATCTTCGGCTTCCGGACGCCGGAGATCCTGCGGCTGTCGATGATCGAAAACCTGCCGCGTGCCGAAGGCTACATCCATCAAAAAGGCCTGTTCTCGGCGCGCGAAGCCATCGCCCTGCAACAACAGGAGCGGGGCGTGGCCGGCGTGACCACCGACGAGGTGTTCATCGGTAACGGCGTCAGCGAGCTCATCGACATGACGCTACGGGCGCTGCTCAACAGCGGCGACGAAGTGCTGGTGCCCGCGCCTGACTACCCGCTGTGGACGGCGGCAGCCACCCTGAACGGCGGCGTGCCGGTGCATTATCCCTGCCGGCCCGAAAACGGCTTCTGCCCCGATCCTGAAGAAGTCGAGGCGCTGATCACCCCGCGCACCCGCGCGCTGGTGGTCATCAATCCCAACAACCCGACTGGCGCTGTGTATCCGCGCGCTGTGCTCGAGCGTTTGGTGCAGATTGCCGAAAAGCACCAGCTGATCATTTTTTGCGATGAGATCTACGACGGCATCACCTATGACGGCGCCGAATATGTGCCCATCGCATCGCTGGTGCACGACACGCTGTGCGCGACCATGTCGGGACTGTCCAAGGTATACCGGGCCTGTGGCTATCGCGTCGGCTGGGTCAGCTTCTCGGGCGCCACCCACCGGGCCGAGGACTATCTGGCGGCGCTCGACCTGCTGAGCTCATTGCGGCTGTGCGGCAACGTGCCCGGCCAGTACGCGGTGCAGAGTGCGCTGGGTGGTTATCAGAGCATCCGCGAGCTCACCCGTCCGGGCGGCCGCTTGCACGCCTCACGCGCTGCCATCATCGATGCGGTGCAACGCAGCGCCTATCTGCGCCTGCACGCGCCAGCCGGTGCCCTGTATGCGTTCGTCGAAGTCCGCCAGGACAAATTGCCGCAATTTGACGACATGGAGTTTGCGCTAGAGCTGCTGGAACAGCGCCATGTGCTGATCGCTCCGGGCAGCAGCTTTAACGTCAGCTATCGCAACCACTTCCGCGTCACCAATCTGCCCGATGCGCAGACCTTGGCGCAGGTGTTCACCCGTATCGAAGACCAGCTGGACGATTACGCCGCACGCACCGACGGCCGGCAAATCTCGCGCTAGAGCTGGCCGGCCACCGAAAACTGCCGCCGGCCCTGCGGGTCGGCGTTGCCCAGCATCTGCAGTTGCAGCGCCAGTGTTTCTGTTGCCGCCGGGCGCGTCACCACCGTGCCTTCCAACTGCCAGGCCAAAGCGGGGCTGATCTGCCACTGCGCGTTAACCCCCAGCGGGCCCCCTAGGTCGACCAGCTGGCCAACTATCGGCGCACCTTGCGCAGCCGGCGCCAGCTGCAAGCGATAGCTGCCATAGGCCAGGGACTGTGGTGCACCGGAGCGCAGATCACTGGCCAACACAACGCCATCTAAAGCCGCAAGCTGACCGTCCTGCCAGCGCATCCGGCCCGCTGTAATTTGCAGCTGACCACTCCAGCCTACCGGCGCCAGCGGTAACAAGCGGTGATCTAAGGGGCCGCGGGCGTTGAGCTCGAGCACCTCCCAGCGCCCCCAGCCGCGTTGGATGATGGCCTCGGCCGTGGTGCCGGCGACCTGCACTTGCAGCGACAGCGCCAGCCGCAAACGCAGCAAACGCTGCGGCAGCCAATGCCAGGTGAGCGCAGCACCCGACAGGGGCGAGCTGGCCCCAGTGCCCGAAGTCAGGGTGAGCGCGCCGCAACCGCCCTGCCAAAGCGAACCGGTGACTTGCTCACAGTGAACGCCGGCCGGCAGCAAGGGCGTTAGCCACGACAGAGGTAGTCTGGCCAGCACGGTGAGGCAGAAGGCTGCAGTCAGCAGGACCCACCAGACCCGCCACCGCACAGGCACTGCCGACCTCAATGCCGTTGCAGCACAAGTCCGGCGTTGACGGTACCCGGCTCTGCCGCCGCCTCAATGGTGGCCGTCTGCACAGACACCGCCTGTTGTTCAGCCAGACGCGCAGTCCAAGACACCACACTGTTGAAGTCGGCCTTCTCAAGCGTGACGCGCAGTCCGCCGTCACCGCTGGGCTGGCTGCCGGTTAAGGCCTGACCCAGTCCAGACTCGCGTGCCGTGCGATCGATGAGCACCAGCAAAGACTCTTGCGGGCCATTGCCGGCCACAGCCGCAGGACCGGCCGCAGCCAGCGTGGGTGCCACGCTCTGCATCCAGAGCAGATCGGCTTGTTTGCGCACGATGCGCTGCTGCAGGCCCGACACCTGCCGCTGCAGCGGCAGACCCACCGCCAGCAGCAGCAGCACCGCCACGGCCACCGCGCCGCCCAACACAAAGCGCTGCTCGCGCTTGGCCAGACCGGCGTACCAGGTTTGCAAGCTGTCGATAGCGCTCATGGTCATTTACCCCCGGTACGCACTTGCAGGCGACCTTGATAATCGCTGCCGTGCACAGCACCGGCGGTCAGTTCGCTAGACAGACCGGCGCCGCGCAGGGACTGATTGATCTGTTCGATACTGCCGGCGTCGGGGCCATTGAAGGTTAGATCTAGCGAACCGCGACGAAACGCCAGCGACTGCAACTGCGTGCCCGGCGCGCCGGCACGACCGGCGGCCACGCTGACCAGCAAAGGCAACAGACCCTGGCCGTCATCGGCTGAGGCGCGTAACTGGTCAAGGCGGGTCTGCATGCGCGCCCGGGCCCCGTTCGCGGCGGCAACCTCGCCCGGCAGGGCACTGGCCACCAACTGTTCGATGCGCTGGTCTAGTGCCCGGTCTACCATCTTGAGCTGGCGCAGCGTCAGCGCCTGTCCGGCCCAATGCACCACCAGCAGCGCGGCTGCAAATCCGGCGGCCCAACGCCAAGCCTGCCAAGCGACGGCGGCTGACTGGCGCTGCACGAAATCACCCTGCAACAGGTTGATGGCGGTCTGCGCGGGCAACTGCCCGGCCAGCAAGGGCAGGGTGCCGGCCGAGAGCAACTGCACCTTCAGCGAGGCCAGCGATGGCCGTAGCGCTTCGATCATCGGCGCGTGGGTCAACCAATCTTGTGACGAGGCATAGACCACCAGGGAGGTGGCGGCCCATTGGGCGTTGTCAGCGCCCAGAGCGATGTCCAATGCCAAACCCAGTTCGCTGGCCGGCAACACGGCCGGACGCGCATCGGCGCGCACCACAGTCACCGTCTCATGGGCCAACAGCAGCGTGACCCCGCCGGGGGTCAGCGGCAGCAGCTGGCTGTCGGCCATCAGCGCCTGGGGCTGCAGGCCGATGGCCGCGGCCGCGTCCAACCAGCTCTGCAGCAGTTCGCGCGACACCACATCGACGCACAAGGCACTGCCGGGCCCGGCGATAGGCTTGCCGGCGGCAAAGTGCAAAGACTCGAGGTCTTCAGCGACCTGGTCTTCAAGGGCATAGGGGATGATCTGCGCCTGCCGCGACTCGCTGCCGGCCGGCACCACCACCAGCGTTTGCAGCACCTCGCTACCGGGCACGACGAGCGCCACCCGGCGGCCCTCTGCGGCGCTCAGCAAGGCCTGATCGTCGCCGGAGCCGGGGGCCTCACTGAGATGACCGCTGACAGCCACACAGGCCCACTGATGAGGCTGCGCCGTATCGCGGCCTAACCGCACGAGTATCCAGTCAGCCATAAGCGACGCTATTCCGTTCCAAGGGTTCTGAGTATCGGCCGAACCTTAAAGCCATCATCACGTTGCAAGAGACTGTACAAGGCGAACTGGTTAGTGCCAACCTGGATACTGCTCTGCAAGCGGAAGTACTGTGACCGCTCTCCCGCAAACCGCGTGATCTTCGGGCCGATGGTCGCACGCAGCACCTCCACCGTCGGAAAACAACCGCGACTGCGCGTGTCGGCCAACTGTTTGGCATCGAGCTGGCTGTATTCGACCGTGCCGCGTTTGGATTCTTCCAAGGCGAACAAGGCATCGAGTACGACGCCCGGTGCCAGACAGACGTTGATCTTCGCAACCGCAGGCGGCAGTGCTGTGACAAACGGCGCCAGACGCGCATAACGTTCGCGCCCGAAGCCGGGCAGTTGCAACAGCTCTGAGACGCTGGTGACCGGCGTGTTGCCGGCCAGATGCGGCACGGTCTGGCCCATATAGAGACTGTCTTCACCGCCATCACCTTGGGCCAGGGTATCGCGGTCCAACCAGTCAGCCAGCAGCGCGGCCCAACGCGGTTCGACCTGGACCAGTTCGAGCAGGCGCTGAAACACCGCCAAGGCCTGCGGATCGATAGCCCCTTGGCCGTTGAGCAAGGAGTTGAGGTTGAACTTGCCCTGCTCGTCGCGGATGACCGCCGACAGCATGACGCCCGGAGAGGCCTCGACCGGACCATAGGGCTGAGCCCAGGCTTCGGCCAGCGTGTCCTGGGTGTTGCGGTCCTGGCTGAGCACGAAGGAAGCCAAGCCTTCCGCACCGGCGGCGTATTGCAAACCTTGCTCTATGCTGAAACTGGCGGCACTGCGACGCGCGCTCAAGGCGCTGCGAGAACCGATGGCGACCGCGATCAGTGTGGCCAGTGCCACCAGCACAACGGCGGTGATCAGCGCCACGCCGCGCTGACTGCTGACGGACACCGGGCGTTGCAGACGGCTCACCCGGCCACCTCGATCAGCCGTACGATGACACCCCAGTCCAGCAGCTCGAGGGTGACCTCGACCGCAATCGGCCTGGCGCGCAGCGAACGCTCGGTAAGGTCGGGACCGAGGTTGGCCGGTGGCCACTGGTCCTGCCAGTTGTGCGACTCGTCCATGAACCTGAGCTTGACGCTCTTGACGTCCGTCAGCAGCTGCCGGCTGCGCGGTGCAGGCTGCTGCTGCGCATCGAGTGTGGCCCAGTATTCACGCCGCAGCACTTGTCCATCGAGCACATAGCGAACTCGCTGCAGGGTGCTGCGTTCAGTGCCAGCCGGATTGCTCCAGCCACCGCGGGTCAGCGTCACCAGCCCGGGTGTGCGGGCATCGGCCAGCAACGCCCCGAGATAGCCGGCGCCCAAGGGCTGCCGGACCGGACGTGGCGAGAGCTGGGTGAAATCGAGCACCAGTGTGCGCACAGCAGTCTGTACGGCCAGCAAGCGGTCCTGATTGGCCTGCAGGGCAGTGCGGTTCGAGACCGCCTGATTGATGGCGCCATAGCCCAGCGCAAACACGATGGCCGTGATGAACAAAGCCACCAGCAATTCGACCAGCGTAAAGCCGGTGTGACGTTTCAACGTGTGGTCCCGGCCGGTGGCGCGGTGACGGGCAGAGGCCCGGACTGCTCGGCGCCGTGACTGGGCTCGTCCGCGGCGCTGCCGCGGCTCAAGGTAGCCAGACTCCAGTCGGGCTCGCTCCCGCTGGGTGGACGCTGCCCCAGGGCGATGAAGCCGGTGGCAGTCCCCAGCACCGCCTCCGGCGCCTCGGCCTGGCTCACCGTGACATCCACGCGGCGGATACCGGCCAAACCCGGGTCGGTTACGGTCTGCACCCATTTCCATTTGAAGTTGGCCAGGCTGGTCTCGCCATCGGTCTTGCCGACAGCCGCCTGCGCGGCTGCCAGGCGCGTTTCACTGATGCGGTTTAAGGCCACCCACTGGGCGAAAGCCCGCTCGCGCAGTTGCACCGTGGTGCGTGCTGCCGAGCCCAGGGTGGCCATCAGCGCGCCCATACCAAAGGCCACGATGACCAAGGCCACCAGTACTTCGATCAGCGTGAAGCCACGCGCCTTCATGTGGCCCCTGCCGGCAGGGCCGCCGCTTCCAGGTGGTCGTCATCGCCGCCGGAGGCAATGCGAAATCCGCCGGGCACGCCCTCACGGCGTAGCGTCAGTTCGAAAGGATTGAGTTCGCCGCTGGAGTACAGCAGTACCTGCGGCGCGGCTTCTTTAGCGTCTTCTTTGGGCAGGACCACGGCGCGCCCGTCGACCACCAGACTCAGCAACAGGCCATCGGGCAGGTGCCGCCGCCGCAGCGTGCGATCGTCAGTAATGCGCTGCCACAGGCCGGCGCGCGGCTGATAGACCACAAACTCATAGCCGCCGGCAAAACAGCGCAGACCATATTCGTTGCTCTGCATGCCGGCCTGTTCGCGCACGACATCGAGCAGGGTCAGCAGACGATCGCGCTCGGTGTCCAGCTGCCGGTCCTGGCCCAGCGTGCCCAGCGACAACAAAGCGCCAGCCGCCAGGACACCGATGATGACCATGACGACCAGGATTTCGACCAAGGTGAAACCCCGCTGCTGCAGGGGTTTACTGGTCAAGGTTCCAGTTGCCGATGTCGGCATTGGTTCCTTCGCCACCCGGCTGGGCATCGGCACCCAGCGAGTACAAGTCGTACTCGCCGTGCGCGCCGGGGTTGCTGTATTGGTAGTCGTTGCCCCACGGATCTTTATTGACCTTTTTCAGGTAACCGCCCGCGCGCCAGTTGCGGATGCCCGGATCGACCGGCTTTTCAGCCAAGGCAGCCAGGCCTTGATCGGTAGACGGGTATTTGAAGTTATCGAGCTTGAATAGGGTGAGCGCGGTATCGATGGCCTGAATGTCCTGCTTGGCCTTGGCCACGCGGGCGTCGTCCACCCGGCCGAGGAACTGCGGCACGACCACAGCGGCCAGCAGCGCGATGATGATCACCACCACCATGATCTCGATCAGCGTAAAACCACGCTGCCGCGGCGCATGGCGCAGCACTGTCTGACGTAAGATAAGAGCTGTGAGCATGGCGGACACCATCGGTTAGTGTGGACAAGGCATGATATCAAATGGCCGGTGAGCAACCCGTGCACCGTACACAAGCTGTGTTGCAATCGCTTTATATCGACGGCAAGCGCGGCCTGTGTCTGGGTGCAGTCCTACTGGCCTTAGTGCTGCCGGCGCTTGTGCAACCCGAACTACAGGCTTTGCTGCGCTATGACCGCAATGCCCTGGCAGGCGGTCAGTGGTGGCGCTGGGTCACAGGTCATCTGGTGCACCTGGACTTCGAGCACGCACTGCTCAACGGCATCGGCTTCGCGCTGCTGTGGACACTGTTTGCCGGCTTGCTGCGCGGCCGCGACTGGCTGGCTATCGTGCTGTTGTCCATGCTCAGCATCGATCTGGGGCTGTGGTTCGGCCAACCGAAGTTACTGTGGTATGTCGGCGCCTCCGGCGTCTTGCACGGCATCATGGCCGCCGGCTGCGTGCAGTTGCTGCGCCACCGCGACCGCATCGCGTTGCCCACGGCGCTGATCTTTGCCGGCAAGCTCACCTATGAACAATGGCAAGGCCCGCTGCCCTTCGAAACCCATGCGGTGGTCATCGTCCAAGCTCACCTTTATGGCGCACTCGGTGGCTTGCTGGCGGCGCTGCTACCGCTGGGCCTCACGGCTATACTGCGCGCCCGCAACACGGTGGATCAGACATGACGAGTGCGTTCGTATTTCCAGGTCAGGGTTCTCAATCGGTAGGCATGCTGGCGCAACTGGCCGCTGTCGACGATACAGTCCAACAGACCTTTGCCAGCGCTTCAGCGGTACTGGGCTATGACCTGTGGCAACTGGTCAGC
>CAIVTJ010000296.1 GCA_903908825.1 uncultured Pseudomonadota bacterium | reverse complement strand
TCGGCACTGCGGTTGGCGATAGTCAGGGTGCTCGGCTGCAGCGCCAGCAGCGGCTCGAGTGCGCCGCGCGCTGCGCCACCGGCACCCAGCAGCAGCACGCGCCGGCCGGCCACCGTGGCGCCGAAGTTATCGACCAGATCGCGCACCAGCCCGATGCCATCGGTGTTGTCGCCGGCCAGGCTGCCGTCCTCGAGCAGCGACAGCGTGTTGATGGCGCCGGCGCGTTGCGCGCGCGGCGTCAGCTGACTGACTAGCCCTAAAGCCGATTGCTTGTGCGGCAGCGTGACGTTGAGGCCGCGTCCGCCCTGCGAGAAAAACCGGTGCACCACGCCGGTGAAGGCCTCGGGTGTGGCATCGATGCGGCCATAGCTAAGGCTCAGGTCGAACTGACGCGCAAAGCGCTCATGGATGAACGGCGAGCGGCTGTGTTTGACCGGATGCCCGATGACCGCATAGCTGTGGACTTCATTCATGGATGATCCAGCGCACGTCGCTGCCGGAGTTGCCGTCGCCGCCTAAGCGTTGCCGCAGTTCTTCCTGCCACACGGCCAGTCGCGTATCGATCTGCCACGGCGGATTGACGATCAGCAGCCCCGAGCCGTTGAGCCCGGCCGCGATGTCCCGCGGATGCAGCCACAGCTGCGCCACCAGCGTGGGCTGGGTGATGACCCGTGCCACCTTGGCCAGCCACAGGTCGACGTCCCGCTGCCGCTTGACCGGAAACCACACGGCGATGACGGCGCTGTCGAGGCGGCGCAGCGCTTCGGGCAGCGCTGTGAGGATGCGCGCGTATTCGTCGGCGGCTTCGTAGGGCGGATCGATGAGCACCAGCGCGCGCCGCTCGATGGGCGGCAGCAGGGCGGTGAGGCGCTGATAGCCGTCGCCGGTTTCGGCGCGCACAACGCAGGGGCTGAACGCGGCGATGCTGTCGAGGTTGCGCTGCAGCAGGCGCGCCTCTTGCGCGACGAACTCGACGCACAGGCCGCGGTCATGGCGCCGCAGCGCGGTGGCGGCCAGCAGCGGCGAGCCCGGATAGCTGTGCGCGCCGGTGATCTCGCGCAGCTTGGTCAGGCTGTCGAAGTAGTGCTGGATCTCGGGACTGACAGCGTTGGCGCTGGTGTCCAGCCGTTCGATGCCGGCCGCGGTTTCGCCGCCCTTCCGGGCCTGCTCGCCGTGCAGGTCATACAGACCGCAACCGGCGTGCGTATCGAGAAACAGAAAGCCTTTGTCTTTGCGCGACAGCGCCGCCAGCAGAGCCAGCAGCGCGATGTGCTTGTGCACATCGGCGAAATTGCCGGCGTGATAACTGTGGCGATAGTTCATGGTGGATCCGCCCGGCGTGCGGATCAGGCAGCGGCGACGGTTTTGGCGGTGCGACTGGCGGCGGCGGCCGGGGACTTGGTCTTGGCTTTGGCCTTGCTGGCCTTCTTTTTAGCCTTTTTACGGGCTTTGGGCTTGGCCGCAGCCTTGCCTTTAACGGCAGGGGCTTTAACGGCAGGGGCTTTAACGGCCTTGGCCTTGGCGGGTTTGGCGGCCTTGGCCTTCTTGCCGAAGCGGCCGCGCTGCGGGCGCACCGGCGCAGCGGCCAGCAGCGCCTGGCACTCGGCCAGCGTCAGCGACTTGGGGTCGCGGTCTTTGGGGATGCGCGCATTGCGCAGCTTGTCGGTGATGTACGGGCCATAGCGGCCGTTGAGCAGCTGGATATCGTCCACGCCGAAGTCGTGGATCAGCCGGTTGGCATCGACCAGCTGCTTGGCGGCGATGACTTCCAAGGCCCGCTCGAGGGTGATGGTGTAGGGGTCGTCGTCTTTGATCGACACGTACTTGGCACCGTACTTGACGTAGGGGCCGAACTGGCCGACCGAGGTGCTGATCTTGTCGCCTTCGGCGGTCTCACCCAGGGCGCGCGGCAGCTGGAACAGGTACAGCGCCTCGTCGAGGGTGATGGTGTCCATCTTCTGCCCGGGCCGCAGTCCGGCGAACTTGGGCTTTTCGACGTCGTCTTTGGTGCCGGCCTGCACGAAGGGCCCGTATTGACCCATGCGCACCGACACCGGCCGGCCCGACACCGGGTCTGTGCCCAGATCGCGTGACAGGGCCACCTGTTCGCGGCTGACGGTGGACTCTATGTGGGCGACCTGATCGATGAACGGCTGCCAGAATTTTTCGAGCGGCGCGGTCCACGGTTCTTCGCCGCGGCTGACCGCATCGAGTTCGTCTTCCATGGCCGCGGTGTAGCCGTACTGCACGTACTGAGTGAAATAGTCGGTCAGGAAGCGGCTGACGATCTTGCCGATGTCGGTGGCGATGAAACGCCGCGCGTCCATGTCGACGTATTCGCGATCTTTGAGTGTCGAGATGATCGACGCATAGGTGGACGGCCGGCCGATGCCGTGCTCTTCGAGTGCCTTGACTAGCGAGGCCTCGGAATAGCGCGGCGGCGGCTCGGTGAAGTGCTGCTCGCCCTTGAGGCTGGCCAGCGTCACCTTGTCGCCCACTTGCATGGCCGGCAGCACGTGGTCGTCATCGTCGTCGGCGGTATCGTCCAAGCCTTCCTGATAGACCGCGATATAGCCGGGCTTGACCAAGGTCGAGCCGTTGGCGCGGAACAGGTGGCGTTCGCTGCCCT
>CAIVTJ010000295.1 GCA_903908825.1 uncultured Pseudomonadota bacterium | reverse complement strand
GTTGGCCTCGCGCCGTTACATTACCGGTGATGACTACACCATTGCTGACATGGCCATATTGCCTTGGTATGGCCACGTGGCCATGGGCACGGCCTACAACGCGGGCGAGTTCCTCAACGTCACCGAGTACCCGCACCTGCGCCGCTGGGCGCAAGAGTTGGGTGAACGCAAGACCGTGCAACGCGGCAAGATGGTCAACAAGACCTCGGGCGACCCGGCAGAGCAACTGCGCGAGCGCCACGACGCCAGCGACTTCCCTGCGCACACCAGATAGTTGCAGCCCGGCGCCGCCGGCTATCAGACCACGCGGTTAAGCAGCGGTTGACCAGCCTGATAGGCCGCAACAGATTGCATGACCATCTGGGCCATGGTGCCGCGTGTCTCACGGGTCGCCGTGCCCAAGTGCGGCGTCAACCGGACATTAGGTAGCGACAGCAACTCTGCCGGCACTTGCGGTTGCTGCTCGTACACATCCAAAGCAGCACCGGCGATGCCGCCGGATTGCAGCGCGTGCACCAGCGCTTGCGTGTCGACCACTGAGCCGCGCGCGATGTTGATCAATACACCCGCGGGTCCCAGCGCGTGCAGCACTGACTGACTGATCAGGTGCTGTGTTGCCGCACCGCCTGAACACGCCACTACCAGCGCTGTGGACTGGCGGGCAAGCTCGTGCAGATCAGCCTCGTAAGGCCAAGGTGCATCAGGCTTGGGTCGTGGCCCGTGCCAGCGCACCACCATGCGACAGGCTGTGGCGCGTTCGGCTATGGCTTTGCCTATAGCGCCCAATCCAACGATACCCAGCGCGATTCCGGTTGCCGAATGCGCCAATGGAAACGGCCCCTGTGGCCACTGTCCGGAACGCAGATAGCTTTCGCCCTCGGCGCTGCGCCTGCGCAGCGTGATCAGTTGGGCGATGGCCAGATCTGCCACGTCATCGGCAATGACGCCGGGCGTGTTCGTGACCGCAATGCCACGCGCTTTTGCCGCCGGCAGATCGATGGAATCCACGCCTATGCCTAAGCTTGCGATTAGCTGCAACTGCGGGAAGCAGTCCATCAAGGCCGCACTGGCACCGCGGATGCCATTGGTCACCACAATGCGTACACGCTCACGCGTGGCTGCATCCAGACCCTCGGGCAAGCCGTTGCCGCAATGCACGATGCCGGGGCCATCCAGCAGGGGTTGCAGTTCCGGCGGTGTCGGAAAGCACAGATAGATTTCGGCGCTCATTCGTAGGGCCAGTGCACAGCGCCGCTGTGTGTTACCGCGCCGGCACAAGCCGGACCCACCACCCGCGCGTATTTTTCCAGCGCACCACCCAAGGGTGAACGCCGCGGGGCCTGCCACTGCGCACTGCGTGCCGCAAGGTCTTCCGTGCTTAATGCCACATTGAGCCTGCCGTTCACTGCATCGATGTGAATGACATCGCCATCGCGCAGCAGCGCAATGGGACCTCCGTCTGCTGCTTCGGGACCCACATAACCTATGCACAAACCGCGCGTGGCCCCGGAAAAGCGGCCATCGGTCAGCAGCGCAACCTGCTCACCCATGCCCTGACCATAGATCGCTGCAGTCACGCTGAGCATCTCGCGCATACCGGGCCCACCGCGCGGACCTTCGTTACGGATCACCAGCACATCGCCTGCCTGATACGCACGCTGGCTGACAGCCGCCATGCAGTCTTCTTCCGATTCGAATACGCGCGCCGGCCCGCTGAACTGCAAGGCCTTGAGTCCTGCCACTTTGAGCAGCGCGCCCTCCGGCGCGAGGTTGCCCTTGAGTACGCACACGCCACCGTTGGCACTGAGCGCCTGCTCAGCACTGCGCACCACCGTGCCATCGGGAATAACACCAGCCAGCGCATCGCCGAGCTTTCGACCGTCCAGCGTCAACACATCTGCGTGCAACAGCCCGGCCTGCAGCAGTGCCGCAAGCACTGCCGGCACACCGCCGGCGTAATACAACTCACGCGCAAGGTAACGGCCGCCGGGCTGCAGATCGGCCAGCAAGGGCGTGCGTTCAAACACGGCCGAGACATCGTCCAGCGTGAAGCGGATGCCGGCTTCGTGTGCGATGGCGGGAATGTGCAGGGCCGCATTGGTAGAGCCGCCCGTGGCAGACACCGCCGCACAGGCATTTTCCAGACTCTGGCGGGTGACCAGATCACGCGGCAATGG
>CAIVTJ010000294.1 GCA_903908825.1 uncultured Pseudomonadota bacterium | reverse complement strand
GTCGATGTATTCGAGTGTCGGCTGAAAGCGCATCCGCCGGAACAGCCACGCGCGTGCCGCGGGCCCGTTGACCCGGATCTGCGAACCCACGCGAAAGGCCGGCAATGGATCGCGGGCTTTGGCGCAGCGCGCGTTGCGCACACTGCCGGGCGCCATGTTCGCCAGTAAGGTGATTTCTGCCAGCGAGAACGTGGCGTCTTCCTGCCCCACCGCTGGCCGTGCCAAGCGCAAACGCGCGGCCGCCCGGTTGACGGCTTTGGCATAGGCGCTGTCGCCGCGCGGATCGAGCAGTTGCACCAGCGGCCGCAGTTGTTGCACGGCCTCGCTGATGGCAGTGGGGTCACCGCGCTCGCCTTCGGCATAGCCTTCCACGCCATAGCGCCAGCAGGCCTGCAGCGCGGGCAGGCAGGCCAGGCGCCGCGGATTGCGGAAGTGCGCTGGCACCGGCAGGCCCAGACAACCCTCGACATGGTCGGCCCAGAGCCCCAGATGCTCGGCCAGATGGGTTAGGACGGCCTCGAAGGAGGCGCTATAGCGATTGTCTTGGCGGGGCATGTGACAGAAATGACGTCATATGTGTCATATGGGCTGCCAAGATAGGCACACATCGCAGCTCTGGCGACCGTCAAATTTCCGCAATACGGCTCAATTCGCGTCCCCCCTATAGTCGCCGGTCCATGAACACTTTCACCGTACCGGCCACCCGTGCCGCGGGGCTTGCCCGCCTCGCGCAATTCGCACCGCAGGCGGGGCGTCACTACGCGGCCGAGCGCAACGCTGACCACGGTCCGGGCCGTCATGACCGCGTGTCGGGTTTATCGCCTTGGCTGCGCCACCGCTTGCTCACCGAAGATGAAGTCTTGCGACGCGTGTTGGCGCAACACTCGCAAGATGCCGCCGCGAAGTTCATCGAAGAAGTCTTCTGGCGCGGCTATTTCAAAGGCTATCTGGAATCGCATCCGTCGATTTGGAACGACTACCGGCGCACGGTGGTGACGCTGTTGACCCAGCGCAGCCGCGACAGCGACTTGGCGCAAGCCTATGCACAGGCTGTCGATGGCGCGACTGGTGTCGATTGCTTTGACGCCTGGGTGGCCGAGCTCAAGAACACCGGCTATCTGCATAACCACGCCCGCATGTGGTTTGCCTCGATCTGGATCTTCACGCTGCAGTTGCCCTGGCAGCTGGGCGCTGATTTCACCTACCGGCATTTCATCGACGGTGACGCGGCCGCCAACACCTTGGGCTGGCGCTGGGTCGCCGGGTTGCACACGCGCGGCAAGCATTACCTTGCGCAGGCCGACAACATTGCCCGCTATACCGGCGGCCGGTTCGCTCCACAGGGCCTGGTGCTGCGCGCACCGCCGCTCAGTGAGCTCACCGCGCATCCGCTGGTGCCGCTGGCGCTGACCCTCAAGCCGCCACGCGGGCCGGTTGCCCTGTTGCTGACCGATGAAGACGGTTTGCCCGAAACGCTGGGCCTGGAACCCACACAGGTGGTCGCAGTGGCTGGGGCAGCCGCATTTCAGGGGCGCTCGCCGCTGCACGTGGGGCCGTTGCTTGCGCAGTTCAGCCGGGGGGCCCTGCAAGACGCCTTGCTGCGCGCGTCAGCGCACTTCAGCGCGCCGTCTACGCTGTTGGCCGGTTTGGATGGTGATGCGATCGCCGAATGGGCTGCGCGCACGGGTGTGCAGACGATCGTGACCGCAGCGCCTGCGGCAGGTCCGGTGCAAGAGATGTTGGCGGATGCGCGTGACTGGCTGTCTATGCGCAATTTGCGTCTGGTGACGCTGAACCGCCGCTATGACGCGGCGGTGTGGCCACTGGCCACGCAAGGCTATTCGGCCTTGCGCAACCAGATACCGGCCCTGATCGAGAGGTTGGCTCTCGAATCAGGGCGGCCTGAGCAGGGAACCCTGCTTTAGGCCTTGCCTTTCTCGCGCCAGCTGCCCTCAGCGTAAACGCTGCGCACAGAGGCCACATAAGGCACCGGGCAGACGATCGCGCGGATCTGCACCTGCTTGTGCGGCTCGACAGTGGGCTTGCTCGAGCCGCCATTAGCCTCGCCCCAGACGAAGATCACCTCGGTGCCGGGCACGGCAAACTCCGGCTCAAGGTAAGCCAGCGTCAGTTCCTTGCGCTCGTTGGAGCTATAGCCCACCCAAGTGGACACGCCGACCTGCTTGCTGCCGTCCTTGGAGAGCACGGCATCCTGCGGGTACATGCTGTACACGGCCGACGGGAAGTCGAAGTACTTGGCGCGCTCGTTCTCCTTGCCGTACTGCGAGGCGAGGGCCTTGATCATGTCCTCGTCGTTGAGCTCCAGGGTGACCTTCACGCGGTGCTGATTATTGGCGATCTTTTCCAGCGCCTCGCGGCCGATGAAGTCATGGTCGTACTTGATCATGAAGCCGTAGCCCAGATCGTGCGGCGTGGTGTAGTGGTCGTCGATGTTCGACGACACGTAGCTGCCACCCAGCGAGGCGTTGGCTTCAAAGCCGTTGGCCGGCAGCCACTCGCGGTACTTCTTCATGCGCTCGTCGCCCGAGTAGATGGCAGCCATCTGGCCGGGGATCCAGCCTGACTCCAGCGTGTTGGACGAGTAAGCGCGGGCGCCGACCAGACGCAGGCCGAACTCCTTACCGGCCTCAAAGATAGCGTCCTTAACCGCATCGCCGTCAGCGGCCGGTCCGAACAGCTCGAAGCCCGGCTGGCCGGCCATGCCGTGACGCAGCGCGGTGACAGTCTTGCCGGCAATGGTGACGTCGGTCATGTTGAAGAACTTGAGGTCCGGCGGCGTGGCGCCCAGCACCTTGGTAATCACCTTCATCGCGTTCGGGCCCTGCACCTGGAAGCGATAGGTCTTGCGGGCGACCGGGTTCGGGCGCGAAGCAGAACGCTCGTCACGCTCGAAGGTCACGTTCCACTTGCTGCCATCGGGCTTGGTGCCGGTCTCGCCGTGGTACTGCACCCAGTTGGCAACCGGCGGGCGGCCGATCAGGTTGAAGTGCTCGGGAGCCAGGTAGCACAGGATCACGTCGCCGATGACAAAGCCATCCCAGCTGACGGGCACATACTGCTTGGCCTTGCCGGGCACGAAACCCTTGAAGCTGTTGATGCCCAGCGACTCGAGCAACGCAAAAGCGTCCGGACCCGACACGTACAGGTCGGTCATGTGGTACGACTGGTTGAACAGCACGGCGGTGTTCTGCCAGGCCCACTGCTCATCGCGCCAGTTGGTGTACTCGGGCAGCTTGACCGGATAGGGGTTGGGGCCGCTCTGCGACTCGCGCAGCATCGTTACCGCGCCGCCGGCGGCCTTCATGCGTTCTTCAAGGTTCTTGTAGCTCATGCGCTTTCCTTTTTTGATGAGACGGGTTTAGACAAAACAGGTGCCACGCCGAGCGTGGCCAGATTGATGCTCTCTTCGACGACGTGCGCGTGTTCGCGCATCAGTGCTTCGGCGCGCGCGCCATGACCGGCCTCTATGGCCTCAACCAGCCGGTGGTGCTGGTGATGCGCATAGCGCAGCTGGTCGTACATCAGTTCGAGGTTGCCGCGATCAAAGGCCAGCGCCTGCGGGCCGGCAAACGGCACGCGGTTGTTGCGGCCTATGGCCTCGGTGAGGATGGGGCTGCCGGCTTCATTCAAAATCAGCGCGTGAAACTGCTGGTTCATCTCGGCATAGCGGGCTTCGTCCTGCTCTTGCACGCAGCGTCCGTTCAGGATCCCGTCGCCGTCTTCCAGGCAGTCACGCAGGGCGCGCAGAAAACTCTTGCTGGCGCCGTGTTCGGCCACGCGTCGTGCGGCCACGCCCTCGAGGGCAGCGCGGACCTCGATGGCATCGAGCACATCGGCCGCCGTAAATGAGCGAACCACGAAACCGCGGGTCTCGTGTTCGGCCAACAGACCTTCCTGCGCCAGTAAGGGCAGGGCCTGTCGGATCGGAGTCCGGGAAAAACCCAGCAGCAGTGCCAGGGGAGCTTCGGCGACTCGCTGGCCGGGGGCCAGCTCGCCACGCAGGATCATCTCGCGAATGCGGACAATGGCCTGATTGAGATGCGTCGACATGGGGCGGCGATAATGCCGCTCAGGATCCCGAACTGTCAATTCGGGATCCTGATTTAACAAAAGGCTTAGAACTTGTAGTTCAGGCCCACAACGTAACGGCGACCCACCACGTCATGCAATGCCGAGTTGAACTCGGACGGACCGGTGCGACCGATGGCCGTCGGCGCGCTGGCCGGGGCATGGTCGAGCAGGTTCGTGACATTGGCATAGACGCTCAGGTTGCCCAGAGCTTCGATCTTGTAGCTGACGTTGCTGTCAACGTAGAACACCGAGCCGACATGGTTGTCGTTGATGGTGCCGGTGACCAGCGTGCCCGCGTAGTTGGCTGCCACGTACGGGTTGGCGCTTTCGGCCAAGGTACGGTCCAGCAAACCACCGGCGATGTAGCGACCCTGGACGAACCAGGTCAACGCACCATTGCCGTAGGTCACGCTCATCGTCGCCTTACGCTTCGGCAGGCTCGCGCCGCCGATCGCACCGGCACGCTCATCGAGCAGACCGCCGCGGTTCTGCGTCGAGTTGTGCATCAACCAGCTGCCGAACACGCGCGCGGTGATGGTCTCAGGACCACCGCCGAGCAGCGAGATCGGATGGCGATAGCTGATCTCAGAGTCGACACCCTCGACCTCTTGCTTAGCCAGGTTGATGAACAGCGCATCGACGCGGTCGATGACGCCATTGGCCAGGTTGTCACGACGGATCACGTACTGGCACAGGCTGGTGTCGCCGGTGTAGCAGTTGTTGACGATGGTCTGGCTGCCCAGCTGTGCGATGGCATCGGCGATGCTGATCTTGTACCAGTCGGTCGAAAGCTGCAGGCCCTCGACGTAGTCCGGCTGCACCACGAAGCCGACGGTGGTCGTGTCGGCCTTCTCAGGCTGCACGTTCGGGTTACCGCCCGAGAACGAGGCGGCCGAGACCACCGCGTTGCCATTGGCCGGATCGGTGACGGTGATACCGCCACGGGTCTGGTCATAGCGCTCTTGCAGCGTCGCGGCACGCACGTCACGTGACTTGGTGGCACGCAGACGCAGCTGCGGGTTGATCTCCCAGCTGGCGCCGGCCTTCCACGCCCAGATGGCGCCCGAACCCGAGTAGTTGGCGTAACGGGCTGCCAGGCTGGCGTCGACCTTGCTGGCGAACGGCAGATCACGCAGCACAGGGATCTGGAACTCGGTGAAACCTTCCGAGACATTGGCGTCACCTGAGATGGCACGCAGGCTCGAGAACTGCACCGCCGACGAGTTGGAATCACCCAGATAGCCGGCGCCGACAAAGCGCAGGCCGGGGATGCCGGCGATGGTCGCGTTGGCGCCGACCGGAACCACACCGCGGATGCCGGTGGGCATCAGGCCTTGGCTGCTCAGCAGCGTGCCGTCGGGCTGGGCCGGGTACTCATCCGACGGGTCGGTGGTGGCCTGGTTCAGCGAGTCCTTGCGATACGAGCCACCGAAGGCCATGCCGATGTTGCCGGCCGGCAGCCCGAAGGGCAGCTTGCCGTTCATCGACACTTCGGCCACGGTCTGCTCGACCCACTGCGAGGCGACCTTCAGCGGGTCGCGGATGTAAGCAGCGGCCTGCGGGGTGATGCTGTTGATGCCGCCCATCAGGTTGATGGGGACGCAACCCTTGAACAGACCCTTGGGGTCGTACTGCGCCAGTGACACGCGGCAGACGATGTTGCCGGCGGTGTCCTTGACAGCGTCCATCGCGAACCACAGACGGTCCACGCGGATACCGTTGATGGTGTTGAAGTCCTGACGGTTGTTGCCCTGCTGCACGTAACCGTTGGCCTTCCAACCCTCGAGCATGCCACCCAGGTCGGCGTCAAAGCCGGCGGTGATCGAGCGCATCTTGTTGTCGGTGACCTGACGGGTGTCGCCGATCGGGTTGCCCGGGAAGTTCGGCAGGAACACGCCGAAGCCGAAGTACTTCTCGGGGGTCAGGCCGGCAGCGGTAGCCGCCGCACCGGTGTACGACAGGCGCGCCGGCAGCGCGGCGTTGAGGCGGGCAGCCACATCGGCCGGCAGATAGGCGTTATCGGTGTAAATGCGACCCTGCCAGGTCGACAGCAAGGCCACGCTCTCGCGACGGGTGTCGTTGGCCGAGTGGCCATACACGCCCTGAGCATAGACGCGCAGGTTGTCGTTGATGTCGTAGTTCAGGTGCAAGAAGGCATTGGTACGGATGTATCCGGCCTGCACTTCGTTGTAGGTGCTGACGCCATAGTCCTGCGAAGGCAGGGCCTGGCACTGGCAACCACCGCTGACGTTGCCCACGCCATAGAAGGGCAGTGTGCTCAACGCCGTGCCGGTGCCGTTGAACTGCAGGCGGTTCACCGCAGCCACGGTCGGCTCGACGATCAGGCCGGTGAAGCTGTAGTTGGTCGGCGACACATAGGGCAGGCGCAGGAAGCCCGGGCCCGACGTGGTGCTGGGGTTGGTGACGCGCGAGGCCTGGTTGAACCAGCTGCGCGACTGCAGCGAGTTGACGGTGTTGATCGGGTCTTGCGTGAAGTCCGAGATCGAGCCGATGACGCTCAGCTTGTCGCCGAAACGGTGACCGAAGGCGATGCCCACGTCGTGGTTGCGGCCGTCATTGCGGCTGGTCTGACCGGTCTGGGCGTGGATCTTGACGCCCTCGAACTTGGTGTCCAGCAGGAAGTTGACCACGCCGGCTACGGCGTCGGTGCCATAGCTGGCCGAAGCGCCGCCGGTGACGGTTTCGATGCCCTTGAGCAGCATGTCAGGGAAGACGTTGACGTCGACGGTGCCGAAGCGGTTGCTCGACACGACGCGGCGGCCGTCCAGCAGCACCAGCGTGCGGTTGATGCCGGCGCCGCGCAGGTTCACGTTAGAACCGCCCGAGTTCTGGCCGCCGAGCATGCTCTGCGGGGTGGTGTTGCCGAAGAACTGCGGCAGCTGAGCCAGCGCGTCACTGAGTGCGCCAGGCGACATTTCTTTCAGGGTGTCAGCAGTCACCGAGGTGACCGGCGTGGGCGT
>CAIVTJ010000293.1 GCA_903908825.1 uncultured Pseudomonadota bacterium | reverse complement strand
GATGTCTGCCTGTTCGATCCGCAAGCGCACTGGGTGGTGTCGCCCGCGACGCTGCGCAGCCAGGGCCATCACACGCCGTTTGCGCAGCGCGAGCTGCAGGGGCGGGTGCGCACGACCCTGGTCGGCGGACGCGTGGCGTTTGGTTGAGTCCGTGCGACGTCTCTATCGCATCCCGGCGCTGATTGCGCTGCTGCTGGGCGGCCTGGCCACGGTCTTCGGCGTGTTTCCATTGGTGGGCGATGCGCGGCGCGAATGGCTGATCGCCAACTGGTCGCGCCTGATGATGCGGGCCTGCGGCGCGGTGGTTCGCGAGATGCCGGTGCCCGGCGCGCAATCGCTCAGCGACATGCGCGGCCAGCATGGCGAGGGGCAGGGCCGCATGCTGCTGGCCAACCATATCTCGTGGCTCGATATCTTTGCGATCGACAGCCTCGCGCCGGCCTCCTTTGCCGCCAAGGCCGAGATCGCGGGCTGGCCGCTGGCCGGCACGCTGGTGGCGCGCGCCGGCACAGTCTTCATCGAGCGCGGCAAGCGGCATGCGGTGCATGGCGTGATCCGGCAGATGGGCGAGAAGCTGTCTGCCGGGCTGCGCGCGGCGGTGTTTCCGGAAGGCACCACCAGCGACGGCAAGCGGCTGCTGCCCTTTCACGGCAATCTGGTGCAGGCCGCGCTCAACACCGGCGCGCCGCTGGTGCCGGTCGGGTTGCGTTATCTCGACCCCGATGGCGAGGCGAGCCATGCGGTGATGTATGTCGGCGACACCACCTTCATGGACTCGATCTGGCGCATCACCGGCCATTCGCGGCTGATTGTCGAGGTGCATGTGATGGCACCGATCCTGCCGGGCGAGGGGCTCACGCGTCAGGAGGTGGTGAGGCGGGCGCGCGCTGCGATCGGCGAGCGGCTCGGGTTGGTGATCGATGATGCGGTGCCGGAGCAGCTGGCCAGGGTGCGGGCGGTTTGAGGTGGGTGTGGGGCGTGGGGTGAGCCTGGGGCGTGACTAGTGCGTTCCGTCGTACCGAATAACCCAGGTCGCGGTCATCCCCACAATTTCCATCTGGATATAGAGGGGGTCAGACAGGCAAGGCAATCCTCATTTCTGCAGGACTCTTCCTGCGCAAGAAAGTCCACTTCTCAATAATTTATTAATTGCGGGACTATCACCCGCCAATTCAAATGCATTGAAATGGCAGTGACTAACCAGCAACTGCTTGAGTCAGCACATCGATAACTCTCATTTGCTGCGCTTCTGTCAGCCCCAGCCACAGAGGCAAACGAACCAGACACTCTGATTGTCGATTTGTGATGTCAAGCGTCCCGTGAGTTCTGCCGTAACGTTTTCCCGCGGGCGACGAATGAAGGGGCACATAATGAAAAACAGCCCCGATATCATGGCGTTTGAATTCATCCAGTACTTTTTTACGATCAATCTGTGGATCGAGCAGTACGTAGTACATATGCGCATTTTGCTGGCAGTCGTCGGGCACGATCGGGCGACGAAGAATTCCCTTGGATTCAAGTG
>CAIVTJ010000292.1 GCA_903908825.1 uncultured Pseudomonadota bacterium | reverse complement strand
CTCGGCGCCGAGCTTGAACCACAACTCGCGCATCTCCGGGTCTTCGAAGGCCTTGTTGACCAGGCCGTGCAGACGCTGCACCACGGCAGGCGGCGTGCCTGTCGGGGCCCACAGCCCGTACCACGACGTGACCTCGAAGCCGGGCAGCCCGGACTCGATGGCGGTGGGGATGTCGGGGAACGACGGTGAGCGCTTGGCCGATGTCACCGCAATAGGCCGCAGCTTGCCGCTGCGGATGTGCGGCGACGCGCTGCCCAGCGCTTCGAAGATGTAGTCGATCTCGCCGCCTAGCAGCGCGGCGGTGGCCGGGCCGGTGCCCTTGTACGGCACATGTTCGGCCTTGATGCCGGCGGCGGCGTTGAACATCTCGCAGGCCAGGTGACGCGTGGTGCCGTTGCCGGCCGAGCCGCAATTGATCTTGCCGGGGTTGGCCTTGGCGTAGGCTATCAGCTCGCGCAGGTCACGCGCGGGTACGCGGGTGGCGGCCACCAGCACGTCGGGAAACACCGCCACCGTGGTGACCGGCGTCAGGTCTTTCTCCAGGTCGTACGGCAGGTTGCGGTAGGCGCTGACCGCCACCGCCACGTGTACCGGCGACAGCAGCACCGTGTAGCCGTCGGGTGTGTGGCGCGCGCTGCAGCGGCCGCACCGATGGTGCCGCCGGCGCCGCCGCGGTTGTCGATGACGAACTGCTGGCCGGTCAACTGCGACAGCTTGGCCATCAGCGGCCGTGCCACTGTGTCGGTGCCGCCGCCCGGTGGAAAAGGCACGATCACCCGCACCGCCTTGGTCGGCCAGTCCTGCGCGATGCTGGGCAGCGCGGTACCGAGGGTGGCCAAGGCCAGCAGGGCGGTCAACGCTTGTCGACGGTATGAGGTGTTCATGCCGGGCAGCGTACACGATCCCCATGACCGCAATTTGTCGGGCTGTCGGCTTGCCGGCCGCGGGGTTTGTGGTGGGTCCGCTGCGGTGCCGGCGCCCGAACAACCCGGCGCCCGCCTACCGCGCTGTCGCGCAGGTTCATGCGCGCTTGGCATTTGCATCGGACACTTTCGCCATGAGGCCTTCATCCTGCCCCCATTTCATGACCGGCCGGCGCCAGTTGCTGTGCGCCGCCGCAGCGCTGGTGCTCGCGTCGCCTTCTCTGGCTCAATCGGTTCCGGTTCAGGACGAGTTGTGGACCGACGGCGTGCGCGGGCGCAGCCTGCCGGTGCGCATCCGCTGGCCCGTAACGCCCCTGGGCGAGGCCGCGGCAGACACACCGGTCGTGATCTTTTCGCACGGGCTGGGCGGCACCCGCGCGGGCGGGGCGGTGTGGGGCGAAGCTTGGGCGGCAGCCGGGTTTGCGGTGCTGCACCTGCAGCACCCGGGGAGCGATTTCGAGGCGGTACGCGCCGGGGCGGGTTCGTTTGGCAACCGTGCGGGCTTGGCTTCGGTGGCGGGGCCGGAGCAGTTGCTGACGCGCCTGCTCGACGTTCGCTTCGCCGTGGACGAGATTGGCCGGCGGCAGATGGCGGGTCAGGCGCGTTGGGCTGGCGCGCGGATGGATCGATTGGGTCTTTGCGGGCACTCATTCGGCGCGCACACCACGCTTGGCGCGGCCGGCCAGCGTTACCCGGGGGCACCGCCGGTCGACGAGCCACGGCTGGCGGCCTTCATCGCTTTCTCGCCGTCGATGCCGGTTCGCGGCGACGCTTCTCAGGCGTTCGCAGGCATCCGCCGGCCGATGCTGTGCATCACGGGCACCCGCGATGACGACGTCGTTGGCAATGGCGCCACACCGGATCGGCGGGCCGCCGTGTTTGGCGCGCTGCCGCCTGGGCAGAAAGCCCAGCTGGTGCTCAATGACGCTGACCACATGAGTTTCGCCGGCCAGACCGGGCGCGCGGTGGAGATCATCCGGCGCGATGAATCCTCG
>CAIVTJ010000291.1 GCA_903908825.1 uncultured Pseudomonadota bacterium | reverse complement strand
GTTGACCAGCGCATCTGATATACCAAGGCGCGCCAGTGCATCGCGGTATGGGCCACCACCATAAAACTTGGTAGTCGAAACGCGCCGTACGAATCGCACAAGACCATGCCCCACGGCTCGTTGCTGCGATCCCAGCCAGTCGCGCTGTCGTTAACCCCGGCCAAAGCAAAGTTCGCGCTCGCCCCCCCCGACCCGCTGTACATGGATATCTTGCGCAAGGCGCGGCTGCCAAAGTCAAACTTCACCCATGCAGTCTGTACGCCGTCAAAAAAGTCCACCACACCGTCTGCGCCGTTGATGACGTTTTTCACAATCGACTTCGGATAGATGTAATTGCCGTCCGCAAGGATCGTAAAGTTCGCGTTTGCGTTAGTTAGCAGCACCTCAAAGTATTGCCCATCGTGCTGGAAATGCACTGGGGGCGCGCCGTAAGTCCAACCCGCCGGGTTGTTAAGGGCAGGCTGCGACCAGACGCCGTTCCAGTTTGTGTTGTTCACATCTATGGCGCCGTTAAAACGCGTCCACAGCGCATTAGCTTTGAGCGCAGCGCGCATGTCTGCATAGGTGCCACTCACGAGAGGTGAGCCAGCAGACACAGTGCTGCCATTCTGCGTGCCACGGCTGACGTTCAATGCGCTGTAGGTGCCCACAGCCGGGCCACCCACTGGCGTTGACATCACGGCTTGCTTCAGCCGAGTCACGGAGGTGTTGACGTAGCCCTGAGTGAACCCGGCACCCACTAGGTCCGCCACGTCTCCAAGTGCATTGTCTGCGACGGTGACCACACCCGTAGATGAGGCGGGCGTATAACGCGCGCCACTGCGTCCGACTACAGGCTTATAAACACCGCTGGGCGATTGCAAAGTAATCGGCATATCAAATGCTCCAAAAATGTGTGTTCGTTGCTGTGACGGCCGCAATGGCCACCAGCGCAATCAATCCTTTCTGTAACTGGTTCACAGCCGCACCGGCAGCGTGCCATCAAGCTCTAGCAAGACCTGGGCATCGGTCGTGCCCACCTGCACGCTGACTCGGTAGTCGGTGCCATCGGTGCCAGCTTTCACCGGCACAACAACAATTGTCGATGTGCTGTCGAGCCCTGCTGAGCCGTTCAGTGTGAGCGCCGGCGTGACTTCCAAGCCGCTCTCATCGGAGATCGTGACCGTGGGCGATCCAGACAGCAGCACGCCGGTTGCAAGGTCGGTGCTAAAGTCGAACGCCAGCTTGAGCTTCTCCACCGGGTTCTTGTTCGCAAAGCGTCGAGCGGTCATGTGTGAACTCACGGTGAAGTTGCGGACTATTGAGCGCACAGCAGTCAGCTCGCGGCGTCGTTGCCGCCGAGCGGTCCAGACGCGCGTAATCGAACGACGCACCAGGTATCCGGGCGTGGGTGTTTGAGCAACCGAGTTGCTGCTACCAAAAAACAGGGTTAAGAGCACGCGCGTCAGCCGATTAAATAACCATTTGCCGCAACATGACTGCAGAGGTGTTCAAGACCTTGTAGATGTAGGTGATCTTGGTCGCGCCGTCGGTGTATGTGACATCGAACGCGGCATTTCCAACTACCGCTGCGCCTTGCGTGTAGGTCGTGGTATTCCACGGGTCGCACTCGCCGGTGGCGAAATTGAAACGGAACCAGCGGCCGGTGGCGTCTTTCTGCGCATACAAATAATCGCCGTTGTACGCATACGACGAACCCGCGCCGAATACCTCTGTGGCTGGCGCATAACTGACACCTGAAACCCACGTATTCGCGGCGATGTCGTAATAATCCAGCACAGCACCAGCACCACCGCGCAGCGAATAAATACGCTTGCCGTTGATGATCGCATTTTCAGCCGTCCACGCGCTGTCACTGTGACCCCATACCCACTGACCGCTGGAACCGGCACCCGGCGCAGCTGCACGCGCTGCACCAGGCGCAAGCGTCGTCCAGGTGTTCGTGCTGATCTGGTAGCGGTACATGGTCACCGCCGCGTTGCCCATCAAGTACAGGAAATCGTCGTTGCCCTCGATGCTGTAGACCGACGTGGCATCAGGCGTTGTCGTCCACGTTGCCACAGACACGCTGGTGGCGTCGTTGGCCGTGATGGTGCGCAGCTGCCCCGCACCGGTGCCGGATACGATGCGAATCTGGGCATTGACCCACTGACTTGCGGTCCACGCCTTGGCGCTGTTCACCAGCGTTGTGGCCGTCGCACTGGTGGCCGTGCCGGTCGCAAACTGCAAATAGGCTGCGTCTTTCCACGACGGCGTCGACACCAGCACGCTGTCCGTGGCGACGGTGGCCGCTAGGCCGGTCTGACTCAGCGTCTGCCATGTGTTTGTCGCAAAATCGTAGACCCTGAAACTACCCGCCGCCAGCGTGCCTGGGCATAGCGCGTACCAACGCGGTGTCAGCAGACGGTACACCGTCGACGCCGTAAACGCGGAACCCTGCACCGGCACAGTAATGACCGCGTTCGCGCCGATGGTATTCGCCGAAATCGCAAGCGTCGCGCCCGCGTTGGGACCCGACAAAATATGTACGCTGTACCCGCGCAGGTCGCGCGCAAGCGTCTGGTTCGTGATGATGGTCGTAGTGGTGCCGCCCGTGGCGGTCAGCGACGCTGCGCCGACAGTCGAACCGGTCGACCACGCCGACGATTCAGCGCACGCACCAGCGCCGAACGTGCCGACCAACGTCGGCGACGGCAGCTGCACAAAACCATCTTCTTGCGCGGCGTACAGATAAGCCGTTGCCGCAGACACCAGCAACAGCACTTGCTGTTTGACGTGTCGACTGACTGCCAGACAAACGCCCGCAGCAGTCGCGGCCGGCGATGGTGTGCAAAATTCCCACCGCTTCAAATCAAGAATTTTTTTATTGCCGTTGGTCGTAGGCATATCAGGTCACCGTTATGTTGCGGCGCATGGAATCAGCACTCAGGCGCATAAGTGATGGAATCTGCTCGGTTGCGGCGTTGCCGCCGATCTGCGTCACGTTCGACAGCGTCGATACAGTCGTGACCGTCGTCACCGTGGTAATCGCCGCCAGCGTCAGGCCGGCCGTTATGCTGTCCAGCGCCACGCGCATACGTGCCGCGGTGTCAGGCTGCATCTGGCCCAGCGTGCGCGTCATGGCCTGCACCGCCATGCGCATGGCTTCCAGCGCCTCGACCAGTTCGCCCTGCGCCGTCACCGGCAGCACCTGGTCGCTGGCGATGGCGACCGGCTGCGATGCGGCCAGCGTGGCCTGACCCACCGGTGGCAGGCGCGCCACGATGGTGGCCAGATTGCCGGTCTCGGTTGCTGCACCAGCCGGCAGCGGCAGCGATGACAACGACACCGGCTGCGTCGCTTGGTAGAACGCACCGGACACCGGCTGCGTGACACCGGACCCGTCGACCGGCACGCGACCGGACACCAGCGCCGGGATGCGCGCCAGCAGCGTGGTCCAGTTCTGCAGCCCGCGCTTGATGAACGCCAGCACGCTAAACGTGCCGGTATCCGACGTGGCCGCAGCATCCGCCTGCGCGCCCAAGTCGATGTCGATATTGGCCAACGAAGCGTTGCCGGTTGTCTGCGCCGCAGAGCTCGCCGCGCCATTCGGCAACGGCAGTGAGACTGCCGACACAGGCTGTGTCGCTTGGTAAAAAGCGCCAGTCACAGGCAGCGGATTCGTCGCGCTGACATCCGTGGCGCTGCCATCGTCGCCGTACTGCACCTTGACGCGTTGCACCTTGACGCCAGACGAGGCCTGACCGTTGAGCGTGCTTACGTCATCGCTGGCAATAACGTCGCCACCGCTGCCAACGCTAAGCTGTGTGTTGTCGCTCATAAGTGCTTACTCAGAAAAAGCGCTAACCGCAGTGGCCACTTCCGCTCAGGGTAAAACGGCAGGCTTGGGCTCGCGGGGCGCGTGAAATCAATCGTCCGTCTCGTCCAGCGGCTCAAGCACTGGCACCATGTTGCAACGGCAATTCGGGTGCGCTGGGGGTCCGTCGCTGCCGTCACTAAAGACGCCATCGAGGTCCACCACTTCACCATCGATCTCTTGACAGTCATCGCAGCAGTCCGGGGCGGCCAGCCACTGCTTGGAAGCCACCACACCGCTGGCCTTGTAGCCCGCGAGGTTGCCCTGGACATCGGCAAAGGCTGTCTCGGTGCGCGCGATCGTTTCTGCGCGCTGGTCGCTGAAGGCGTAGTTCTCGGCAATCGCATCGGCGAGGCGGTCGTTAGACCAGCCCTCCTCAATGGCCTGCGTCACATCTGCGCGCAACATGTCGCGTGTTGCTTCGTCGATGACCCATTCACCGTTGGGGTTGTCGATCAGCTCGCCATCGACCCACTTCTTGCCAACCATCTCGGCCGATCGGTCACGCGCGTACTCGATGGCCTGCTCGTTCACCTGACTGACAATGCTCTCGTCGTCCACGATGCCGATCTGCGCCAGCGCAGCAGCGCCGCCGTCTTGAGTGACTTCGGTCAGCGTGTCTTCAACGTCACCCATCAGCAGCACCAGCTGGCTGCGCTTGATGGCTCGCAAGATGCGATCTACGTCATCACCTGCATCGAACGTGGTCTCGTCTTTCTGCAGCGCCTTAACGGCTTTCAGCGTGGCTTTGCGCCAGTTCGAAAACAGCCCGGTCAATAGCGACTGAAACTGTGCCCGTGGTTTGTTAAGCGACGCGCGATCTGAGTCGATGGGCTTGATGGCTTTTTTTTTTCGAGCTTCACCGCTTCGCCGGGCACCGCGGCACCGGGCTGACCAGGTAATGCGGGCGGCAACATCGGCGCAGGCTTCAAGTCCGCTTTTTGCTCATCAGTCAGCGGCTCAAGCCCTAAGCGCTCGCGCACCTCATCTGGGTGCAGCGCCTTGGCATCCAGATAGACCTTGTCGATCTGAGCCTGCGCCAGCGGGTCATTCTCTGCATGTCGGTGCCATGTAAACACCACATCAGGCGCATTGAACCAGCGGGCGATAATCATGTTCATCAGGTTTTCGACCCACCGCATGAGCGGGCCTAGCCCTTCTTCCAGCGCTGCATCCTGAGCGCTCTCAGCAGTAGCGCGGTTTACCTGCGCGATGAACGGTGTCGGCGAGATGCTGAACGCATAGCAGACGATCCGCGCAAACCACTCATCGGCGGCATCCTTGAGCACATCCGCCTTGGTAAAGGTCGGGTTCATGCCGCCGGGGATGAAGATCGCTTTGCGCCGCTTACCGGTGTTGCCTTCGAGGATCGCGTCCCAGTATTCCTGAAAGTTGCGAATCGTCTCGGGCTGCCAGTTTTCGGGCACACCGATCATGGCCTCGGGGATGTTGCCCTCGGTGTAATACTGCAGCTGGTGGACCTGCCGCCGCATGGCGATGTTCACCGTCATAATGACCTGTTCGACGGGGCTGTATCCGTAGATACGGCTTGTGCGCGGGTTGCGCGGCACATACAGCAGCTCGTCGCGCGAGTAGTCCACAGCCGGCAGGCCTTTGATGACCTGCTGATAGGCAGGGTCAGGCGCAACGGGCGTGCGGCCAGTGATATCCAGCACTCGCTTGATGGTCGCGCCGTCGACCAGCTCCAGCGCGTACAGATCACCGCCACGCGTCATGCGCGGGTAGATCGTGGGCGCATCGATAACGAACAGATCTTCCAGCAGCATGCGCAGCCACGTGTCCCACGTGTGCTCACGGTCGGGGCTTTGCAGGAACGCCTCGATCTCATCGCACCGGGGCGTGCGTTCGGCTTTTTCGTCTTTAGGGCGGACGGTCCATGTCTGCGCGAGCAGCTGATCTTTGCGCGTCTCGATGACAAGGCGCATCAGATCGTAGCTGTCGGCTAGGGCGCGCATTTGGGCGAAGCTGACGCCCTCGTTGCTGCGCGGCGTGACAACCCGGTTGATGGCCACAGGGAAGTCGAACGCACGGCCTTGCGCGGTCTCCTGCGCTTGAGGCGGCAGCGGCTGGCCGGGACCGAAGAAGTCATCGGGAGACTGGCCAGACAGCGCATAGCGCACGCCTTGGACAACGCGCGCAATCACGCCTTGCTCGATGGGTGTCTTTTCGCCCGCTTGCGCCACTTACGTCTCCTGCTTGAGTTTGGCCGCTTCCTGCGCCATGAACTCAAGCAACCCGAAATTGTTTGCTGTGTGCTCTGAGAACGCGTCCGAGAGGGCGTCCACTTGGTCATCGTGGCGGCCGGCCGGAAATACTCTCAGCTCAGCCACCAGTTCGTTGTTCCACTCAGCCTGCAGCATGTCCACGTTGCCCACGTTCACCTGCGAGGCAAACGGCTCGGCACGCGTTACCTTGTCGCCGGTCACCGGCAGCGCCTTGACCGTAAAGCCGCTGAGCAGCTTGGTGAAGTACGCGGCCTGCGCTTTACCGGCCTGCCCAGGGTCCTGCGGAATGCGCACGCGCGTTGAGTTTCCGTCACGCTTGGCCGCGTTGAGCAAGGCCTCTGCCACCACTTCGCTGGTGGCCCGTAGGCGCACGATGTCTGCGATCAGGTAGCGGCCATTGGGCTGCACGCCAATCTTGCCGCCCACCGTCCAGTCGCCATCTGTCGTGCCTGCAAAGTCCCAGCCACGCACAAAGCGCGTGCCGACTGGAATGGCGTTCACGATGCCAATCTTGTCCGGCTTGAATATCTGACCTGCTGGCGGCGTGGGCTGCTGCTGATACTGGCCCGAGAACGTGTACGGCGCCGCGTCTTGCATTGCCAGCAGCGTCGCCATGTCATGCTTTTCAGGCCACAGCGCGGTGCCGTCCTCGCGTATTGCGGGAAGGCACAAATGCTCCCATTTCTCGCCGTTGCCGCCATTAAGCAACCAGCCCGCCAGATCGTCCTGATGCAGGCGCTGCATGATTAGGATGATCGGGGTCTGCGGCGAGTTCTTGCGTGATTCCAGCGTGTTCTGGAACCACTCGATGACGCCCTTGCGGATCGTGTCGCTACGGGCCTCGTCAGCCTTGTGCGGATCGTCGATGATGATCGCGCCGCCAAAGCCATCACGATGCTTGCCAGCACCGAACCCGGTGAGCGTGCCACCGGAACCGGCCGCGTACACCACACCGCCTTCTGTGGTCGTCCAGTGCGCCTGTGCGCTCTTGGCGATCTGAACAGCCGGGAAAACTTCGCGGTATGCCTCGTGCTCAACAACGCCCTGCGAGTTGCTGGCGTTGAGCGCCGCAAGCGTCGCTGAATAGCTTGTGTGAATGAACTCGGCGTCAGGCACCTGGCCTAGACACCACGCCATCCAGTTGACCACGGCCAGCTCGGTCTTCGAGTACCGCGGCGGGACGTTGATGATGAGCCGCCGGCACTCACCGCGAAACACGCGCATCAGCGCATTAGCAATCAGCGCGTGGTGCGCAGCTCGACGCCAGGCATAACCCTTGCGTCGCAGAAACATCCAGCGCGAGAAGAAGTAGAAATCCCCGCGCGCCATCTCGGCAGCAACGGCGATCTCGGTCGCCGAATACGGGCGCACTAGACTTCCGTGGCCAGCGCCTGGGCGATTTTCTCGGCAGCTGCCGGGCTAAGAGTTGTGGTAACGGTCTGCATGGCTGCGCCGTCGCGGCCCGTCAATTCCGTGCGCGCCAATTTGGGCACGTGGTACTCGACCAAGTCCATGAAACAATCGAAGGCCGCTTTGGGCCCTTCTTGCGTTTCGACCTCGTCCAACCAGCGCTCGACGCGGTGGACGTTGGTTTCAACCAGTCGGGCTATGGCTTCGCGCGCAAATTCCGTGGACTTGTTGGGCCGTCCTTTACGACTGCCGCCGCCGGTTTTTTTGCCGATAGCCATCGCAAACCTTCGCACTTTGACAAATATGCGATCAAAAAAAAGGCCCGCCGGTATTCCCAGCAGGCCTCTCTCGACACATCCAGGGACACTTCCCCAGCAAGAACCCTTCTAGTGTCTCACTGTCTCAAAGTCAAACGTGATGACCAGCTTTTTTCAGTTCGGCCTGCATGAACACCAGCGCTTGCTCCCACCGGCGGTACAACGTCGCGCGTGAACAGCCACAGCGCTGAGCCTTCAGGAAGATCGGCGCGGGCCCGCAATACCAGACCTTGAGCAGGTACTGGGTTTCTTTTGTCGCCAGCATGTGTGCGTCGATCCATGCGGCTACGTCAGCGGGCAGTTTGTCTCCATCGCCGCCACTACCTAGCACCTGACCTTCATGCAACAGGCGCATGCGCTCGATGGGATGCAGCTGCTGGCGCACGGCATCTGAGCGGCCCCAGCGCTTACCTACACGGTCAATGCCTGCGAGCTTTGGGTCGATGGCGAACGTCATGCCAGGCTGATCTCCACGGTTATCACGCCATCCTTGGTGACCGCGCCGCGCTCGATGAGCAGCCGGTCGATGTCCGAGTCATCGCGGATGATGTCGGCATGCACCAATGCGTCGAGGATCGCTTTGGGCAAGTTGTCCAGGTCACGCTTTCGCCGGTCTGGTGGCTGAGCAAAGATGTTCACCGCCAGCCTGCGGCCGTGGTATTCGGCGCGCGGTGTCTTGGCCAAGATCAGCGAGGTGGCCACTGCGGCGCGGTACTTGCGTCCAGCCTCAGACAGCATCGTGCGCCCAGCCAGCCGACCGGTTGTCGGAGTACGGAACATGCGGTTGTTGCTGGGCGGCCATGGCAGCGTGACGCAGATCATCAGTTCAGACCTGGCGTGATGACGTGCTCGCCGCAACCGTCCTCGGGATCTACGGATGGCCAGTGCGACTCACCCATCGACTGCATGCCGCGTGGCCCCGGTGCGATGCCACCGACGATCTGCGGCGGATAGCGCCGGCACAGCCACCGGATGGGCGAGTTGGCATCTGTGCCCTGTTGGACCATCTTTGACCACTTGCAGGTTTGGCAAAAGCTCATGCTGATCCCCTTTTGAGTTTGACGTTGTGCGCTTCGGCTTCAGCCTGGGCGTGTTGCTGGCAAAAGAACCGGGCTGACTCCCACCCTGTTTTGTGGCTTGCGACGGGCCAGCTGGCCATGTGCTGCGCTGGTTTGTTCGTGAGGTCCCATGCCGTCACGATGAGCTTGGCGGTTGCGTTTACGTCACCGGCCATCGAGATGCTGTATCGGTTGCAGAGCGAGGCTTGTGCCCATGGGGACATCACTCGCCATGCAAGCCGCTGGCTCAAGAAGCTCGGCTCAGCAGCTGGCCGATAGATGCTGGCGCCGACAAGGCCGCACGTCGCGCAACACCCGGCAACGCTGTTCTAGCCTCCTCGGCCTGAGCGCCATCTGCCCATAGCTGCGCAAACTCGCGAGCGCGGAAAGGCATCGCGTCGGTCTGCGTCATGGCCAGTCGGCTGTATCCGCCCATAGCACGCACGGCTTGATCGGTGCGCGCGTCTAGGCTCACTGGGTCGTATTGGTTCATCGAGCGGATCGCTGTCAGGACGCGTTCCCAAGCCTCAGAGGCGGTCGGTTGTGCGGACTGGCGCAGCTGCTCGAAGTGGAACGGGTTGGGCATGAACTCGACCGAGCGCGCGAGGTGCGCAGCTGCGGACTTGAACTCATCGAGCGGCCAGTCGGAGAGCGCCAGCCAGTAGACGCCGAGGCCTTCAGGCGTGAGCGGCTTGCCGGGCTTCACCGACGACAGGCCGGTGAGGATGCGCAAGAACTCGGGCTTGTCTGCGGGGGTCATGCTTGCTCCTGCGCGAGCCATGCTTGGCCGGCATCGATGTTTGCGTCTTGGCGGATTTGGCCGGGGTCTTTGGGGAGCGGGAATGGGCCCTTCCAGTGGCTCTCGCGCATGTCAAAAAACGTGGCAGGGCTCATGACGAACTGCGACCCGACTTTGCCGATGGCTGTCTGCTGGGCGGTGTATTGCCTGACGGCTTCCAGCAGGTCAGCGGCGGTTGTTCCGAAGTCGATCAGCCGGTTGAACTCACGCTCGGCTTGCTGCCAGCCATTGAGGCGATACGTGCCGGCCGGATAGATTTCTTGGATGGTGAGAAAAGTTTTTCGCGGATCGAGCGGGTGCGTCTCCTCTGTCTCTCCCTCTGCCTCTGTCTCTGTCTCTGTCTCTGTCTCTGAGGGGCAATCTGGTAGCGGCTTGCTAGCATCGGTTATTGCAGGGGGTGAGGATTTCGGCTTATCTGCTTGAATCTCAAGGAAAGAATGATCGACCAAATGGGCCACAGCCGCGTCAAACTCTGACTCGCTGCAATCGAGCGAAGCGACCCGTGTCAGCAGTTTGTAGTTGAGGGGGATACGGTTGCTGTAGCGAGCCGCTAGCAACGTGCTAGCAATCTGCAACAGCCTTGAGCAGTCCGATCCAAGTACCCAGACCTCACTGGTCAGCGCGTCCCGGTACAACTTCACCCACGGCGGATCGCGGTCCTTGTAGTGCTGGAATCTGTCCCAGTTCTTGATGACCAAGAAGCGCGTCATGCCTTGGGACCGCGCTTGACCTTGGCCAGCGAATCCACCCCAGCGTCCGCCAGTAGCGCGGCGAGCTCGGGCAGCATCCGAGTGAGCTGGTCGACTGCATGAGTGCGCCGAGACTCACCGCTGACCAGGAACCGGGCGTTGAGCCAGTGCAGCGGCGTGAAGTCCTGCGTGCTGGCCATGATCTCGACAAACAGATTGATGTCGAGCGAACGCGGGTCGCCGTCTGCAGGGTGTAACCGGCGCGACAGCTCGGACACCGAGAGGTCACAATCTGCTGCCACGCCCTTGAGGCCCCGCGGGTCGTTCAGGACGCTGTGATGCACCGCCTCGCGTAGGGTCGCATAGCGGCGCAGTAGGTCCAGCCGCAGGTCTAGGGTCAGTTGCTGCGCGCTCATGCCGCACCGCCTTCCGGCAAGTACCGGTAATGCATGTCGCCGGTAGTTACCGGTAGTAGTTCCAACAAAAAAGCGAGGATGGCGCTCATGGACACACGGCCCGACATCGACCTGCCCCGCTGGCTCAAGCCCCGGCGCAAGATGGATATCACCGAATCCGATGGGGTGATGGTGGTGGTCATTACTGCACCACGCGCCCCGAGCGAGCTGCGGCCGACCGGCGCCGGTTCAGCAGTACGTCCCACGCAATGTCATGACGCAGCTCCTCGCAGCGCACTTGGCCTTCCGTCGCCTGTTCGATGTCCGGACAACGCTCAGCCGGGATCGGCCGCTTGCCCTTGCACCACTGATATACGGCCCCAGGAGTAACCCCAAGGTGCTTGGCCAGTGCTGCCTGACCGCCTGCAAGTTCGCAGGCTCTCTGAATCGCGGTTGTGCTCATGCACGGGTATGTAGCATTGCTACCGCCCATGTGTCAAGCATTGCTGTTGCCGTGAATTGGTAGCATGTCCGCATGACAAATCAATGGTCTAAAGAGGAAGAGGCGCGGCGGTTAGCCCTACGGTTTGCGGGCTTAACCCAGACGGTGTTTGCCAAACAGCACGGAATGCCGGGCGGTGCATCGATGATTTCGCAGCACATCCATGGTCACCGGCCCATCAGCATTGAGGCCGCTGTGATTTACGCCCGCGCCTTTGGTGTCACGTTGGCTGAGATCAGTCCGCGGCTGGCAGGCGAAGTGGCCAGCGCGTCAGAGGTTAACGCGACGGGCAATGCAGAGCCGGTTAGCATGGCCCGCTATCGCAACCGCACACCAGTCATAGGAACAGCCAAATTGGGTCAAGACGGATTCTATGAGGTGCTCTCTGATTTGCCGGGTGCCGGTGACGGATCGGTCGAGGGTTACAGCGGCGATGCCAACGCCTACGCCCTGCGAGTGCGAGGCGACTCGATGCACCCGGCTATCCGCCACGGCTCGTTCGTGGTGGTCGAGCCCAACAGTCGATGCGTGCCAGGTGAGTATGTGGCGATCGCGCTGGTGGACGGCCGCAAGATGGTCAAAGAGCTAATGATCGAGCGGGCGGACGAGATCGTGGTCGAGTCGGTCAACGGCAACCACCGCCAGATCATTGCCAGGACGGACATCTCGCTCATTCACCCCGTCGCAGCAGTGATTTCAGCAAGCAAGTGGCGCCCAGAATAAGCGCCGGGAGAGCGTGCAAGATGCGCAGCCTGTTTAGGATCGCCCATGTCATCGGTACCGCGGCGCTTCTCTGTGCCGCAAACGCCCAAGCCCAACAGGTCACAGAGCCCGGCGCGTCCACGCCGCATGAGCGAGCGCTAGAGGCCGAACGCCAGTACAAACTGCTGATGGCCGACATTGAGGCCACAAACGCACAGCGCCAAAGCGCCCCCCTGCCCTCGCTATCCGTCGAGGATCTGTGCGTATTGCTGCGCCAAGGCAGCCGCACCGGTTTGTTGGCGGAACTCAGCCGCCGAAAAGCGTTTACAGCAGCAGAGTTGCAGGCAATCCAAGCCCAGCACGTTTTTATTGGCATGAGCCACACAGCAGCGCTGTGCTCGTGGGGCAAGCCGCAGGCTGTGCACCGCACCACTACCGCCCGGATTACGCACGAGCAGCTGGTGTACGGCGACAACTACCTGTACTCGACGAACGGCAAGATCACAGCCATTCAGAATTAACTGACCGGGCACTTAGCGCCTCACAGGCGTTCACCGGGTAGTGATGCAGCGGACGTCATTCATCACCCCCGCGCTCTCGCAATAGCATTGCTTGTTTATTTTTTAGCAAAGCTATTGCATTGAGGCTGTAGCGTTGCTACAGTATTTCCCATCGGCCGGATGTACCGGCTCGGGGAAAACGTAATGCAACAGACCCAAGAACAACCCGCCGGCAGCTTGGCCGGCAACATGCAGGCGGTCATCGAGGCCTTTAGGGCCAAGCGCGCTGCTCAGATGGCCGCCACCGCCCGCCCGCCCGTCCAGCTCCATCAGGCACCCGTCCCGACTGCTTGCCTGCTGACCGTCGATCAGGTCATCAGCCGCCCGCGCGAGAACAGCACCGGCTGGTCGTATGTCGCGACCGAAGCCGAGGCGCAGGCCGCACGCGAAGGCATCTACGCCCGCTGGCCCGCCATGCCTTTCCAGACCAGCGTGTCCCTCAGCCACGACCGTGGCGCATGGCGCGTGTCCTGGCGCGTCTACAACGCCGACTGACTTCATTTCACACAAGGACTTCATTTATGAGCGCACTTCCACAGATCTCTGCCGGCCGCGTTTCGATCATCTCCAAGATGGCGGCCAAATACAGCGTCGACCCCGAAAAGATGCTGACCACACTGAAGGCGACCGCGTTTAAGGGTCAGGTCAGCAACGAGCAGATGATGGCGCTGCTCGTGGTTGCCGATCAGTACGACCTCAACCCTTGGACCAAGGAAATCTACGCCTTCCCCGACAAGTCCAACGGGATTGTGCCGGTGGTTGGGGTCGACGGTTGGTGTCGCATCATCAACACCAACGTGCAGTTCGACGGCATGGAGTTTGTCGAGGGTGAGCTTGGCGAGCGCAATGTCCCCGCGTGGATCGAGTGCGTGATCTACCGCAAAGACCGCAGTCACCCAAGCCGCGCAAAAGAATACTTCGCCGAGGTCTATCGCAACGTCGGACCTTGGAACAGCCACCCGCGCCGAATGCTGCGGCACAAGGCGATGATCCAGTGCGCCCGTCTCGCGTTTGGTTTTGTCGGCGTCTATGACCCAGACGAAGCCGAGCGCATCCGCGATGCCATCGACGTAACCCCCGCGGTTGTCACGGGCCAGAAGCCTGCGACCGAAGCGCCCAAGGCCAAGGCCGTCGCGGCTACTGAGATTGCGCAGGTCCCGCTTGACCAGCTGCGCGCCGACATCGATGCCATTGGCATCTCGGAGTCGGAGTTCTGCGCACGTTTCGAGATTGGCGTTATCGAGGAGTTGGCCCTCTCACAAGTCACCGCCGCCCAGGAGTACCTGCATGGCCTGCGCAGCGCCTGACCTCACGTTTGACGCAGCCTCGCACACCTACCGGCTCGGTGGTGTGCGTATGCCCAGCGTTACGCAGATTCTCGATCCGCTGCAAGAGCTGGACGGCATCCCGCGCCACATCTTGGAGGCGGCTGCAGCGTTTGGCACCAACGTGCATCTGGCTTGCCACCTTTCGAATCAGGGCGTGCTTGATGAGGACGCCTTGGACCCGGCGCTGGTGCCCTATCTCACCGGATGGCGCACGTTTTTGTCTGATGTGTCTGGCGTTGTTATCGGCAGCGAGGTGCGCGTCATCAATCGCCAGTTGCGCTACGCCGGAACGCTCGACTCGTTGGTGCGCATCAAGGGCGTGACCGAGCTGGTGGACATCAAGGCCACCGCTGCAATACCACGCACCGTTGGCCCGCAAACGGCCGGTTATGCACACGCCCTGGGCGAGCCACGCATTAAGCGCCGCGTTGTGCAGCTGCGCCGCGATGGCACCTACCGATCGGAGCGCCTGACTGATGGCGCTGATTGGAACGTCTTTGTATCTGCTTTGAACATTCACACATGGAGACATCCGCATGCTTGATTTTACCAAAACCCCCGAGGCCATCGAGGCCGCACAACTGGCGGACAACGCCGTCTTGCTTGCCACTAGCTACCGCGTCACGACTGCCGAGCAGTACACGCAGGGCGGCGAGCAGCTCAAAGAGGTCAAGGGCGCACAGAAGCGGATCGAAGAGATGCGCGTTGCCATCACCGCGCCGCTCAACACCGCGATCAAGGCGGCAAACGATCTGTTCCGCGGCCCAGCGCATCACCTCGCGATGGCAGAGACGGTCATCAAGCGCGAGCTGATCCGCTATCAGGAAGATCAGGAGCGCATCCGCCGGGAAGAGCAACGCAAAGCCGACGAAGCTGCGCGCCGCGAGCGCGAGCGCGCCGAAGCTGCAGCGCACGCCGCACGCGTGAAGGCAGAGGCTGAGGCCGCCGAGCTGCGCGCTAAGGCAGAAGCCGAGGCTGCTGCCGGGCGCACCGCTGAGGCTGCGAAGCTGACCGCTCGCGCAGAGCAGAAGATCGACCGTGCAGAGGACAAAGCTGCAGCGCTTGAGGTTCAGGCAGCCACCACGGTGGCACCGGTCATCCAGCGCGAGTCACCCAAGGTTGTCGGCCTGTCGACGCGCGAGGTCTGGACCTTCGAGATCATCGACGCCAGCAAGATCAACCCCGCGTTCTTGATGGTCGACGAGAAGAAGATCGCCGCCCAGGTGCGCGCTCTCAAGCAAGACGCCGCCGCGATCATCGGTGCCGGCGTGCGCGTATACAGCGAGCGCCAGCTCGCGGCAGGTTCCAAGTGAACTGCGCCAGCTTTGCCGGCCGCATCGGCCGCGACGCACTGCTGCGCACCACACCCAGCGGTGCACAGGTGGTTGGTTGGTCGCTGGCGGTGGATGAGCGCAAAGGCACTGAAAAAACCACGCTGTGGATCGACTGCAGCTTCTGGGGCGAGCGCGCCACCAAGGTCATGCAGTACCTGACAGTCGGCACAGTGGTCGCGGTGCATGGGCAGGTTGGTCTGCGCGCCTATGCGGGCAAAGACGGCGCTGCAAAGGCCGCGCTCACTCTGCGCGTGGAAAACCTGACGCTGCTCGGTGGTGGTCAGCAGCGGCAGGGCGATGCAAGTCACCCCGCATCAAGCGATCGCTCTGCGCCTGCGGCGTCAAGCATGCAGGCCCCGGCCTTTGTCGACGACGACATCCCCTTCTGACGCGCGCCATGCACAGCTTCCACAACACGATTGACCTGCGCGGCGAGCAGCTGGCGCGTGCACATGCCAGGGCAGCAACGCAGGAAGAGGTGGTGATGGGCATCTTCCACGCCTCACACAAAGGCCTGCTGACGCCCGAGGACGTGCTGCGCCTGATGCCAGCCCGCACGCCGATTACCAGCGTGCGCCGGGCGATGACCAACCTCACCGAGCGGGGCCAGTTGGTCAAGACGGAGCACTTCACGCTCGGCCAGTACGGTGTGCGCGTCCACTACTGGTCGCTGGTGACGCCACAAAGGCCGCTGCTGTGAGCGGCGCAAAGACAGAGGCACCAGTGCGCAAGCTGCGCAGCGGTGAGCATCGCAACCCGCATCCGTGGCGCGTCATGAACAGCCACGCGTGCAAACGCAAAAGGAAGAAGTGATGGCTGATGCAGCAGACATTGCCCAAGAGCAGATCGAGCGTGAGGCAGCCGCCAATAGGCCCGCGCCGTTTAAGTTGGATTTCACGCAGGGAAACTGCATGGACTGCGGCGAGCACTCGACCCTGGTCGAGTCAGTGTGCGGTCCATGTCGCCAAGACGCCGAGCGCCGCGCACACAACCTGTTATCACATGGAGTTCGATCATGATGATGTTCACAGACTTTGAGCGGTACGTGCTGGCGCCGGCCTCGGTGCTGATCTGGCTGATCGCGGCCTACTGGGTGGCGCGCATTTTCATGGACATTTATCTGGCCGTGCGGCCGCGCATAAAGAATCCGCGCCAGGCATGGAAGCGTCGCCTGATGCGCGAGTGGGAGCGCACGCCATTGCCTGCCCCGCGACCTGATTGCGTGATCCGCACTGGGCGGTTGTGGTGAGCACTCGGAAGAAACTCAACCCCAAGGCATTGCAACGTATCCGCGAAGTAATCGACGCTCGACGTGCGCTTGACCTCCGGATTGGCGAAGCGAGACAGGCAGCAAAAAAAATGAACGT
>CAIVTJ010000290.1 GCA_903908825.1 uncultured Pseudomonadota bacterium | reverse complement strand
CCTCGACCAAACACATGCGGCAGTTGGCGGCGACCGGCAGCTTCTCGTGATAGCAGAAGCGCGGCACATAGACATCGTTGGCGTCGGTTACGCGGATGATCATCTCGCCCTTGCGAGCCTTCATCGGCACACCGTCTACGGTGATGTTGACTGCATCCTCACTCATGCTGCGACGCGTTCCCCGGCTACGATGCTGCGGCCGCCGTGATCGATCATGTATTCGAACTCATGGCGGAAATGCTTGATGAAGCTCTGCACCGGCCAGGCAGCGGCATCGCCCAGCGCGCAGATGGTGTGACCTTCGATCTTATTGGCGACCTCGACCAGCATGCCGATGTCCTCGCGCCGGCCCTGACCGGCCAGGATGCGTACCAGCATGCGATTGAGCCAGCCCGTGCCTTCGCGGCAGGGCGTGCACTGGCCGCAGGACTCGGACATGTAAAAGCGCGACAGGCGCTCGAGCACCTTGACCATGCAGGTGGTCTCGTCCATGACGATGACCGCAGCCGAACCGATGGCTGAACCGGCGGCACGCACCGAGTCATAGTCCATGTTGGTGCGCATCATGACCTCGCCCGGCACCACCGGCGTGGATGAACCACCGGGGATGACGGCCTTGAGCTTGCGTCCGCCCTGCATGCCACCGGCGAGTTCGAGCAGGTCGGCGAACGGGATGCCCAGCGGCACTTCAAAGTTGCCGGCCTTGGCGACATGGCCGGTCACCGAAAAGATAACCGTGCCACCTGAGTTGGTCGGACCCAGACCCGCAAACCACTCAGCGCCCTTGCGCATAATGGTGGGCGTGGAGGCAAAGCTTTGCGTGTTGTTGATGGTCGTCGGCTTGCCGTACAGACCGAAGTTAGCGGGAAACGGCGGCTTGAAGCGCGGCTTGCCCTGCTTGCCCTCGAGAGACTCAAGCAGCGCCGTCTCTTCACCGCAGATGTAGGCGCCGGCGCCGACAGCGGTGTAGATGTCGACATCGATGCCCGAACCCTTGATGTTCTTGCCCAGCAGACCGGCCTCATAGGCTTCGACCAGCGCAGCCTCGAAGCGCGGCACAGGCTCACCCAGGAACTCACCGCGGATGTAGTTGTAACCGACCGTCGCACCCATGGAATAGGCGCCGATAGCCATGCCCTCGATCAGCGAATGCGGGTTGAAGCGCAGGATGTCCCGATCGTGGCAGGTGCCCGGCTCGCTTTCGTCAGAATTGCACACTGCATATTTCTGGATGGGCGAGTTGCGCGGCATGAAGCTCCACTTCACGCCGGTGGGGAAGCCTGCACCACCACGACCGCGCAGGCCCGAAGCCTTGACGGTCTCGATGATGGTCTCGCGCGGGGTCTTTTCAGCGAGGATTTTTTCCCACGCCTCATAGCCGCCGATCTTGCGGTAATTAGCCAGCTTCCAGCTTTCGGGGTGCTGCAGCGCCTCGAAGCAGACCAGATTGCGTTTATCGTCCCATTTGCTCATGGCGTGCCTATTTCAGCGCATCGAGGACGCTGTCGATGGACTCGGGCGTCAGGTGTTCATAGAAGTGATGATCGACCATCATCATGGGTGCACCGGTGCAGGCGGCCAGACACTCTTCTTCACGCTTGAGGAAGATGCGGCCATCGGCAGTGCTTTCGCCGGTCTTGATGCCGAGTTTTTTCTCGACATAGGCCACGACGTCATCGCTGCCGTTGAGCATGCACGAGATGTTGGTGCAGACGCTGACGTGATGACGGCCGCACGGGTGCGTCTCGAACATGGAATAGAACGACGCGACCTCGAACACCTGAATAGCGGGCAGCTTGAGGTACTGGGCCACGGCTTCCATGAGGTCGGGCGTCAGAAAGCCTTGGTTCTGCTCTTGCGTGAAGCGCAGCGCCGACAACACGGCCGAACGCTGCCGGCCCTCGGGAAAGCGCGCCACCCAGCCGTCGATTTCGTGGCGGGTGTGCTCGCTGAGCAGATGGATTTTGCTGGCCGTCTCGCTCATCAGCGGTCTACCTCTCCGAATACGATGTCCTGCGTGCCGATGACTGCGACCACGTCGGCCAGCATGTGGCCTTCGACCATCTCGGCCAACGAGGCCAAATGCACAAAGCCCGGCGCACGGCACTTGAGGCGGTAGGGCTTATTGGCCCCGTCTGACACCAGATAAATGCCGAACTCGCCCTTGGGTGCTTCGACCGCGGCGTAGGTCTCGCCCTCGGGGACGCTATAGCCCTCGGTGAACAGCTTGAAGTGATGGATGAGGGATTCCATATCGCCCTTCATCTCTTCGCGGCGCGGCGGACGCACCTTGCGGTCGTCAACCATGACTTCGCCAGGGTTGGCCCGCAGCCAAGCCACGCACTGCTGAATGATGCGGTTGGACTGCCGCATTTCTTCGATGCGCACCAGGTAACGGTCGTAGCAATCGCCACCCACGCCCACCGGAATGTCGAAGTCGAGATCGGCATAGACCTCGTAGGGCTGCTTTTTGCGCAGGTCCCACGCAATACCCGAGCCACGCAGCATGGGACCGGTGAAGCCTAACTGCAGCGCCCGCTCGGGACTGACCACACCGATATTGACGGTGCGTTGCTTCCAGATGCGGTTGTCGGTGAGCAGCGTTTCGTATTCATCAACACAGGCCGGGAACCGGCGCGTGAAATCGTCGATGAAATCGAGCAGCGAACCCGAACGCGCCTCGTTACGGCGGCTGGCATCTTTTTGTGAGCGCCAGCGCGAGGCCTGGTACTGCGGCATGACGCCGGGTAGATCGCGATAGACACCGCCCGGACGATAGTAAGTGGCGTGCATACGCGTGCCGGAAACGGCCTCGTAGCAATCCATGAGGTCTTCACGCTCGCGGAAGCAAAACAGGAAGACGCTCATCGCGCCGATATCCAGGCCGTGGGCACCCAACCACATCAGGTGGTTTAAGACGCGGGTGATCTCATCGAACATGACGCGGATGTACTGCGCGCGCTGCGGCACGGGTATGCCCAGCAGCTTTTCGATGGCCATGACATAGGCGTGCTCGTTGCACATCATGGACACGTAATCGAGACGGTCCATGTAACCGATGGACTGGTTGAACGGCTTGGACTCGGCCAGCTTTTCGGTGCCGCGATGCAGCAGACCGATGTGCGGGTCAGCCTTCTGAATGGTCTCGCCGTCCATCTCCAGGACCAGGCGCAACACACCGTGAGCCGCCGGATGCTGCGGACCGAAGTTAAGCGTGAAATTGCGGATTTCAGCCATTGCGCGAACCATCCTTCAGCGCAGCGTCATAGCGGTTGTCGTCACGGATAACGCGCGGCACCAGCGTGCGTTCGACGATGTTGACCGGTTCGTAAACCACGCGGCCCTTAGCCTCGTCGTAACGCACCTCAACGTGACCGACCAACGGAAAGTCTTTGCGGAACGGATGCCCGATAAAGCCGTAGTCGGTGAGGATGCGGCGCAGATCGGGATGGCCGTGAAAGAAAATGCCGAACAAGTCAAAGGCCTCACGCTCAAACCAATTGGCACAGGCGTAGACACCGGCCACTGACGGCAACGAGGGCTCGTCACCGTCGGCACAGTAGGCGCGTACCGTCAGGCGCTCATTACGAGACACCGACAGCAACTGATAGACCGCGGCAAAGCGCGGGCCGGCATGTGAACCACCACTGCCATCGGCATTGACACTGCGGCCGAAGCCGTTATTGGCCGACGCTTGGGTGCGCCACTGGCTGCGGCCATAGTCGAGGTAGTCCACGCCGGCAATGTCGATGAGCATTTCGAAACGCAGCTCGGGATCATCGCGCAGCACGGTTAACGACTGCAGCAAGCTGGCCGTATCGAGATCGAATGACAACTCGGCGGGTAGCGACGGACGACGCGTGGCTGCAGCGCCCAGGCGGGTCTGAATGAGCTCGGCCAAGGCTTCGCTACGCGCACTCATGCGAACACCGATGTGCGCTGGATTTTCTTTTGCAACTGGATGATGCCGTAGAGCAGCGCCTCGGCAGTGGGCGGACAGCCCGGCACATAGACATCGACCGGCACGATGCGATCGCAGCCACGCACCACCGCATAGCTGTAGTGGTAGTAACCGCCGCCGTTGGCGCAGGAGCCCATAGAGATAACCCAGCGCGGCTCAGGCATCTGGTCATAGACCTTGCGCAGGGCCGGGGCCATTTTGTTGACCAGGGTGCCGGCCACGATCATGACGTCGGACTGACGCGGGCTGGGACGGAACACAATGCCGAAGCGGTCAAGGTCATAGCGCGAAGCGCCGGCGTGCATCATCTCGACGGCGCAGCAGGCCAGACCAAAGGTCATGGGCCACAGCGAACCGGTGCGCGCCCAGCTGACCAGACTGTCGACCTGAGTGGTTACAAAACCCCGGCTGGCATAGGCCGCCGGATCGTCAGGCGGGAGCTCGACTTGATCTAATCCCACTCCAGCGCCCCTTTCTTCCACTCGTAGATGAAGCCAACGACCAGGATCGTCAGAAAGATGCCCATGGCGACCAAGCCGAAGGTGCCGATGTGCCGCAGCGACACCGCCCACGGAAACAGGAAGGCGATTTCGAGGTCGAACACGATGAACAGGATGGCGACCAGGTAGTAGCGCACGTCGAAGCGCGCGCGCATGTCTTCGAAGGCTTCGAAGCCGCACTCGTAGGGGGAGAGTTTTTGGGTATCGCCCCGCAGGCGCGTGCCCAGATGGCCGAGGAAGAATCCGAGGGTCATGAGCACTGTTGCCAGCGCTGTGGACACCCCGAGGAACATCAGTATGGGCAGGTAATTAGCCAGCATGATCGTCCACATTAATAGGGGGCTGCGACACTCTCGTACATGAGTGTAAGCGGCCCCCGGAAACCTCTAAGCAGTGTAACAAATTGCGCAAGCAATCTGTTGGTGCCGACGGACGGATTCGAACCGTCACACCTCGCGGCGCTAGCACCTCAAGCTAGTGTGTCTACCAGTTCCACCACGTCGGCAATGAACTTAATCTCGAAGCAAAATCAATTGGCCGGTGCAACCGGCACAGCAGGCGCCGCAGGTGCAGCAGGTGCAGCAGGAACCGGGGCCGCATCACTGGCCGGCGCCGTAGTGGACAACTGATCGAGCACGCTGCCCTGACCCTGAACCGCCACTTTGCCTGTGTAGGCCAGCGACAAGCTGGTGATCATAAACGTGGCGGCCAGCACCGCGGTGGCGCGCGACAGCGCGGTACCCGCACCGCGCGCACCGAACACCGTGCCCGATGCACCCGCACCAAAGCCGGCACCCGCATCGGCACCCTTGCCGCGCTGTATGAGCACCAGGCCGATGATCAGCACGGCGCAGATAACATGAACAACCATTAACACTGTATGCAGCATGAGTCGTGCAGCCTATGTCCTAAAGTCCCAAACCCGTCGGTACCGCTGCACAAATGGCGAGGAACTCCTCTGCCTTGAGCGAGGCGCCTCCGATAAGGCCACCATCTACATCGGGCATGGCGAAAAGCTCGGCGGCATTGCTCGCCTTGACACTTCCGCCATACAGCACCGGAACAGCGGCGGCGATAGTAGCATCGCTGGCGGCAATTCGCGCGCGTACGAACGCATGAATCTCTTGTGCCTGTTCGGGCGAGGCGGTCAGGCCGGTGCCGATGGCCCAGACCGGCTCATAAGCGATGACCGCGCGGGCCAGACTGCTGACCGGTGAAACAGCTAAAACCGCATCGAGCTGCCGCGCGATGACCGCTTGCGTCTGACCTGCCTCACGCTCTGTCAAGTGCTCGCCGACGCACAGCACGGGCGTGAGGCCGCGGGCCAGCGCCGCGGCAAACTTGCGCGCCACCAGCGCGTCGGATTCGCCATAGAGTGAACGCCGCTCGGAATGGCCCACCAGCACGTACTGGCAACCCACATCACGCAGCATGCTGGCTGAAATTTCACCGGTGAAGGCGCCCTGCACTTCGGCGCAGACATCTTGCGCACCCAGCCCCAAGCTGCTGCCGTGCAGCAGCCGCGCGATCTCTTGCAGATAAACAAAGGGCGGACACACCACACAATCGACACCGGCCACCGCATTGAAGCCGGCCACCAAGGCGTCGATGAGTTGCGCGTTGTCGG
>CAIVTJ010000289.1 GCA_903908825.1 uncultured Pseudomonadota bacterium | reverse complement strand
CGTCGCTCGACGCAGGACTTCCAGCCCGGCGAATACCAGCGCAACTACACGATGGTCCGCAACAACAGCGCCAAGCTGAACCCGCAGACCATCGTCGACGGCCTGCGCAGCGGCAACAACTTCGCCGCCAGCGGCCAGCTGATCGATCGTCTGGCTTTCGTGGCTTGCGTGTCCTACCCGACGGCCCCCAAGACTAACGCTGCTGTTGAGGCCATTGCGGTCGCTGCGGCCACCAACAACACCGACACCGACTCAGCGGGCTGCGCCACCATGGGCGAGAAGCTGAAGATCCGTTCGGGTGGTGAGCTGGTGGTGACGGTTGTTGTGCGTGACCCCTCGGGCGCCAACAACTCGCCTTACACCTTCAACAACCCCTCGCTGGCCCAGATCAGCGTGAGCCAGCCGCTGAACTACCCGGTGCTGGACCACGTCGACGTGATCCAGGGTCTGGTCACGGGTTACAAGACCCCGGGCGCAGCGGACTACTCGGGCGCTTGGCCGCAGAACACCAATTGGTTGAAGGCTGACGGCACGACCTATGACCTGTCGGTGGTCCCGGCTGCGGCCAAGAACACCTCGGCCGCAGTGGTCAAGAGCTGGAACAGCAGCACCTGGACGTCGATTGGCGGCGACATGATGAAGATGACCTTCCGCATCCCGGCGGTCACCACTTCACGTTATGTGCGTCTGCGCGGCACCAATCTGCCGGCCAGCGTGCCTTACGAGACCGATGCCAACGGCAACCCGCTGGCTGACATCTACACCAACGTCAACGATCGTAAGATGCTGCGCATCCCCTGCACTGTCACGGGCACCACGCAGTTCGACGGTTGCCCGAGCCATCTGACCACGGCCACCGCCGGCCCGATCAGCGGCACCAAGGCCGTTGGTTACGACGTCGCGGCCTGGGCTGACTTGTGGTTCTACAGCAACCCGATCTATGTAGAAGTGGCGGGTTCGACGGTCGTCGCGGGCGTTCAGTAAGAACATCCCGAACGATATAGGCTGATGTACGGCGCCCCACGGCAACGTGGGGCGCCTTTTTTTTGGCTGTAGCAGAACTGTCGTGCTGCAGCTCTAAAATCGCTGGCATATGAACGCTTCATCACTGCCCGCTTGGTTGCGCGAACCCCTGTTGCACTTTGCCGTACTGGGCGCGTTGTTGTTTGGTGTCGATCACTATCTGGTGGGTCGCAGCACTGATCCGCATGTCATCGTGGTCGATGCCGCCGTTGATCGCGAAGCCATCGAGGTCTGGAAAGGTTCGCGGGGCCGCGAGCCCGATGCGGAAGAACTGGCCGCTCTGCGCAAGGTGTGGCTGCAGAACGAAGTGCTGTATCGCGAAGGCTTGGCCATGCAGGTGGACAAGGGCGACTCATCGATACGCGAACGCATCATCTTCAAGGCGCTGAGCGTCATCGATGCCAACGTGCGCATGCCGGCTGTGGATGATGCGGTGTTGGCGCAGTGGTTTGAGGCGCATCGGGTCAAGTATGACGATCCACAGCGCATCACTTTTCAGGAAGCCGTGCTCGATGGCGACAATTCCGAAAAGGCTGTGCGTGAGTTCGTGGCTGCGCTGAACAAGGGTTTGGCTGCCGATGCCAAGGCAGGCTTGCGTGTGTTCAAAGACCGTCCTGTCGCGACCATCAGCCAGAGCTATGGTGATGACTTCCTGGTGACGATGCAGGCATCGCCCACCGGTCGCTGGCTGGCAGTGCAGAGTAAAGACGCCTGGCGCGCCATTAACATTGATTCGATCAGCGCCGCAAAACCGGCTGATCTGAACGATCTGCGCAATGTAGTGATCCAGGATTGGAAGGATGACGTGGGTTCGCAACAGCGCAGTGCTGCGGTCGAAGAGTTGCTGACTAAGTACAAAGTCCGCTACAGCAAGTCCGCGCCATGATCTTCCGGCTGTTGCGGCCCTTGCTGCTGGCACTGCTGGGTCTGTTCGCAGCCGCAGCTCCCGCCCATGAAATGAGCATGGGTGAGTTCGAACTGCGCGAGACCTCGCGCGGCGAGTTCATCTGGAACTGGGCAGCCAGCAGCGACAAGCGCCCGACCGGCGAGGACCTGCGTCCGGTGTGGCCCGACAACTGCGTGCCGGAACCTAATCTGCTGCATTGCGGCCCGGAGGGCTTGCAAGGCACGTTCAGCATCGATGGCGTCGGTAAGAGCTATTCGGCAGTGCTAGTCAAAGTGCATTGGCTGGACGGTCAACTGCGCGTTTACACCGTCACGGCCAGTCAGCCGCGCGTCAACTTTTATGGCTCTGCCGATGATGCGCGCGATAAAGCGCAGATCGCCCGCGCGTACACGGTGCTGGGCATAGAGCACATCCTCACCGGTTATGACCATCTGCTGTTTGTATTCGGCTTGCTGTTTCTGGTGGGCTTCCGCCGGCAACTGATCTGGACCATCACGGCGTTTACCGCTGCACACAGCATCACGCTGGCCAGTGCCGCGCTGGGCTTGCTGACACTGCGCCCGCCGCCGGTTGAGGCCAGCATTGCGCTATCTATTGTGCTGGTCGCTGCCGAGGGTTTGCATCAACGCCAGACGCTGGCGCGCCGCTGGCCTGCGCTGTTGGCGTTTATATTTGGCTTGGTACACGGCTTGGGCTTTGCCGGCGCACTCAAAGAGATCGGTCTGCCGCAGGCGAACCTGACCACGGCCTTGGTGACCTTTAACCTGGGTGTGGAGATCGGTCAGCTGTTTACGGTGGCCACAGCCGGATTGCTGTGGCTGCTGCTGCGACGCTGGCCGGTGGTGGCGCGGGGTCGCACACCGGCGCTGTATGCCATCGGTGCGCTGGCGGCTTATTGGTCCTGCGAGCGCATCGTCGTCATCTTCAGTTGACCCGGCTAGTGCCTGGAGTGCCTGACCCAGGGGCTGGGCATGTTGTAGGGCACGGTGATGAAGGCGGCCTCGACCTGCAGAATCTTGCCGTCGACGATTTTGAACAGCTCCAGCAGCACAAACGTGTGTGGCCTGCGGATCGGTGACTGCGCCGGACTGCCATCAGCCAGTGCGTAATCGCCCAAGCGTCCTTGGTGATCGATGAATCCCGCCGCCAGCACCAGGCCGCGTTCCTCATCGACCAATGGAAAGCGCCGGTCACGCAAGCGATCGTCGTAGCGGTACTGCCCCAGCGCAAACTGCGCCTCGCAACCCAAAGCACTCAGGGGCCCCAAGGGCATGGCAGGATTGTTGGTGGTCTGCAAGCCGTTCTCGATGCGGTTGCAAGCGGGGTCAAAAGCCGTGCGGATGGTGCCGTCATTGAGCTGCAGCGTCTCGAAATAGCCGTTGGCTACGGTGATGAGTTGCTGCCGCGTCCGGCGCTGCGAGGGTGCCAGTGCCTGCGTCATGAAAGGCTTGTCTATAAAAGACGGGTTGGCAAACGGATTGGCGCCACCGGGCAGGGCGCCGAAATCGTTGACCCGCACGATGACGGTTTCAGCTTCGCTGATGCGGCCCTGCTCGATCTTGAGGCGCAGGGCAAAGACCGACCGGTCGCCCGATTCGATCATTTCGCCAAAGACACCGACTTGCCCGGTCTGAGGGTCGGCAAACTTGAGCCGATAGCTGCCCAGACCGGTGGCTGTCCCCCAAACGCCATCACCGACGGCCAGCTCGACATTGTTCTCGGTGACCTTGGCGTGTTTGGCCCAAGGCAGGGCCCGGGCGTCGTGTCGGGGCAGCGCCTGCAGATAGCGATCGACATGGCCGTAAAGGCAGGCGCGGTCACACTGAGACTGGGCTGCTGCGGCAGTGCCTGCCAGAACAGCCCAGGTTGCCAGCACCGCGCACGCGTATCGATACATCAGCGCGCCCAGCCCTTAGCGAAACAACTTGAGGTCGATGCTGTTGCCCACGGCTTCATAGCCGGCATCGTTGCCGTGCAGGTGATCGCCGATGTGCTTGCTGTCGGCCATGCGCGAAGGCTGGCCCGGGTCGGCAAAGGACGCTGCGAAGTCCAGCACACCATCAAACTCTTTGCCGTTCAGCATCCAGTTGTTGATGGTCTGGCGCTGCGCTTCGCCCTGCGCGGACCAGTATGAGGCGCCTTCATAGGGGGCAATGGTGGCGCCTATGATCTTGAGGCCGCGCGCATGAGCGCGGCTGATGAGTTGCCGGTAGCCGGCGATCATCGCCTCTGCGGTGGCGAGGTTCAGCGGCTTGGCACGCGCAGCACCAAACGATATGCCTAAGTCATTCACACCTTCAAACACGATGACATAGGCCGCGCCCGACACGGCCAGCACGTCGCGATCAAAGCGCGCCAAGGCGCTTTGGCCCGCACCGTCTTCGAGCACGCGGTTGCCGCTGATGCCTTGATTAGAGATGCCCCAAGCCGGGCCGCCACGCGTGCTGTTGAGGCGGCGCGCCAGCACATCAGGCCAGCGATGGTTGAGGTTGCGACCGGAGCCCACGCCATCTGAGATCGAATCGCCCAGCACCACGATGGTCTTGCCGCGCGCCACTTGCACATCAACGCCGGTGACAAAGGCGCGCGACTGAATAGTCCGTGCAGCGGTGAACACCTCTTGCGTGAAATTCCCGGGCTCTGAAATAAAGCCGTCCTGCGAGCCGACCTGATGGCAGGTGCAGGGGCCGGTGTCTTCGGGGAACCACACGCTGACCGAGATATCGGACAGTGCTGCGACCGGCAGGTCGACCGGGTCGCTGAGCAGCGGTGCGGCAATAGGCACTAGCGCATCGGGCTGACCGCCGAAACGCAGCGTGCGCGTGCTGCTGGCATCGAGACTGCCATCGGCCTTGACGCGCGACACCGTGGCCGCACCGATACGCAGCGGCTTGGCGCCATATTCGTTGCTGAGGCGGATGCGCAGTTGCTGACCGCCGGCGCTGAGGTGCAGCACCTGCCGCACGGTCTGGTTGTTGAGTGACAGCGGCGCCGGGCCCGGGCCGGGCGTGGCCGCATTGGGCAGCGG
>CAIVTJ010000288.1 GCA_903908825.1 uncultured Pseudomonadota bacterium | reverse complement strand
GCAGTTCGCGCTCAACAATCTTGAGGTCGATCACTGGGTGGTCCCGATGAGATCGGCCGGTGCGCGCCTGGTGACTGACTGATGCGGTTTGCCAGTACACGCGGCGCTTCGCCCGACGTGGGCTTCAGTGCTGCGCTGGTGCAGGGTCTGGCGCCGGACGGCGGTCTGTACGTGCCGCAACAATGGCCGCAGTTCGCGCTGGATGCCTGGCCGGCCGCTGCTGCGCTACCGGCACTGGCCGAACCGCTGCTGCAGCGCTTTGCCGAGGGTGATGCGCTGGTGGCGCAAGCCGCTGACATCGTCGGCGATGCGTTCAACTTTCCTGCGCCGCTGGTGCCGCTGGATGAAACAGGACATCTGTCGGTCCTTGAGCTGTTTCACGGTCCCACTGCAGCATTCAAAGATTTCGGTGCGCGCTTTCTAGCGGCCTGCATGACGCGCATACGCAGTGGCAACCCCAAGGTGCTGCGCATCTTGGTGGCCACCTCAGGTGATACCGGCGGCGCAGTGGCAGCGGCTTTCCACCGGCGCCCGGGCATTGAGGTCGTGGTGCTGTTTCCCAAAGGTCTCGTGTCACCAACGCAAGAGCGGCAACTGACCTGCTGGGGCGACAACGTCACCAGTCTGGCGGTGCGCGGCACCTTTGATGATTGCCAGCGGCTGGTTAAACAAGCCTTCCTCGATCCCGAACTGCAGATCACCGCCGAACTGTCATCGGCTAACAGTATCAACCTGGGTCGCTTGCTGCCGCAGGCTGCCTATTACGTGGCGACCAGCCTGGCCGTGTGGCGCAAGCACGGGCAAAAAGCCTCGTTCATTATTCCCAGCGGCAACTTGGGTAATTCGGTGGCTTGTCTGTGGGCGCGGCAGATGGGCTTGCCCATCGGCGATATCGTGTTGGCACACAACGCTAACCGGACGCTGCCCGACTATCTGCAGAGCGGCCTGTTGCAGCCGCGCCCGAGCATCGCAACGCTGGCATCGGCCATGGACGTGGGTAATCCCAGTAATCTCGAACGCATGTCGCACCTGTATCCGGATGCCACGCAACTGGGTCAACAGCTTGAAGCGGTATCGATCAGCGATGCGCAGATCAGCGCACGCATCATCAGCGACTTTGCTGCGCGCGGTCAGATCTGGTGCCCGCACACAGCCACCGCCGCAGAAGCTTATGAGCAAATGCCAGCCGGACGCCGCGCCAATGGTCGCTGGGTGTTGGTGGCCACCGCCCATCCAGCCAAGTTCCGTGAGATCGTCGAGCCGCTGATCGGGCAGGCGGTCACTATCCCGGAAAATCTCCAGCGGCTGTTTGAGCTACCCACGCAGTGCACCGAGATTGCAGCCACTTTAGACGCGCTGCGCGAAGTCATCGCCCGCTGATGAACCGGCTTGCTCTATTTTCCGATCCCAATGTCCTGATCGCTGCAGTGGTAGGCGGCATCATGTTGCTGGCCATTGTGGTGTCTGTGTGGCGCGTCTGGCGGCAACGATTTGCGCGCTCGCAGTTGCATCGCAGCATCCGGCAGATCGGTTTGGACGCGCGTCAAGACATGCTGGTGCCCGATGGCATGGGCGGCTGGTTGCATATCGAGTTTTTGCTGCTGACGCCACAGGGTGTGCTGATCGTTGAACTGCGCGACATACGCGGCAATCTGTTCGGGGGTGATCAGATGTCGCAATGGACTGTTATGGACGGGCCGCGGCGCAGCACCTTCTTAAACCCGCAGAGTGCGCTGTTCGATCGCATCGCAGCGGTCAAGGCGCTGGCTGGTGAACTGCCGGTCGAAGGGCGGTTGGTGTTCAGCCGCCGCAGTGTCTTCCCCAAGGGCCTGCCCAACTGGACGATGATGCTGGAATCACTGCGCACTCAATATCCGCGCTTGGATGCCGCCACCAGAACCGATTTGATAGCGCGTCAGCGCGAACCCTGGGATGCGCTGTGCGCCACACTGACCGATGGCGGCCCCACACCCGGACCCTCGTTTCTGCGGGAAGTGTTCTTAAGCTAGCAGCGCTTAAGCGTAGTCGGGCACCGGGGGCAGTGCAAAAAAATGGCTCGCCGCAGCGCTAGTGCTGTGCGCCAATTGCTGCAGGGTTTCACCGCGCGCCTCGGCCACCACCCGCGCCACTTCAAGCAAAAAAGCCGGTTCATTGCGGCGACCCTCTGGCTTGGGCCGCAGGCTGCGCGGTAACAGATAGGGCGAGTCCGTCTCGATCATCAAGCGGTCTGCCGGTATCTGGCGCACCAGTGCCTTCAAGTGCTCACCGCGCCGTTCATCGCAGATCCAGCCGGTGATGCCGATGCTCAAACCGTTGTTCAGATAATCATCCAACTCGTTGGCTTGTCCGGTGAAGCAGTGCGCGACGGCCGCCTTCAGATTGCCGATGTGCTCTTTGAGCACAGCCATGAAGTCCGCGTGCGCATCGCGCTGATGCAGAAACACCGGCAGTTGCAGACGTTCAGCAAGCTCTAACTGCGCATGAAAGGCGGCGATCTGCGCATCACGTGGGGACAGGTTACGGAAATAATCGAGCCCGCACTCACCGATAGCCACAACACCGGCCTGACCGGCCAGGTCGGTTAAGTGCTGCAAGGCCGGCGCATCCAGATCCGAAGCGTGATGGGGATGGATACCGACCGTCGCAAACAGCAGCGCCGGGTACGCAGCGTGCAAAGCGATCGCCGCTGCGCTGCTATCCACAGAAGTGCCGGTCACCACCTGTTGCATCACACCGGCGCTGCGCGCGCGGTGCAGTACGGCAGTCAGATCCTCAGCAAAACTCTCGTGGGTCAGATTGGCGCCGATGTCGATCAAGTGCATGCGCGCAAGGCCTCACACAGCTGCTCGACCTCGGCTTGCGGTTGATGCCAGGACACGACCAAACGGATGGTCTGCGCAGATGGCGGACCCCAGGGATAAAACTCAAAGCCCTGCGCGCGCAGTGCAGCCTGCTGCTCGGGGGCTAAGCGGACAAAAGCCGCATTGGCCTGCACCGGATAGCGCAGCCGGCTGCCGGCTGCAGCGCCAATATTTTGCGCCAGCGCATTGGCGCGGCGCGCGTTGTCCATGAACCAATCACCTTCCAGGCAGCACAGCAGTTGCGCTGACAGATAGCGGTGTTTGGAATACAGATGCGCCGCGCGTTTGCGACGGCGCTCAAACTCATGCGCCAGCGCCGCATCAAAAAACACCACGGCCTCGGCGGCCAAGGCGCCATTTTTTGTGGCGCCAAAGGACAGCACATCGATGCCCGCCCGCCAGGTCATATCGGCCGGTGTGCAGCCCAGATGGGCCAGTGCGTTGGCGAAGCGCGCTCCGTCCAAGTGCACACGCAGACCGTGGTCATGAGCGAGGGTGCTGAGCAGGCGCAGTTGCGCCAGATCATAGACCGTGCCGCACTCGGTCGACTGGGTGAGACTCAGCGCACTGGTTTGCACGCTGTGCACCGAATCGCTGAGGGTTTCCAGGCGTTGCGCGAACGCTTGCGCATCGATACGGCCGTGCTCGGTGGGCAACGCCGATAAGCGCGCGCCGCCGCTTTGCAGCTCACAGGCGCCGGCTTCATCCTGCAGGATGTGTGCTTCATCGCTGCACAGCACACCCCCCCAAGGCGCCGTCAGGCAGGCCAGCGACAAGGCGTTGGCCGCGGTACCGGTGGCCACCGCGAATACGCGCACGGGTGTGGCGAAATACTGGCTGAAGGCTTCGTCCAGACGCGCAGTCCAGGCGTCATCGCCATACGAATGGGTTGCCTGCCGGTTGGCGGATTCCAGCGCGGCCAGGATGGCCGGGTGGGCGGGTGCGGTGTTGTCACTGAGAAATTGCATAGTGCCAGCTTAAGGAAGTTGGCGGGCCTTAGCCATCAGCAGGGCAGCCCTGCGCCGCACTGCTATGATCCGGGCATGGAACTGCTGCAGAGCCAGTCATCAATAGCCGCAGGCACGCTGATCATCCGCGAGAGCCACCGCGCGCGGCGCCTGACCTTGCGCGTACACGAGACCGCACAGGTCGAAGTGGTCGTGCCGCGCGGCCTGCCACGGCGACTGGTGGACCGGTTCATCGCAGAACATCAGGACTGGATCGCTGTACGTGTGGCCAAGGCTCAGGTCCGCGCGCAAGCCGCTGAAGCGTTTCCGCCGGCTGCCATCAACCTCTTAGCCCTGGGTGAACAATGGCAGTTGCAACAGCAGCCGGGCGATGGACCGTTCCGTGTGCAGGCACGCGATGAAGGACTGTTGCGCTTGACGGGCCATGGCAGTGCCGCGCAGTGCCGGGCCGCGCTCTGCCGCTGGTTGTCGACCCGCGCCCGCGAAGTGCTAGCGCCGTGGCTGGCTGAACTGGCAGCCGAACAAGGCTTTGTCCATGGCCCGGTGCAGATCCGCCTGCAGCGCAGCCGTTGGGGCAGTTGTTCGGCCAAGGGCGGCATCAGTCTCAATCTGGCCTTGCTGTTCCAGCCGCCAGCTGTGCTGCGCTACGTGTTGTTACATGAGTTGGCCCATACGCGGCACTTAAATCATTCGCGTGCTTTCTGGGCTGTGGTGGCGGCCTGTGAGCCGGACTACAAGCGTCTGGACCGGCAGTTGCGCACCGATGGCTGGCGCAACGTGCCCGCATGGGTGCGCCCGCAAGGGCGGTTACTGTCATGAGCACACGCGATACACCACCCACCGGCCGCATCGATCTCAGTGATGAGTCGGTGCACTGGGACTTGGGCAGCAGTCGCAGCTATGCCCAGTATCTGCAATTGGAGGCCTTACTCGGCGCGCAGCAACCGGCCTCTTTTGAGCACGACGAGATGCTGTTCATCATCGTGCATCAGACCTCCGAGCTGTGGCTGCGTTTGTTCCTGCATGAGCTGAGCGCGGTGCTGGGCTATGTGCAACGCGATGATCTGGGCCCGACATTCAAACTGCTGCGGCGTATCGGCATCATCCAGGCGCAGATGCTGTCTGTGTGGGATGTGTTGTCGACCATGACACCCGCCGACTATTCAGCCTTCCGTAATGCGCTGGGCCGCTCATCGGGCTTTCAGTCGGCGCAGTACCGGCAACTGGAGTTCATGCTCGGCAACAAAAATGCCGACATGATCCGTGTGCATCAGCGTGATGAACAGGTGCACGCTACTTTGCAGCGCGCACTGCGTGCACCCAGCCTCTATGACGAAGTGTTGCGCCTGCTCAGCCGCCGTGGCTATGGCATTCCTGACGAAGTTTTAGAGCGGGACTTCAGCGAACCTTACGTCAGCAACAAAGCCGTCGCTGGCGCGTGGTTAGGCGTCTATCACAACAGTGCGCATGACTTTGAACTCTACCAACTGGCTGAACAGCTGATCGATCTCGACCACCACTTTCAGTTGTGGCGGTTTCATCATGTGAAGACCGTTGAGCGCATCATCGGCAACAAGGCGGGCACCGGCGGCACCAGCGGTGTGTCTTACCTGCTTAAGGCGCTGGAGCTGCGGTTTTTCCCCGAGCTGTGGCAAGTGCGGAGCGCGCTTTAGCACGCCGTATGGCAGCAGCCTTGACCAGCCGGTAGCCCAGCAGCAGCGCCAACAACAGCGCATAAACCAACGGTTCGCGGATGTCTTTCTTGACCTGCCACCAGAAGTGCCAGATGCCCAGCAGCGCGATCACATAGATCAGCCGGTGCAGCACCAGCCAGCGTTTGCGCAAACGCCGCATCATCGCGTTGGTCGAAGTGACCGCCAGCGGCACCATCAGCAGCACGGCCGTCATGCCCAGCGCCAGATAGGGGCGTTTGATGACTTCAGACACGATGACCGCGCCATCCAGACCTTGATCGAGCCACACCCAGGCCGCCATGTGCAGCAGCGCATAAAAGAACGCAAACAAGCCCAGCATGCGCCGCAGACGCAGCAGGTCGTTTAACCCGGTGAGTTCGCGCAGCGGTGTGATCAACAGCGTCAGCCACAGCAATCGCAGCGTCCAGATGCCGCACTCATGAATGAGGGTGCGAACCGGATCTGCACCCAGATGCACGGGCCCGACTTGCAGCGCACCACCCAGCAGCCCCAGCGCCGGTAGCAGCGCCACCACAAACAACAGCGGCTTAATCAGCCACTGATAGCGCTGGGCCGTGTTCAGAAGAACCGCCGCAGATCCATGCCCTGATAGAGGCTGGCCACTTCAGCGCCATAACCGTTGAACGGCAGCGTCGCCTGGCGCTTGGCCAGCAGTCCGCCACCGATATGACGCTCGCTGGCCTGACTCCAACGCGGATGGTCCACGGCCGGATTGACGTTGGCATAGAAGCCATATTCGTTGGGCGCGGCGTGCGACCAGCTGGTGCGCGGCTGCTGTTCAACAAAGCTGATGCGCACGATCGACTTGATGCCCTTGAAGCCGTACTTCCACGGCACCACCAGCCGCAACGGCGCGCCGCTCTGATTGGGCAGCACTTTGCCGTAAACGCCGACAGCCAGCAGCGTCAGCGGGTGCATGGCCTCATCGATACGCAGGCCCTCAACATAGGGCCAGTCCAGCACGCGTTCGCGCTGGCCAGGCATCTGCTTAGCGTCATTGAGTGTAGTGAAGGCCACATACTTGGCCTTAGACGTGGGCTTGTAACGCTTGAGCAGTTCGGCCAAGGGAAAGCCCACCCAGGGGATCACCATGGACCAAGCCTCCACGCAGCGCATGCGATAGACGCGCTCTTCCAAGGTCTGCGGGCTCAGCAGATCTTCGAGCGCAAAGCTGCCCTTGACCTCGCACTCACCGTCGACGGTGACGGTCCAAGGCGTGGGCTTGAAGTTGCGCGCATTGGCAGCCGGATCGGATTTATCGGTGCCGAACTCATAAAAATTGTTATAGCCGGTGATCTCTTCGTAGCTGTTGGGCGTATCGGTGACCGAGTAGCGGGCATTGCGTGGGGCCTTATAACGATCGGTAGCGGCCGCGTCGGCCGCCAGGGCAGTCAGCGGCGTGGCCGCGCCCAGCAATGCGCCGGCGGCCAGGCCTTGCGCGAGTACGCGGCGCCGGTCCATAAAAACCGCTTCGGGGGTGATGTCTGAAGGCAGGATGTGCGGGCCATAGGGGCGGGACATGAGAAACCTCCACAATAAAGACCGGGGCGCTGAAGTCAGCTTACACGCTCAGTGCCAGTGTAAGGCTGTGATACCTGCGCTGCGCAAGTGCGGCAGTTGTGCCCGACGCGGATTGATATAGCAGGCTGAGTCGCAGGCTTGCAGATGCACCAGATCGGGCTCGCTGTTGCCATAGCCGGTGACGTGACAACCCGGGTACGCGCGGCGCAGCGCTGCGAGGCAACGCAGCTTTTCTTCGCCGCGCCGGTTGGCTGTGGTCAATGCGCCATCGAGCCTCTCACCGGCCCAAGCGACACCGGTGCACAGCACCTCATCAAAGCCCATCGCCGCACCCAGTGCCGGCACAAACAAATCGGGGCTGGCCGACAACAACACCAGTGTGTCGCCCGCAGCGCGATGCTTGGCAATGGCCGCCAGCGCCTCGGCAAACAATCGTGCAGGGACCACCTGCTGCACATACCCGGCGGTCCACGTTTGGACCTGCGTCCGCGTCAGGCCGCCGAGCAAGCGGCGGATGACCGCCGACTTGAGCCCGCCATGATCGATGCGTTTAAAGGCGTAGGCCGCTAAGGCTGGCAACAGCAGCGGCAGCCGCAGCAGACGCCAGGGCTGTTGCAGCAACAGCCCCAGCACCCATGGCCCGAAGGTATCGCGCCGCGCGATCGTGCCATCGAGGTCGAACAGCGCGATGCGTGGCGCGTGGCTCAGGCCGCGTTACCCGCAACAACCAGCTGCCGCAGCACGTACTGCAGGATGCCGCCGTGACGGAAGTACTCGCGCTCTTTGGGCGTGTCGATGCGCACACGCGCCGTGAAGCTGCTTTCACTGCCATCGGCAGCGGTCGCCTTGACCGTGACGCTGCGGCCATCGCCGGCATCCAGACCAATGATGGCAAAAGTCTCTGTGCCGCTGAGACCCAACGACTGTGCCGTCTGGCCCTCGACAAACTGCAAAGGCAGCACGCCCATGCCGATGAGGTTCGAGCGGTGGATGCGCTCATAGCTCTCGGCGATGACCGCTTTGACGCCCAGCAGCATGGTGCCCTTGGCAGCCCAGTCACGCGACGAACCCGTGCCGTATTCCTTGCCCGCGAGGATGATGAGCGGTGTGCCTTCGGCCTTGTAGCGCATGGCGGCATCGAAGATCGACAGCTGCTCACCCGACGGAATGTGCAGCGTGATGCCGCCCTCGGTACCCGGCAGCAGCAGGTTGCGCAGGCGGATGTTGGCGAAGGTGCCGCGCATCATCACTTCGTGATTACCACGCCGGGCGCCGTATTGATTGAAGTCGGCAGGCTGTACGCCTTGCTCCATCAGATAGCGCGCCGCAGGACTGCTCTTAGCGATGTTACCGGCCGGCGAGATGTGATCGGTGGTGACCGAGTCGCCCAACAGCGCCAGCGCACGGGCGCCGGTGATCTGCGATTTGATGGCCGGCTCCATGGTCATGCCGTCAAAGTAGGGCGGGTTCTTGACGTAGGTTGACTTGTCGTCCCACGAATAGATCTTGCCTGCCGGCACCTTGATGGCCTGCCAGCGCTCGTCACCGTCAAACACGCCGGCATAGCTCTTGCGGAACATGGCCGAGGTGATGAACTGACCGACGAAATCGGCGATCTCTTTGGGGGTGGGCCAGATGTCCTTGAGGTACACCGGCTGACCATTGCTGCCAAGGCCCAGCGGCTCGGCATTCAGATCGAGGTCCAGCGTACCGGCCAGTGCATAAGCCACCACCAGCGGCGGCGAGGCCAGGTAGTTCTGTTTGATCTCGGGGTGCACACGGCCGTCAAAGTTGCGGTTGCCCGACAACACCGAGCAACCAATGATGTCACCGGCTTTGACAGCCGCTGAAATCTCGGGCTTGAGCGGGCCGGAGTTGCCGATGCAAGTTGTGCAGCCATAGCCGACCACGTCAAAGCCGATGCCGGCGAGCTCATCGAGCAGACCTGCAGCCTGCAGGTAATCGGTGACCACGCGCGAACCCGGGGCCAGGCTGGTCTTGACCCAGGGTTTGCTGGCAAGTCCCGCACGGCGCGCATTGCGTGCCACAAGGCCGGCGGCCATCAGCACATAAGGGTTGGAGGTGTTGGTGCAGCTGGTGATCGCGGCGATGAGTACAGCGCCGTCCTTAACATCGAAGGCCTTGCCGTCGACCACGGCCGCGCCGACCCCGGTGGCAGCAGGGTTCTTGCTGGCGCGCTCAGCGGACTGCTTGGCGTAGTGCTTGGCAAAGGTGCTCTTGGCCACGCGCAGCGGCACGCGATCTTGCGGGCGGCTGGGGCCGGCCAGGCTGGGCTCAACCGTACCCATGTCCAGCTCGAGGATGTCGGTGTAATCGGCGGCAGCCTGACCGTTGATGCGCCACAGGCCCTGGGCCTTGGCATAGGCTTCGACCAGTGCGACCTGCTCGGCGGGACGACCCGACAGTTCGAGGTAGCGGATGGTCTCTTCATCGATCGGGAAGATGGCACAGGTGCTACCGAACTCCGGCGACATGTTACCGATGGTGGCGCGGTCGACCAGCGGCAGGTGCGCCAGGCCATCGCCAAAGAACTCGACGAACTTATCGACGACGCCCTTCTTGCGCAGCATCTCGGTAATGGTCAGCACCAGGTCGGTGGCGGTGGCGCCGGCCGGCAACTGGCCGTTGAGCTTGAAGCCGATGACCTGCGGGATGAGCATGGTGACCGGCTGGCCCAGCATGGCGGCCTCAGCCTCAATGCCGCCCACGCCCCAACCCAGCACGCCCAGGCCGTTGACCATGGTGGTGTGCGAGTCGGTGCCGACGACGGTGTCGGGATAGGCCTGCTGGCGCTCGCCTTCTTTGGCGAAGATGACGCGTGCCAGATACTCGACATTGACCTGGTGCACGATGCCGGTGTTGGGAGGCACCACGCGGAAATTGCGGAAAGCGCTCTGGCCCCAACGCAGGAAGGCATAGCGCTCGCCGTTGCGCTCGAACTCCATACGGGTGTTGTCGGCCAGCGCATGTGAGCTGCCGTATTCATCAACCTGCACCGAATGGTCGACGACCATCTCGGCCGGAGCCAGCGGGTTGACCTTCTCGGCATCGCCGCCCAGACGGGTGATGGCTTCGCGCATGGCGGCCAGATCGACCACGCAGGGCACGCCGGTGAAGTCCTGCATGATCACGCGCGCCGGCGTGAACGAGATTTCGTGGCTGGGGGCGGCCTTGGCATCCCAGTTGAGCAGGGCCTCGATATCGCTGCGCGTGACGTTAACGCCGTCTTCAAAGCGCAGCTGGTTTTCCAGCAGGATTTTGAGCGAGAAGGGCAGGCGCGCCAACCGGTCGGCCGGCAGGGCAGCCAGGCTCCAGTAGTCGTACTCGCGGTCGCCGCAATGAAGTGCCTGTCGTGCCTTGAAACTGTCGGTCATGATGCCTCCCTGAACTGTGCGCCGATTATAGCGCGATATGCGTGATGACCCCGCCGCCCAGACAGCGATCTGCGTCATAAAAAACTGCCGACTGACCTGGCGTCACGGCGCTCTGTGGCTGATCCGATGTGATGCACACGCCGCCCTCGTCGGCGGCGCTCAATACAGCCGCCTGGTCCGGCTGCCGGTAGCGCAAGCGCACCGTCACGCGCGCCGGAAACTGTGGCGGTGTGGTCAGCCAATTGATGTCGGCGGTGTGCACCGTGCGCGACAGCAGCAACGGGTGCCCGGGCTCTTGCACGACGATCAGCGCATTACGCTGCGTCTGCTTGGCAGCCACATACCAAGGCGCTTCACTGCCGTCGCGCTGCCCGCCCAGACGCAGGCCGCTGCGCTGCCCCAAGGTGTAAAACGCCAAGCCCTGATGCTCGCCGAGCACCTGACCGTCAGCGGTCTCGATGGGGCCGGGTGTGCGGGCTATGTACTGCGCCAGAAACTCGCGAAAGGGTCGCTCACCGATAAAGCAGATGCCGGTGCTGTCGCGCTTGGCAAACACCGGCAGCCCGGCCTCACGCGCCAGTTCACGCACGACAGGCTTGTGCAGTTCGCCGATGGGCATCAGTACACGGCTGAAATCGGCGCGGCGCACGGCATGCAGAAAATACGACTGGTCCTTAGCCGGATCGACCCCCTTGAGCAGCACCGGACCCTCAGGGCTTTGCACGATGCGGGCGTAGTGCCCGGTGGCCAGCCACTCTGCGCCCAAGCGTCGCGCATGCGCCAGGCAGTCACCGAACTTGATCTCGCGATTGCACAACACGTCGGGGTTAGGTGTGCGGCCCGCGCGATATTCAGCCAGAAAATGCGCAAACACCCGGTCGCGGTACTGGGCGGACAGATCGACCCGGTGCAAGGCGATGCCCAATTCGGCAGCCACCGCACGGGCATCCTGATAGTCCTGAGCGCTGCTGCAATAGCCCTGTTCGTCGTCCTCCCAGTTGTGCATATACAAGCCCTCGACGGGGTGTCCCGCGCGCCGCAACAACAAGGCGGCGACGGCGGAATCCACACCACCGGACAGGGCGACGATGACTTTGGGTAGGGCGCTGCTCATCACAGCAACTGTGCCAGAGGCGGGCGCCTCCGGCAGCCTCAATCAGACCGAAACGCTGCGCAGCGGCAGGGTGAGCGACTGCTCAGTGCTGCTTTCGTTGAGCACCGTGGCCACTGCAGACAGGTCAAAGCGCTGACCGGCCAGATAATCGTCTATGCAACGCAACACCAGCGGCCCGCGCAGGCGATGCGCTTGGCCAGCCAACTGCTGGCGGGTCAACCAATGGGTGGCGACGATGCCGCGATCGAGCCGCCGCTGCGGATCGAAATCGCTGACCTCGCCGCAAAACGCAAAGCGCAAGGTCGTGCGGCCGCTGCGCGGGGTACGCCACAGGTACGTGCCCACCAGATGCTGCGGGGTGAACACCCAAGCCGACTCTTCGAGGGTTTCGCGGATGCAGGCGCTGACGATGGACTCGGCGTCTTCGACGTGCCCGGCGGGTTGGTTTAGCACCAACTGGCCATTGATGCGCTCTTCGACCACGAGGAAGCGATCGCCCCGGGCGACAATGGCGGCAACGGTGAGATCGGGACACCAGCGCATGCCCATACTATAAGCCCCGTGTCCGGTTAAATCGCAACCGGAATGCGGTCGGGCTCGCGCAGGCTGGTCGCCCAGACTTCGTCAAACTCACGCAGGTGCATACGGGCGACGTTGGGCTGCCGGAAATTGGCGATGGCTTCCCATTTGGCGATGGTCGGCATGTACACCACGCTGTGATCATCGGCGATGACCACAATGCCGCCATAAGCGGTGAAGTCGGCGCTGAGCGCGCGAAACTCGATGTAATTAGTCAGCCGCCGCGCCATCGACAAAAACTTGTTCTCATAGCCGGCCTGCTGCAGGCGCTCGTTGAGCAGGATGCGCACGCGCGCATAGCTGTGCGTCAGAATGAACTCTTTGATGCACTCCACCAGCGCGTTGTCTTCGTACAGGTCCGGGTCAAAATAGGGCGTGTACACCGACAGCAGGCGCTGGGCCACCGTGGCACTGCGGCGGATGGCACCACCCACCTCACGCAAACCATTCAGTACCAGCAGTGCCTCACCGGCAGGCTCAGCGACCTGTGCCGGCGCAGCAGTGAGTATCTGTAGGTCACGCAGACCTTCGCTGATGATCATGGTCGAGTCCGCTGCCGCGCAGCAATTGGCTATTCCTGCCGCCATGGTAAGGATTACCGTGGCGGCACAGCCTCGACCAGGTCACGCTTCTGCGCGTTGCGCTGCGGTGTTCAGCTCTGGCGGGCCAGCGTGCTAGCGAGGCCCAGATAGCTGGCGGGGGTCAATTGCGACAGACGCTGCTGTTCTGCCGGGCTCAAGGGCAGCGTGGCGATGAACTGCGCCAACAGCGCCTGATCGATGGGCTGACCGCGGGTGAAGTCCTTGAGTTGCTCATAGCCATTGGGTACGCCGGCTGCGCGCAGCACGGTTTGCACGGCTTCACCCAGCACCTCCCAGGCCCCGTCCAGGTCGCGCGCGATGCGCTGCTCGTCGGGGGCGATCTTGCCCAGACCGCGCAAAGCCGAGCGCCAGGCCAGCAGGCTGTGGCCCAGCGCCACACCCACGTTGCGCAGCACCGTCGAATCGGTCAGGTCGCGCTGCCAGCGCGACAGCGGCAGCTTGTCGGCAAAGTGACGCAGCAGCGCATTGGCCAAGCCGAAGTTGCCCTCGGCATTTTCAAAGTCGATGGGATTGATCTTATGCGGCATGGTCGACGAACCGACTTCACCGGCCACTGGCCGCTGGCGCAGGTAGCCCAGCGAGATGTAGCCCCACAGATCGCGGCACAGGTCGATGCCGATACTGTCGGCTGCCGCCAGCGCATCGCAGTATTCACCGATCCAATCATGCGGCTCGATCTGCGTGGTGTGCGCGTTCCAGACCAGCCCGCAGCGCTGCACGAACGATTGCGAGATGGCCAGCCAGTCGGCCCCCGGCACAGCCACAACATGCGCATTAAAATTGCCGACCGCGCCATTGCACTTGCCCAGAATGTCGACCCGGGCCAGTCGCTCGCGGGCACGGTGCAGGCGGGCGGCGATATTGGCGAACTCTTTGCCCAGCGTGGTGGGTGTCGCGGTCTGCCCATGAGTGCGCGACAGCATCGGCAGGTCGGCATGGCGCGTGGCGTTGTCCTGTAGCGCGACCAGAAAGGCATCAAGGGCCGGCAACAGCACAGTTTGACGGGCCCGTTGCAGCATGCGGGCATAGCTGAGGTTGTTGATGTCCTCAGAGGTGCAGCCGAAGTGCACCAGCTCAAGCAGCGCCGGTGAGGCACCGGCCGCAGCCAGAGTGTTGCGCACGTGGTATTCAACCGCTTTGACGTCATGGTTGATGCGCTGCTCGATCTGCTTGACCGTGGCCGCAGCGGCTGTGCCCGGGTCTTCAGCCAGACCGGCCAGACACTGTTGCAGCGCGGGCGACAGCGGCTCAGCCAGCAGCTGCGGCAGCTGTTCGGCCAGATGCAGCAACCACAAGGCCTCGACGCGGATGCGCTCGTTGATTAAGGCGGCTTCGGAAAACAGCGCTGCCAGCGGCGCGGTGCCCGCCTGATAGCGGCCGTCGACGGGTGACAAGGCGTTGAGTGCGCTGGAGTCCATGCTGAGCCTGTGCGGCGAATGATAAGCTGACCATCATAACGCAGCCCTCCCGCGGCAGAGCTGATCCCATGGCAAGCCCCGTCTTACACTGGCCACAGGCCCGGCAGCGCCTGTTGCAACGGCTGGCCGGAACCCGGGCCAACCACGATCCGGCGCATTGGCGACTGGGTCTGGCACCGCTGGCCGCGGCCGACGCGCGCTTACAGGCCCTGCTGCCGGACCCGCTGCGCCCATCGGCCGTACTGATCCCGCTACTCGACAGACCCGAAGGACCGGGAGTGCTGCTGACGGTGCGCGCCAGTGGTCTGCGCCACCACGCCGGTCAGGTGGCGTTTCCCGGCGGACACATCGAAACAGACGACGCCGATCCTGCGGCCACAGCGCTGCGTGAGGCCCAGGAAGAAGTCGGGCTGAGCCCCGATCAGGTGCAGGTGGTCGGCTTCCTGCCTGACCATGTCATTCTCAGCGGCTTCCGGGTAACCCCGGTCGTCGCTCTGGTGCAGCCGCAAGCCGTGCTGCGCTGGGACCCGGCCGAGGTGGCCGGCGCTTTTGAGTTACCGCTGGCGGTGTTACTCGATGCCTCGCAGCACAGTGTGGGCAGCCGTTTGATCAACGATGTGCCCGTGGTCACCCGCGATATCCTGTACGGGCCGCACCGCATCTGGGGTGCGACCGCAGCCATGTTGTTTTGTCTGCGCACATGGGCCGTCGGCGAGGAGCTGTCATGAGCGAACAACCCATCGAGCAACTGCTGCAAATCATGCGGCGGCTGCGCGATCCGCAGCACGGCTGTCCGTGGGATCTGCAGCAAAGTTTTACTTCGCTGGCACCCTACACTCTGGAAGAAGCCTGCGAAGTAGTCGATACCCTGGAGCGCGGCGACCTGGCTGGCCTGCGCGACGAGTTAGGCGATCTGCTGTTTCAGGTGGTGTTTCTGGCACAGCTGGCCAGCGAGCAGGGACAGTTCAACTTTGCCGACGTGGCAGCGGGCATCAGCGACAAGCTGGTGCGCCGTCATCCGCACGTATTTGGCGAGCAGACGCAAGACGGTGACATCAACGCCCGCTGGGAAGCCCTGAAGGCCGGCGAACGGCAGCAACGCGGCCAGACCGGCGTGCTGGCCGATGTGCCGCAGTCGCTGCCGGCCTTAAGTCGTGCCGCCAAGCTGGGGCGCCGCGCCGCGCGGGTAGGCTTTGATTGGAGCGACGCTGCCGGGGCACGCGCCAAAGTGTTCGAAGAAATCGCTGAGCTCGATGCGGCCGTGTCCGCTAATGATGCTGACAACATGGCCGAAGAGCTGGGTGACCTGTTGATGGCCGTCAGCAGCTGGTCGCGCCAGTTGCAGCTCGATCCCGAGGCCTGCCTGAGACGCTCTAACCGCAAGCTCGAACGGCGCTTCGCGGCCATGGAGCAGTCCGCAGCCGCGCAAGGCCTGGCGCTCGAATCACTGAGCCCGCAAGCCTGGGAGGCCCTGTGGCAACAGGCCAAGCGCAGCCTCCCGGCCGCCGGTGACGAGCGCTGATGCGCGCGCTGATCGTCGAAGACGAGCCGTCGCTGCGCGCCAGCCTGCGCGCGCACCTGCAAGCGGCCGGCTACACCGTCGATGAGGCCGCAGACGGGGCAGAGGGCCTCTACAGCGGCTTGGAATATCCCATCGATGTAGCCGTGGTCGATCTGGGCTTGCCCAAATTACCGGGGCTAGAACTGATCCGCCGCTGGCGTATGCAAAACCGCAGCTTTCCTATTTTGGTGCTGACCGCGCGCGATAACTGGCAGGACAAAGTGCAGGGCTTGGAGGCCGGTGCCGACGATTACCTCGGTAAGCCGTTTCATGTCGAAGAGCTCTTGGCGCGTCTGCAGGCTCTGCTGCGCCGCAGCAGTGGTTGGGCGAGCGCCCAGTTGTGCTGCGGCCCGATCGTGCTCGACACCCGCACGCAGACCGTCACCGTCTCGCAGGCACCCATCGAACTGACCTCGTTCGAATACCGGTTGCTGGAACACCTGATGCTCAAAGCCGGTGAGGTCATCTCTAAGACCGATCTCACCGAGCACCTGTACGAGCAGGACTTTGAGCGTGACAGCAACGTTATCGAGGTGTTCATCGGACGACTGCGACGCAAACTTGATCCGCACGACACCCTGCATCCCATCGAAACCCTGCGCGGTCGCGGTTATCGCTTGGCGCTGGCGCGCTCGCCCGAGTGAACGCCCTGGGCACCGGGTCCATCAGCCGGCGTCTGCTGTGGGCCGTGGCCGTGGCGCTGGGCCTGATGCTGGGTGCAGCCGCGATGCTGCTCGACCTGCGCTTTCAAACACTCTCTGAGGCCGCACTACGGGCGCAGATCGACGCCCAGTTGCAGACTCTGATCGGTGTCTCAGTGCCGGATGAGAGCGGGCAGGTCAGCCCGGGATTGGCTGACGCTGATGAGCGCCTGAAGCAACGCGGCTCGGGTTTGTATGCGCGAGTTTTAAACCGTGCCGGTCGCGAGATATGGCATTCGCCGTCCAGCGACGGCCTCAAGCTGGGCGCCGGCGCCAGTTTGCTGCCAGGGCAGAGCGGCTTCGGCTACCTCGATCTACCCGACGGTGACAGCTACGCGGTGGCCAGCCGCGGCTTGCGCTACGAAAACGCCCGCCGTGAACGTGTGGATTTGACCTTCAGCGTGCTGGCCAGCCTCGATCCCTTACAAGCGCAGTTACGGCAGTTCCGGCACGAACTGCTGCTGGTGTTCGGCGGGTTGTTGCTGCTGTTGCTGGCGGTGTTGACGGCGGTGTTGCATTGGGCGCTGCGCCCGCTACGCCGCCTGGCAGACCAGTTGACGCAACTCGATAGCGGTCAACAGCAGCAATTGCAGGGCGATTGGCCGCGCGAACTGCAGGCTGTTACCGCCAACCTCAATGCCCTGTTGCAGGGCGAGCGCACGCGCATCGCCCGCTACCGCCAAACTTTGGGCAACCTTGCGCACAGTCTCAAGACCCCGCTGGCCGTGATCCGCAGCACGCTTTCAAGCGATGCAACGGCTGCCGCGAGCCTCGCAGCGGCCAGCATCAATGATCAGGTGCAGGTGATGTCCGCGCTGGTCAATCACCACCTCAAGCGCGCCGGCAGCGGCGGGGTGACGCTGGGCCAGCCTTTGGTGGCGCTGGCGCCCATTGCCCAACAGCTGCGTCTGGCACTGCTTAAAGTGCATGCGCGCAAAGACCTGCTGATCGAGTTGGCGCTGCCTGCGGACTTGGGTTTTGCCGGCGATCCGGACGACCTGTATGAAATGCTAGGCAACCTGATGGACAACGCCGCCAAGTGGTGCCGCGGCCACGTGCGCGTGTCTGCCACAGTGGACCTTGCAGCGCGGCGCCTGTGCCTGCAGGTCGATGATGACGGACCGGGCATTGCACCGGCTGACCGCGAGCGGGTGCTGCAACGCGGCGTACGGGCCGATCAACAGGTGCCTGGTCACGGGCTGGGCCTGGCGATGGTGCTCGAGCAAGCCGGTTTATATGGTGGCAGCCTGCAACTGGCCGAAGCAGATTTGGGCGGTCTGCAGGTGCAACTGCAACTGCCGGGCGGTAGCATGGCCGGATGACTTCACTAGACACTTTGGCTTGGCACCCGGCCAGCTGGCAGACCCGCAAGGCGCTGCAACAACCTCATTACAACGACCCCGTAGCGCTGGCCGATGCCGTCAGCCAACTCTCCCGCCTGCCGCCACTGGTGGTCTCGTGGGAAGTCGAGGCGCTGCGCGAGCGTCTGGCGGCCGCCCAACGCGGCGAGCAATTTCTGCTGCAGGCCGGCGATTGCGCCGAGAGCTTTGCCGAGTGCGAGTCCGACCGCATCGCCAAGCAGCTCAAAGTCATTCTGCAATTGAGTCTGGTGCTGTTGCATGGCCTCAAGCGGCCGGTCATCCGCGTCGGACGCATGGCCGGGCAATATGCCAAGCCGCGCTCTGCCGACACCGAAACGCGCGATGGCCTCACCTTGCCTTGCTATCGCGGTGACACGGTCAACCGCCCCGAGTTCACGCCCGAAGCGCGCGAGCCCGACCCGCAGCTGCTGCTGCGCGGTTATGAGCGCGCTGCGCTCACCCTGAACTTTGTGCGGGCATTGATCGACGGCGGTTTTGCCGACCTGCACCATCCCGAGTACTGGGACCTGGGCTTTCTGAACCATTCACCGCTGCAAGAGGCCTATGGCCGTATCGTCCGCGACATCGGCGATGCCCTCGACTTCTTCCATGCGCTCAGCGGCGGTCCGGTGCATGAAGCGCAGCGGGTCGATTTTTATTCCAGCCACGAAGGCCTGCACCTGCAGTACGAGCAGGCGCAGACGCGCTTCATCCCGCGCGCGCAGCGCTGGTACAACCTGTCCACGCACCTGCCTTGGATAGGCATGCGCACGGCACAGCTGGATGGCGCTCACGTCGAGTACTTCCGCGGCATCGCCAACCCCATCGGCGTGAAAGTCGGTGCTGCCATGGACGACAACTGGCTGCAGCAGTTGGTGACCACGCTCAATCCCAACAACCAGCCGGGCCGCTTGACCTTGATCCATCGCTTCGGCGCGCGCGACATCGAAAAGCACCTGCCACGGCTTATCCAGGCCGTGCGCTCGACCGGTCACTCGGTGCTGTGGGTCTGCGACCCCATGCACGGCAATACCGAGACGACTGTCGGCGGTATCAAGACGCGGCGTCTCGAAAACATACAAAGCGAGCTCGAGCAGGCGTTTCAGATTCATGCGGCGCAGGGCTCACGCTTAGGCGGTGTGCACCTGGAAATGACCGGCGAAGATGTGACCGAGTGCACCGGTGGTGCGCGCGGTCTGTCGGACACCGACCTGGCCCGCGCGTATCGCACCCAGGTTGACCCGCGCCTTAATTATGAGCAGGCGCTGGAGTTAGGCATGATGATCGCCGAGCGCAGCAAAAAAGTGCGCGCGCCCTGAGCTACCCGGGCCGAGAATTTGCGGCCAGTCTGCCGCGACGGCCCGGCGTCTATCGCATGTACGGTCAGGCCGAGGCGACAGCTGACTCGCTGTTGTATGTCGGCAAGGCCTCCAGCCTGCGCGATCGGGTGGGTAGCTATTTTCAGCAGACCCAGCAGGCCCCCAAGGTAGAAGCCTTGGTGCGGCTTATCCGCCATATCGAGGTCACGGTCACACAGTCCGAGACCGAGGCCTTGCTGCTCGAATACAACCTCATCAAAGAGCATCGGCCGCGCTTCAACATCATCCTGCGTGATGACAAGACTTTTCCGTACATCCAATTACTGGCCCACGACTTCGGCCGCTTGGCGATGTACCGCGGGCCGCGCACCGTCAAGGGACGCTATTTCGGACCGTTCCCCGATGGTGGCGCGGTGCGTCGCACCCTGCACCAGTTGCAGAAGCTGTTCCTGCTGCGCAATTGCCGCGACAGCTTCTTTGCCAACCGCTCGCGACCGTGCCTGCAACATCAGATAGGCCGCTGCTCAGCGCCGTGCGTAGGGCTGATCTCCAAAGCCGATTACGCCCGCGATGTGGCCGCTGCGGTGCTGGTCCTGGAGGGGCGCAGCAACGAGCTCAATGAGCTGCTCGAGCAGCGCATGCTGGCGGCTGCGGCGCAATTGGATTTCGAGACGGCTGCACAACTGCGCGATCAGTTGGCCAGTCTGCGCAAGTTGCAGGCCACCCAGGTCATCACCTCTGAGACCGAGCGCGATGTCGATGTGTTTGCCATTGCCGGCGACCCGGGTGATTACGCGGTCAGCGTGATGCTGGTGCGTGCCGGTCGCATCATGGGTACCACCGCTTACTTTCCGCGCAGCCCGGGCACGCCGGAAGAAACACTGGCCAGCTTTCTGCTGCAGCACTACGCCCGCGAGCAACCCCCGCCGGTGGTGCTGCTTGATCGCGAACTGCCGGATGCAGCGGCGGTGCAGGAAGCCTTGGCCGCCTCGGCCGGCACAGCCGTGCGCGTGCAACATGCGCTGCGCGCCATCCTGCTGCGCTGGACGCAGATGGCCACCGAAAACGCGCAGCAGTCGTTGGCCATGCGTGCCGCGCGGCGTGAAGACGCCAGCAGTCTGCTGACCGCTTTGGGTGAAGCTTTGGGGCTGGCTGCGACACCGCAGCGCATCGAGTGCTTTGACATCAGCCACACCAGCGGCGAGGGCACGGTGGCCTCGTGCGTGGTCTATGGCCCGGACGGCGCGCTGCGCAAGCAATACCGCCGCTTCAATATCGACGATGTCGCGCCTGGCGATGACTATGCGGCGCTGGCACAGGCCGTCCAGCGACGCTTCACCCGCATACAGGCGGGTGAGAGCCCCTTGCCCGATATACTGCTGATCGACGGCGGGGCAGGGCAGTTGGCTGCTGTATTGCCGCCTTTGGCACAACTGGGTTATGCCGATCTGTGCGTCGTCGGTGTCTCCAAAGGCGCCGACCGGCGCGCCGGACAAGAGCGTTTGCATCGCCCCGGTGGCGGACCTGCCTTGCTGCTGCCGGCCGATTCACCGGCTTTGCGCGTCATCCAGCGGGTGCGCGATGAAGCGCATCGCTTTGCCATCGCCGGACACCGCAAGCGCCGCGCGCGCCGTCATCAGGAATCCATCCTCGAAACCGTACCTGGTTTGGGGCCGGCCAAGCGGCGCGAACTGCTGCGGCATTTCGGCGGCTTGCAAGGCGTATTGCGCGCTGGCGCCGAAGACTTGGCACAGACCAAGGGAATCGGCGCAGTGCTGGCGGCGGTCATCTATGATCACTTGCATCCCGGCGCATAAGTCGGCCCCTGCACGACAGCGAGACCGCGCCGCATGCGTCTGAACCTGCCCAACACGCTCACCTGGCTGCGCATCCTGGCCATCCCGCTGATCGTGGTGTTGTTCTATTTGCCATTCAATTTCTCCGATCCGGCAGCGGGGCTGCTGTTTGCGGCAGCTGCCATCACCGACACGCTCGATGGCTATCTGGCGCGGCGCATGGGTCTCACCTCACGACTCGGTGCGTTTCTCGATCCGGTGGCAGACAAGCTGGTGGTGGCGGTAGTGTTGGTGCTGCTGGTCAGCAAAGATCCGCAGCCGGTGGTGGTACTGATGGCCGCCATCATCATCAGTCGCGAGATCGCTATCTCGGCGCTGCGCGAATGGATGGCCGAACTCGGACAACGCACCCGGGTGGCTGTATCCAGCCTCGGCAAATGGAAGACCGTGCTGCAGATGACCGGCCTGGCGTTGATGCTGTACCGCCAACCCTTGTGGGGCGTGCCGGTCTATCAATTAGGATTAATACTCGCGGTGATCGCCGCGGTATTGACCTTGGTATCGATGGTGCGCTACCTGCAAGCCGCATGGCCCACATTGCGTGATGCAAACTGAATATTGGCGCTTGACTTGTCGCCGTAGGTACTTACAATTCGGCCCCTCTCCCGAGCGGGAATAGCTCAGTTGGTAGAGCGCAACCTTGCCAAGGTTGAGGTCGCGAGTTCGAGCCTCGTTTCCCGCTCCATTTTTTCCGGCTAGGCCCGGACGCCGCAACGGCCCGCTC
>CAIVTJ010000287.1 GCA_903908825.1 uncultured Pseudomonadota bacterium | reverse complement strand
CCAGCAGCACGCCGCAGTGGTTGCGCGCCCCCGAATCGGTATTAACGCTGATCGATAAGCCGTGGTTGCGTCGGCTACCGCTGCTGCTGGTCTGCGGCAGCGTGCCGGCGTTTCTGGCCGTCTCGAGTGTGGTCATCCACAGTGTGCCGCCTGACTTTGCGTGGTTGGCGTTGGTGTTGGCGGTGGTGCTGACGGCTAGTCTGGCTCTGGCGGTGTGGCGTGACTTACCGGTGCTGATGCTGATCGGCCGTACGGCGGTATACGTCACCATGGCCTTCACTGTTTACCTGCTGGTCGCTAATGAAGAAGCCATGGCTTCTCTGAACTTGCATTGGGTTAACAGCTTCTTTGTGGCCTTGGCGCTGGCAGTGGGCATCGTGATCCGCTTCACGGTGCAGCAAAAGTTCGGCACGACGCCCACCGATTATCTGATAGTTATCGGGGTGTTGGCTGTGGCTTTTGTCAATCGCATGGATCGCCTCGACATGCAGTCTGGCGCCGCAGTGCACTTCATTACCTATGTGATCGTGTTGTTCTACAGCTGTGAGCTTATTTTTGGGCAGATCCGCAACTGGCGTGCCGCATTGGCGTGGCCGGCCCTGCTTACCTTAGTGGTGCTTGCGGCAAGGGGCTTTCTGGCAGGCGCGTGAACGACGCTTGTCATACGCGCGTCAAGAGATGACCGTACAGTCGACAATCCGGTTCACACTGCCAATTTCCGCATCCCGGAGACTTTACATAATGAATATCGCGTTGCGCCAAGTGTTGCTCGGCTTAGGCGTTGCCACACTGCTGGCGACCGCCGCTTGTAGCGGTGCCGAGGGCCGCAAGGCTCGCTATATGGCGCGCGGTGATGAATATGTTGCTGCCCAGAATTACGAAAAGGCGCGCATCGAATACGCCAACGCTCTGCAGGTCGACCCCAAAGATGCCAAGGCGCGCTTTGCAGCCGGCCAGGTGGCCGAAAAGCTGGGCAAAGCCCGCGATGCACTGGGCAACTATCAGGTCGCCGTCGAAACCGATCCTGAGTTCCTGCCGGCGCGCGCTGCGCTGGCCCGTCTGTATCTGTTGGGTGGCGTGCCCGACAAGGCCTTAGAGCTGGTCGAACCCTCGCTGGTCAAGAACCCTGAAGACCCGCAGCTGCGTACGGTTCGCGGTGCGGTGCGTGCGCAGAAGGGCGACAAAGAGGGCGCGTTGGCCGATGCCGAAGCTGCCGTGGCCGCTGCGCCCGGCGATGAATATGCACTGGCCTTGATGGCCTCTCTGTATCGCCGCGAGGGCCGCAGTGCCGACGCTATCAAGGCGCTGTCGACGGGTGTCGAGAAGTCACCCAAGAGCCAGGACCTGCGCATCATCCTGGCCGAACTTCTGATGAACGAAGACCGCCGTCCCGAAGCCGAGACGCAGTTGCGCGCGCTCATCGATCAGGATCGCAGCAACCTGGCTAACTGGCAGCGTCTGGCACGCTTTCACTTGATGGCCAAAGATCAGGCAGCCGCCGAACAAGATATCCGCGACGCCATCAAGGCTGTGCCGGGCAGCGTGGAAACCAAGTTTGCGCTGCTCGAGATGCTCTCCTCACAGCACGGTGCCGAGGCAGCCGAGAAACAAGTTGTCGAGTTTTTGAAGGCCGATCCTAAGAACCCCGAACTCAAGATGGCGCTGGGTCGCTTCTATGAGAGTGCCGGCAAGCAGGACAAGGCGCTGGCCACTTACAACGAGGTCATCGCTGAAGAGAAGCTCAAGCCCAAGGGTTTAGAGGCTCGCGACCGTTTGGCAGCGCTGGCGCTGCAACGAAACGATTTAGAGCAGGCTCAAAAGCTCATCGGTGAAGTGCTCGCCGAAAACCCGCGCGACAACGAAGCATTGTCTTTGCGTGGCAGCATGGCTTTGGCACGCGGCGATGCCTCGTCAGCCATTACCGACCTGCGCTCGGTGCTGCGTGATCAGCCCAACTCGGCGCCTGTGGTGAGGGCCTTGTCGCGCGCTCATCTGCAGAACAATGATCAGGCCCTCGCCGAAGAGGTGCTGCGCTCGGCCACGCAGGCCAATCCCGGTGATACCAGTCTGCGCATGGACCTGGCTGCTTTGCTGGCTAACACCGGCAAAATGGGTCCGGCGCGCGATTTGCTCGAACTGCTGGCGCGCGAGTCGCCGACCAACCTGGCGGCCCGAGAAAACCTGTTCCGCGTGGTGATGTCGCAAAAGGACTATGCCGCAGCGCGCCAAACTGCCGAGGATGTGCGCCGGCTGCGCCCGGATCTGTCTATGGGCGATATGTTCGCTGCCATGGTCGATGAGGTTGAAGGGAAGTTCGATGCGGCCCAAGCCAACTACACGGCCGCACAGAAGAAGAAGCCTGAGGCTCTCGAGCCTTTGATGGCGCTGATCCGCCTCGACATGGGTCGCAAGCAGCCCAAGCAAGCTTTGGCCCGCATCGATGCCACCATCGCCAGCTATCCCGATAGCGCCGTCGCCTACAACCTCAAGGGTGAGCT
>CAIVTJ010000286.1 GCA_903908825.1 uncultured Pseudomonadota bacterium | reverse complement strand
GTGGTCATGCAGCGGCCTGCAAAGCCGTGTACGCCGGTTCGATTCCGACCCTAGCCTCCATCCGCGCAACTCGTCCCCGACACCCTACCGTTATGCGTTAAGGTAGCGGCGGCGTGGATGTGGCGAAATTGGTAGACGCAGCAGACTTCATACGGAGTGCCCGGAGGTAAACCTCTGGAGTAGAACCGCTCAAAGTCGGGGAAAGCCGGGTTAAGCGCCGGTCAATCCCGAGCCAAGCCCGCGATGCGGGAAGGTGTAGAGACTGGACGGGCGGCACCTAAGGCTTGCACAGCAGGCTAGGGTGAAGGGACAGTCCAGACCACGAACGTGGCCGGCTTTACAGCCGTCGCGGCGGCGTAAGTCGAAGTGGTACGAAAATCTGCTTCCCGTAAGGGAGTGCGGGTTCGATTCCCGCCATCCGCACCAGTACCGGCTCTGCCAGAGCCGCGTACAACTGTCAGGCGCTCCAAGGCGCAGAGGATGCACAGCTTTGCTTGAGGTCAGTGGTCTGCACCTGTGGCGCGGTGAGCGGCATGTGCTCAAGGGCCTGTCGCTGCACTTGGGCGCCGGGCAGGCGCTGCAACTGCTGTGGCCCAATGGCGCCGGCAAAACCTCTTTGTTGCGTGCGGTGGCCGGACTGCTGCCCAGCGAAAGCGGCCACATCAGCTGGTGTGGACTGGCAGTCTCTGCCGACCCGCTGGCCTATTGCCGCAAGCTGGCTTATCTCGGTCACGAACTGGCCCTCAAGGGCGATCTGACGGTACTGGAAAACCTACACTACAGCCTCGGCCTGCGCGGCGGCGTCCCGGCCGCACAGTTACAGGCCACCCTGCAGCAGACCGGTCTGCAGCCTCTGGCCAATGAACTGGTGCGGCATTTGTCTGCCGGGCAAAAGCGGCGCGTCGCGCTGGCACGTCTGGGGCTGTGGCGGGCGCAGCTGTGGCTGCTCGATGAGCCGGTAGCCAACCTGGATGCGGCCGGTCAGCAGCTGGTGGCAGCGGCCATCGATGCGCACCTGCAAGCCGGTGGCTGTGCCCTGATCGCCACCCACCAACCCCTCACTTTAGCCAGTCCGGGTAACCGGCTCTGGCAGCAGCCGCAGGAGCCCGCATGAGCACACCGGCCACGGCCTGGTCTGCCGCCGCCTTGGTGGTGCAGCGCGATCTGCGGCTGGCGTTCCGCCGTCCCGGCGAATGGCTGCAACCTGTTGCGTTTTTTTTGATCGTGACGCTGCTGTTCCCGCTGGCCCTGGACCCGGAGCCGGCGCGGCTGCGGACCCTGGCACCCGCTGCACTGTGGGTGGCGGCACTGCTGGCCTCGGTGCTCGCGGTCGAGTTCCTGTTCCGTGAGGACGGCCGCGACGGCACACTCGAGCAGTACGCGCTGTCCGGACAGTCCTTTGCCTGGTTGCTGTTGGCCAAGACGCTGACCCATTGGCTGCTGACCGGCTTGCCCCTGGTCGTGGCAGCCCCGCTGGCTGCCATGGTACTGGGTGCCCCGGCAGCGTCCATCCCCGGGGTGCTGGCCGCCTTGCTGCTGGGCAGCCTCAGCCTGAGCCTGCTGGGCGCTGTGGGGGCAGGGCTGACTTTGGGCGTACGTCGGGGCGGCGCGCTGCTGTCGCTAATCGTGCTGCCCTTGGCCATCCCCACCCTGGTGTTCGGGGCACGCGCCACGGACCTTGCCATTCGCGCCGAGCCCATGGATGGCTCGTTATACCTGCTGGCGGCGCTGGCCGTGCTGGCCCTGACGCTTGCACCATTGGCCGCTGCTGCGGCGGTTCGCATCAGCCTGGAGTAAAGTTGCACTCATGAACTGGGTTTGGTTTCACCGCTTTGGCTCGCCACCTTATTTTTATTCGGTCGCCGGCCGCATCGTGCCTTGGCTGGCCTGGCCGGCGGCCCTGTTGATGGTCGCGGGTTTGTATGGCGGGCTGGTCCTCGCACCGCCCGATTATCAGCAGAGCGACGCCGCCCGCATCATGTATGTGCACGTACCGGCCGCCTATGTCGGGCTCATGGCCTATGTGGTCATGGCCGTGGCCGCAGCCATCGGCCTGGTGTGGCGGCTCAAGGTGTCTCATGCTGTCGCGGCCGCTTGCGCACCCATAGGCGCCAGCTTCACGGCCGTGTGTCTGGTCACCGGCATGTTATGGGGTCAGCCGATGTGGGGCACGTGGTGGGCTTGGGATCCGCGGCTGGTGTCGATGCTGGTGCTGCTGTTTTTCTTTCTCGGCTATCTGGGGCTGCGCGGCGCCATCGACGACACCGCGCGCGCCGATCGTGCCAGTGCGGTGCTGGCTGTGGTCGGCGTGGTCAACGTGCCCATCGTGCATTTCTCGGTGATCTGGTGGAATTCGCTGCACCAAGGGCCCAGCCTGCTACGCAAAGGCGGCCCGGCCATGCCGGCCTCCATGTGGGTGCCGCTGGTGCTGATGATTTTCGGCTTCACGTTTTATTTTTATGCGGTCATGTTGATGCGGGCCCGTGCCGAGGTCATGCGTCGTGAGCGCGGCGGCCAGTGGGTGCGCGAAGTGCTGAACGCCACGGGTGATAAGCCATGAGTAGCTATTGGGCGATGAGCGGCTATGCCGCCTATGTCTGGCCGTCGGTCGGTCTCACCGTGGCCTTGCTGGTCGCCAACGTGCTGTGGGCCCGGCAACTGGCCCGGGAAGCGCGCGCCGAAGCCCGGCGGCGTATCGCCAGTCAGGACGCCTCGTGACGCCGCGCCGCCGGCGCTTGGTGCTGGTGCTGGGCATACTCGCCGGCATAGCCATTGCCGGTGCTCTGGCCTTACAAGCCTTTCGCAGTAACGTCACGTTCTTCTTCGACCCCAGCGCCGTGGTCGCCGGTCAGGTTCAGCCGGGCAAGCGCTTTCGTCTCGGCGGCATGGTCGAGAAGGGCAGCCTGCTGCGCCAACCCGGTTCACTCGAAGTGCGCTTTGCAGTCAGCGACTTCAAGCAACAGGTCAAGGTGCGTTACACCGGTGTACTGCCGGACCTGTTCCGCGAAGGCGCGGGCGTTGTGGCCCAAGGGCGATTGAACGGCGAGGGCGAATTTATCGCCGACGAAGTGCTGGCCAAGCACGATGAAAACTACATGCCACCGGAAGTGGCCCGTTCGCTGAAGAACGGTCAATCACGCAACGGAAATTAAATGATCCCCGAAATCGGACACTACGCGCTGATCCTCGCGCTGCTGCTGGCTATAGCCCAATCGGCCTTTGGCTTGTTGGGTCCGCTCAGCCAACGCAGCCGTTACTTGGACGCTGTACCGTTTGCAGTCGCCGGACAATTTGTGTTCACCGCGCTGGCCATGGGCTGTCTGGTCACCAGTTTTGTGCAGTTCGATTTCTCGGTGCGCTATGTGGCCGAAAACGCCAACAGCGCGTTGCCCATCTTTTATCGCGTGGCGGCCCTGTGGGGTGCGCATGAGGGCTCGCTGCTGCTGTGGATCTTCGTGCTGTCGTTGTGGACTGTGGCGGTGACGCTGCGTTCGCGCAGCCTGCCGCCACAGTTTGTGGCGCGGGTGCTGGGCGTGTTGGGCTTGCTCAGCGTCGGCTTTCTGCTGTTCACGCTGGCCACCTCTAATCCGTTTCTGCGGCTGGACCCGGCACCGCCCGATGGCCGTGACCTCAACCCCGTGCTGCAGGACTTCGCGCTGGCCATCCATCCGCCCATGCTCTACACCGGCTATGTCGGCCTGTCGGTGGCGTTCGCCTTTGCCTGCGCTGCCATGATTGAAGGCCGGCTCGATCAGGCCTGGGCACGCTGGACCCGGCCTTGGACCACCTTGGCCTGGGCGTTTTTGACCGCCGGCATCGCGCTGGGCAGCTGGTGGGCCTATTACGAATTGGGCTGGGGCGGGTTCTGGTTCTGGGACCCGGTCGAAAACGCCTCGTTCATGCCCTGGCTGGTGGCCACGGCGCTGATCCATTCGCTGGCGGTCACGGACAAGCGCGGGCTGTTCAAAAGCTGGACGCTGTTGCTGGCGATCAGCGGCTTTTCCTTAAGCCTGTTGGGCACGTTTCTGGTGCGTTCGGGTGTGCTGGTGTCGGTGCATTCGTTTGCTGCAGACCCGGCGCGCGGCATCTTCATCCTGGCTTTTCTGGTCATCATCATCGGTGGCGCGTTGACGCTCTACGCCTGGCGCGCACCGCTGCTGCGTTCAGATGCCGGCTTTGAACTGACCTCGCGCGAGAGCTTTCTGCTGTTCAACAACATCCTGCTGGTGATCGCGGCGGCGGTCATCTTCGGCGGCACGCTGGCACCCATGGTCTCGGATGCGCTGCATCTGGGCACGCTGTCTGTCGGGCCGCAGTACTTCAACCCGACCTTCCTGTTGCCCGTACTACCGCTGTTGGCGCTGGTCTCGGTGGGCATGCACTCGGGCTGGAAGCGCGGCAATCTGGCGCGGGTACGCCGGCCCATTCTGGGTACTTTGGTGTTGGCAGTGACCTTGGCACTGGCCATCTGCGCCGGCGCTTATGACTTCAGCGTGATGTTGTTGCCGGTGGGTCTGGCACTAGGTTTGTGGATGGCGCTGGCCGCGCTGGTCGATCCTATCGATAGACTGCGGCGCGGCTTGAGTCTGCCGGCCGGCATCGTGGGCATGAGCCTCGCGCACATCGGCTTGGGCGTGCTGACCATCGGCATCACGGTTGTGCAGTCGGTCACCATCGAGCGCGATACGGCACTGGCTCAAGGCGCGCAGACCACGCTGGGCAGCTATAGCTTCCGCTTTGAAGGCACGGCACCGGCCGAAGGCGCCAACTTCAGCGCCACCGAGGGTACGGTCACCGTCAACCAGAACGGCCATGAAGTGGCCGTGCTCAAACCGCAGAAGCGCAACTACTGGGTGCAGCAATCGGCGATGACCGAAGCGGCCATCAGCAGCGGCTGGAACCGCGACCTGTTCGTGGCAATGGGCGAAGACCTGGGGCAGGGCAAGTGGAGCCTCCGACTGCAGGTGCGGCCGTTGATCCAGTTTGTGTGGTTTGGCGCGATCATCATGATGGTCGGGGGCGTGGTGTCCGGGCTGGACCGTCGCTACCGTTTGCCCAAGACCGCGCCCGTCACCGCTGACGTGACCCCCGCCGCCGGTGTGCAGGGTCAGGCGGCGTGAAAGCTCTGAACCGCTTTGTGCTGCCGCTGGGCGGCTTTGCGCTGCTGGTGTTGCTGCTGGCCGTGGGTCTGCGGCAAGCGCCCGACAAAGGCATCATCGTCTCACCGCTGATCGGCAAACCGGCACCGGCGTTGCGCTTGCCGCTGCTGAATGAACCGGCCGTCCTGCTGGATGCCGCCGAGACCTTCAAAGGCCGTTGGTATCTGCTGAACGTCTGGGGCACCTGGTGCCCGGAATGCCGCTATGAGCACAAAGCGCTGCTGGATATCAGCGCGCGTTACCAAGTGCCGGTCCTGGGCATGGACTGGAAAGACGACGATGCTGCAGCGCGCGAATGGCTGCAGCAGCTGGGCAATCCCTATGAGCAAGTCGTGACGGACCATGAAGGCCGGACGGCCATCGCCTGGGGCGTTTATGGTGCGCCCGAGACCTACCTCGTGAACCCGGCTGGCGTCATCGTCTACAAGAAAGTCGGTGGCCTGACCATGGACATCTGGCAGCGTGAGTTTCTGCCTTTAATGACTAGGAGCGGCTCATGAAGTGGGCTTTAGCGCTGGTGACCGGACTGCTGTGTGTCATCGCCGGCCCTGCTGGGGCCGTCGATGCCTCGCCGCCCTTGGCCGACCCTGTGCTGCAACAGCGTTATCTCGGGCTGACTCACGAACTACGCTGCGTCAAATGTCAGAACGAAGCGATCGCAGATTCGCCGGTCGATATCGCTGCCGATCTGCGCCGCGAAGTGCGCGAGGCCATCGTCGCCGGTCAAAGCGATGAGCAGATCCGCGACCTGCTGGTCGGTCGCTACGGCGAGTTCATTCTGTTCCGGCCGCGCTGGTCGGAGCGCAATGCACTGTTGTGGTTGGCGCCCGGGCTCATGCTACTGGGCGGTGCCTTCCTGGGCTGGCGCATCGTGCGTCGTCGCGGGGCCCTGCTGGCCACCGACCCGTCCACCGTGGACCCTGAAAGCGAGTCCACATGAACAGCTTTGTGCTGATCGTGGCCGTGCTGTCTTTGC
>CAIVTJ010000285.1 GCA_903908825.1 uncultured Pseudomonadota bacterium | reverse complement strand
TCGGCGGTGACGATGGCGGTCAGCTTGCCGGCGTTCTTCTCGCGCTCTGCGAGTTGGGCCAGCAGCAGGGCATCGGCGGAACCGGTGGGTCGGGGGAGGGTGTAGCGCTTGCCGGGGAGAAGCTTGGGTAAATCCATGTGGCGCTTATTTTAGAATGGCCCTACGCCCATGACAGACGCTACCGCGAATTCCCCCACCACCGAGCCGTCACACGTCCGCTATTGGGCCTTGATCCCCTGTGCCGGCTCTGGCTCGCGCGCTGGCAGTGACGGCCCGAAGCAGTACCAGTCGCTGGCCGGACGGCCGATGGTGCTGCATACATTGGCGGCCTTTGCCGCAGTCGCCAGATTGTCAGGGTTGCTGGTGGTGCTGGCGCCCGATGATGCATTCTTTACCTCTCTGGACAGTGCTTACCCCGTGGCGCGTTGTGGCGGTGCCACCCGTGCCGACAGTGTCCGCAATGGGCTTGCCATGCTGTTGCAGCAAGGGGCGCAACGACACGACTGGGTGCTGGTGCATGACGCCGCGCGTTGCCTGATTACGCCAGCGCAGATCGACAGCCTGATTGATGCTTGTTCGACCGACGCCGTGGGCGGCTTGCTGGCGCATCGTCTACCCGACACATTGAAGGTGGAGGTTAATGGCCGCGTAGCAGCGACCGTGGACCGCAGTGATAAATGGCTGGCACAGACCCCGCAGATGTTTCGCATCGGCATGTTGCTCGATGCCTTGTGGCGAGCGGGCGCGGGTGTGACCGACGAGGCCAGCGCAATTGAGGCCCTGGGCGCTCAGCCGCTGCTGGTGGCTGGCAGCGCCCAGAATTTCAAGGTCACCTACCCGGAAGATTTTGCGCTGGCCGAGGCGGTGTTGCAGGCGCGAGCAAGGACGAATAAATGAATTTCAGAATTGGCGAGGGCTGGGACGTCCATGCGCTGGTGGCCGGGCGCAAGCTTGTCATCGGCGGCGTCGAGATACCGTTTCACCTCGGTTTGCTGGGGCATTCTGACGCCGACGTGCTGCTGCACGCCATCACCGATGCCCTGCTCGGTGCCGCTGCGCTGGGTGACATTGGCATGCATTTCCCCGACACCGATGCAGCTTTCAAGGGTGCCGATTCATTGGCTTTGCTCAGTGAAGCGGCGCGCCGGGTTCGTGCGGCCGGTTTTGAGATCGGTAACGTGGACAGCACCGTGATCGCCCAGGCGCCCAAGTTGATGCCGCACATCGCCGCCATGCGCGAGCGCATTGCGCAGACACTGGGCATCGCGCTGAATCAAGTCAACGTCAAAGCCAAGACGGCAGAAAAGATGGGGCCAGTTGGACTCGGGCAGGCGATGGAGGCGCGTGCCATCGTCCTGTTGAGCCAGCAGTCCTTACTTCGGTAGGGTGTAGAGGGGAATATCTTTTTCGACTGCCAGGGCATCGAGTGCCTTGCGTGTCATGCCCAGCAGGTAGTCGGCGATCAATTGATGCGTCGCCGGGGCGAGCATGCTCAGCATGTTCACATACGGCGCACCGGCTGCCGCGCAAAGCGATTTGGAAAAGTGTGGCTCCAGCGCCGCGACGGCAACGCGCCCGTCCTTGCTGTACAAGAACCCGTACGCCACAGCCTCGCTGAACGACGTCGCTAAATACCCAGGCACCCTGCGCGCGCGCGCGTCACGCGTCATTCGCCCCCAACCACACACGCCCCGCCCCACCCCTGCACCCACGCACCTGTACTTCTTGCCCACTCGCTGCCTGTAAAACTCCACGTGCTGCATCGGCAGCTCCGCCCCACGAAACGTCCGCATCGCCGGCGGCAGCTTCTGCTCCCCGGGCTTTCGCCTCGTGATGCACAACACGTTGATGCCCCGCACCACCACCGCCAGCGATGGCATGACTGCCGGCGCGTCGTCGCGCAGGGCGCGGTTGATCATGCTGCACAGCTCGGCGTGGTGCTGCGGCGGCACGTCCTCCAGCTTCTGCGTCGACGTCCACAGGCGCTGCGCAGCGGCGCTCACGTTCAGCACCACCTCGCCCGGCCGCTGCATGGCGTCGAGTGACAGGCGGTTGAACAGCGACGTGCCTGAGGGGCAGGGGGAGGGGAGGGGTAGGGTCACACAGGGACGGAGGGGGTGAGGGGAGTGGAAGGTGAAGGGAGGGGAGGGGCGTGTGCCTGACACTGGATCGCAGCCGTAGTGGGTGCAGTACGCCGCGATGAAGTCCTCGAGCGCAACAAACAGGCGGGGGTGCGACTGAGGTGCAGCAGCGTCTGTGTAGAGCGGCTTGAACGAGGAGGAGGCCAAGGAACGCTGGGTGGCGACG
>CAIVTJ010000284.1 GCA_903908825.1 uncultured Pseudomonadota bacterium | reverse complement strand
TGAAGTCACCGCTACAGCACAGCCGCAGGTGGTCTATCGCGACGCCGATCTGACTGTCCTTGCCATCGAGAACACTCACTATCCGCCGGAATCCAAACAACGCATGTCGCAGCGCTCGCTGTCGCTGCGCTTTGAGGCGCGTGGTCGCAGCATCGTGTTTTCGGGCGACACCGCTTATTCCAGCAACCTCGTGCGTTTAGCGCAGGACGCCGATGTGCTGGTCTGCGAAGCCATGCACGTCGGCGCAACGCGGGCTTCGTTTGATGAGCGCGTCAAAGCCGGTGCCTATGCCGATAACCCGGAAGGTGTCTGGGCGCACATTGTCGGTGCCCACACGCCACTCGATGTGGCTGGCCGCATGGCGCGTGAAGCCGGCGTACAGACGCTGGTCCTCAATCACTTGATCCCCGGTGGTTGGAGTCCGGAGCTCGATGATGAGTTCTACCGGCGCGAGGCGGCGCGTGAGTTCGGCGGCAATATCATCGTGGGGCGTGACGGCTTGGCGTTCTGACTTACACTGCGGGCACAACAATAATGACGGGGGACTTATGCGCGACCTGACTAGCCGGCAGTGGTATGCCATTGCGCTGTGCGCACTGGCGGTGGTCTTTGATGGCTACGACGGGCAGATGCTGGCCATGGCCATCCCGCTGATGGCCAAAGAGTTCGGCGTCGCGCCAACGGCCTTTGCGTATGCAGGCTCAGCGTCATTGGCCGGTATGGCCGTGGGTGCCTTGTTGCTCAGCCCCTTGGCAGATCGTCACGGTCGCAGGCTGTGGTTGCTGGCCAGTCTGTTGCTGTTCGGATTGCCGACCTTGCTGGCCATGCAGTCGGGTGGTCCGACCGAAATGACGATCTGGCGCTTCGTGGCCGGTTGCGGCATGGGCGCTGCAGTACCGGTCACCATCGCCATTGTTGCGGACATCGCGCCGGCGGCTAATCGCGTGCAGATCGTGGCGATGATGGCCAGCGGCTTTGCGGTCGGTGCATCCTCTGCCGGACTCATCGCACCGCTGCTTTCGGCGCCGTTTGGATGGCGCGGCTTGTTTGCCTACGGCGGCTTCATGCCCTTACTGCTGGCCGCTCTGGTGTGGCGGGGTGTGCCCGAGTCGCGCAGTGTCGCCGGGGCTTCGACAACCGTCACGGTGGCGCCGTCGGTGGTGACGCTGTTTGCACCGCAATATCGCCAGCGCACCGGGCTGCTGTGGGCCATCAATGCCATCAATCTGTTTGCCAACTATGGTCTGGCCACTTGGTTGCCCACTTTGTTGGTGCAGAACGGTTGGACCTTGGCCGCGGCATCACGAATCATGGCGGTGTTGTCCATCGGCGCCTTGAGCGGTTGCTGGCTGGCTTCGCGCCTGATCGATAAGCAGCGCATCGCCTTAGGTCTGGGGGGTGGCTATGCCGTGGCTGCGCTGGCCTTGGGCCTGTGTGCCACCAATCCGGCAGCGACTTGGGTCTGGGTGGTGCTGCTGATCTGTGTGGGCTTCGGTGCCATCGGCACCATGCTGACCTTGGGTCCGCTGGCTTCAGCCTATTATCCGGAGATGATGCGCTCGACGGGTGTGGGTTGGGCCAACGGCATCGGCCGCTTCGGCTCGCTCTTCGGGCCCTTGGCACTGGCCTGGCTGATGAACCAGCATCTGGCGCCCACCTCGGTCTTGGGTGCGCTGATGGTGCCGCTGTTCTGTTGCGTGTTACTGGCGCTGCTGCTGCCCGGTGCACTGCGCACCACTGCCTGAAACTTAACAACACAAGTGAAACAACCATGCCTCAATTAAATCGTCGCCGTGCTCTGCTGGGACTGGGTGCGCTGGTCTCGCTGGGCGTGTCCAGTGCGTTGCGTGCTGCGTCTTCGGCAGCAGCTCCCGTGTTCGCGCCCGGTGCTGTCATCCGCACGTTGTTCAAAGATTACGCGCCGGCAGAGTTGGCCGGTGGCGCCACGCTCTTTCATGAACACCTGTCATTGGGCACAGACTTCATGGACCGCTTCCGCGCCGCCAGTGATGCTGTGGCCGAGGCTAACGGCATACCGTTGGCGCAGCGCCCTGCAGGTCCGCCTGCCGCGCCGCCGGGGCCCGATCCGATGCGCAGTGCCGCCCTGATGGCCGATGAATTGCGCGCGGCGCAACGCGACGGTATCGCCTGCCTGGTGGACGCGGGCCTGGATGGCGCCGGTGTCGATCTGGCCTTCATCCGCGAGGCCGCCAAGCTTGCGGGTTTGCCGGTGGTCAAGGGTGCCGGCTTTTATACGATGCCGTTCTATCCCAAACACATAGAGCGTGCCAGTGTCGATGAACTGGCCGCAGAGTTAGTGCGTCAGGCTGATGACTATCCGGCCGGCGCCTTTGGTGAGATCGGCTCGTGGGATGAAATCACTGCCACCGAGCGCAAGGTGTTCCGTGCGGTGGGCAAGGCGCATCTGGCCACCAACCTGCCGGTGTTCACGCACACCGGCATACCCGGCAAGTCTGCGCTGGAGCAATTAGATATTTTGGAAGATGCCGGTGTTGATCCGCGCCGGGTTGCTATCGGGCACTTGGGCAATCTGGAAGACCGTTCGGTCTATGTGCACAAAGTCATCTGCCGCCGCGGTGGCTATGTGGGCTTTGACCGGCAGGGCAGTGGCCGCGATGCGCCGGTCGTGCCGCTGGTCATGGCCTTGATCGACGCGGGCTTTGCCGACCACGTTCTTATTTCCGGCGATGCCAATCGCGGTTATGCCAGTCCGGTGACCCGCTTCCTGCCGATGCTCAAGGCCGCCGGTGCCAGTGACGAGGTGTTGCACCGCATCATGGTGGACAACCCGCGCCGCTTCCTGGCGTTTGTGCCCAAGCGCAAGCGTATGCACGGCTGAACAAGGCTTGCATCGCTGCCGGACCTTCCTTGACCAGGTCCGCAGCGGTGTAGCCGTCCTTTGTTTTGATCTGTGGCTGGACGCCGCGCTCTGCCAACAACTGCAGCATGGCAGCGGTCTCTTCGCCTGCCTCGACCGACACCAGCACGTGCAAGGGCGTCTGCCCGTTGGCGTTAATGACGTTGGCATCGGGTTGCCACTGCAGCGCGAGTTGCAAGGCGGCTAAGCGTCCGCTACCTGCGGCGGCCAGTACGACATTGGTCTGGTCTGTTGCACGCCAGTCGCTGCGCGCGCCCGCAGCGAACAGTTGCTGCATGATGCCTGCAGCACCGGCTTGCGCCGCCAGCAACAGGGGCGTCATCGCAATGACCTTATAAGGGGCGCTGGTAAAGTTCACTTCATAGCGACGTTGCACCCGGGGTGTGCCGGTAGTTGCGTTCACATCGGCGCCGCGAGCAATCAGTTGCTGCACCAAGGCCGGTTGCCCTGCCAGCACGGCTGCCTGCAGCAGGCTGTAGCCTTCGCGGTCATAAGCGGTCAGATCGACACCGGCGTCTATCAAGTGCGCGGCGAAGGCATAGTCTTTCTGATACATCGCCAATTGCACCATGGTCGTTCCGTCTGCCGCCACTGCAGTGACGTCTGCACCGGCTTGCGTTAGCGCGAGCGGTGTCTGAGCGTTACCACTCTTGAGCGCGAACATCAGCGGCGTCAGACCTTTCAGCGTCGCGCGATTGATCTGCGCGCCGTGCTGCAGCAGCACCTGCAAGTTGTCGATACGGCCGCGTGCTGCGGCCCACATCAAGGCCGTCTGGCCGTTTTCGTCGGCGTGTTCTACCACGGCGCCGGCTGCCAGTAAGCGCTGCAGGATATGGCTATCCGCAACGCCTGCGCATAAGGCCAGCGGTGCGATGCCGCCGGCTTGCGTCACGTTGACCTTGGCCTTTGCATCCAGCAATAGATCGAGAATAGCGCTGTCGCCCCACTGACAGGCGATCGCCAGCGCTGAAGGCAGTGATGGCGTGCCGGCGTTGGGCGAGGCACCCTGACGCAGTAACGAACGCACAAGAGCCGCATCTTGCTGTTCCACCGCCCAAGCTAAAGGCGTGCTGCCATCAGGCAATGGCGTGTTGACTGCCGCTCCACCTGCAAAGCCGCTGCTGGCCGCCAGTGCGCAACACAGCCCTGCGGCATATCTGCAAAAACTCACGTGCACCGGCTCACGCTGACAGACCGTTCACTGCACTGGTGCTGTCACCAAATTGCTGCAGCGGGATGTCCAAGGCTTGCGCGATGGTGACCATGAGGTTGCACATCGGTGTGTGCTTGGGCAGAACCAGGTGCTGATTGGTGGCCAGCAGTCCACCCGCCACGATGGCCGGCAGGTTCATGTTGTCGTGTTCATTAGGCTCGCCGAGGCTGGACCCGGCCAGCACCACCGTGCGATCCAGCAGTGACCCATCACCGTCCGGCGTGGCGCGCATCCGCTCAAGGTAGTACGCAAACTGCTGCATGTGCAGTGTATTGATGCGCCGCAGCTTGGCAATCTTGTCCGGATCGCCACCGTGATGGCTGAGCATGTGATGCGAATCGGGCACGCCGATCTCAGGATAAGTGCGATTGCTCAGCTCGCGGCCCAACATAAAGCTGCACACGCGGGTCATGTCGGTCTGCAGTGCCAACACCTGTAGATCGATCATCAGTCGCACATGGTCGTGGTACGATTCGGGTATGCCAGCTGGGCGGTCTAACTGCGGCGAGCCGGCCTGCCTCGTCGCGGCACCGGCTTTTTGTATCCGCCGTTCGATATCGCGTATCGACTCCAGGTATTCATCCAGCTTGCGGCGATCGTTGCTGCCGACACGCCCGGAAAGGCGGGCGGCATCTTCGCGCACAAAGTCCAGGATGCTGGCGCGACGTTTGAGTTGCACCATACGACTGTGTTCATCTGGCGTGTCGCCATCGCCAAACAAACGTTCGAACACATCGCGTGGATTGACAGTGACCGGTAGCGCCACAGTCGGGCTGCGCCAGGACAGGCTGTTGGTATAAGTGCAGCTATAACCCACATCGCAACTGCCCATGAGGCTGGGCGGGTCTATACCCAACTCCAGGGAGGCCAGTTGCGTGGCTTCGCCGAATTGCTGCGCCACAACCTGATCAAAAGAGATGCCGCAGTGCAGGTCAAAACCCTCGGTACGACGTGGATGCGCACCGGTCAGGTAAGCGCCACAACTGCGACCGTGACTGCCCGGACCATCACCCAAGGCATTGGCATTGTAGTGAGCCAGTCCGCTGACCACGCTGAAGTGCTGGCGATGCGCTTCCAGGGGTGCAAGTGTCGGTGACAACGGGTAGTTGCGACCTGCTGCTGTGGGCGTGTAGCCGCCCATGATCATGCCGTTGGGCGTGTAGAAGATCTGCAAGCGCTTCGGTCGTGACGCCAGTGCTGCGGCATTGGCGGTTGGCAGCATGGCCTCTAACAAAGGCAATGCCAGCGTTGTCCCCAGTCCGCGCAGCAACGTGCGCCGGCTCAAGGCGGAGCGTGTGACCATCATGTCTCGGGTGTCCTGCGCAGGTTGAAGGGCTGACTCTGTACGATGCCCAGAATGATCGAGCGGATGCGGTAATCGTCTTTTGCAGCAGTGCGGCAGATAGCGCGCACCGCAGGCATGTCCTGAGGTTCCAAGCCTCGCGCCAATGCATAGGTCAGCAGTCGCTGCGTGAAGGCGGAGGCAAATTCGTCTTTGCGCTCCAGCAGTACGCGCTGCAGGCCGGACAGGCCCTCGAATGTCGTGCCATCAGGCAACACAGCCGAAACGTCCAATGGTTTGCCCGCATCGACCGTGCGATAGCCGCCGATGGCATCAAAGTTTTCCAGTGAAAAGCCCAATGGGTCCATCTTGACGTGACACGAGGCGCAGGTGGCGTTGGTGCGATGCAGCTCCAGTTGCTCGCGGGCATTGAGTGCCTTGCCGCCCACGGTTTCCAGTAAGGCCGGTACATCGGGTGGCGGCGCCGGTGGCGGTGATGCGAGCAGGTTGTCCAGCACCCACTTGCCACGCTTGACCACCGACGTGTGATTGCCATAGGAGGTTACGGTCAGGATGCTGGCCTGGCCCAGCAAACCGCCGCGCTGACTGGCCGGGTCGAGTGTGACTTTGCGAAAGGCTGTGCCGCGTACACCGCTTATGCCGTAGTGCTGTGCCAGTCGTTCATTCAGAAAGGTGTAATCGGCGCGCAGAAAGTCCAGCACGCTGCGGTTCTCACTGACGATGGAACCGAAGAACAGTTCGGTCTCACGTTGCATCGCCATTCGCAGCCGCGTATCGAACTGGGCGAATAGCGTGACATCGGGTCGCTGATGTTCGAGATTGCGCAAATACAGCCACTGACCGGCAAAGTTTTGGGTGAGCGCTGCAGCACGCGGATCGGCCAGCAATCGATCGACTTGCGCCGCCAGCACTGCCGGCTCGCGCAACTTGCCACTGTTAGCCAGACTCAGCAGAGTCTCGTCGGGCAGGCTGCTCCACAAGAACAGCGAAAGGCGTGTGGCCAGTTGCAAGGCAGTGACCGGGTGCACAGTGCCGGCTGCGCTACCGGAGGGCGCAGGTTCATGCACGAACAGAAACTGCGGTGAGACCAGCAGTGCCTCGACGACTGCAGAAACACCTTGCTCAAAGCTGCCCTCTGCACGCACTTGTGCATAGACACGCAGCAGCGGTTCCAAGTCCACATCGTTCACAGGCCGTCGATAAGCCTGACGGGCCAGTGTGGCTACAATCTTGCGTATGCAACCGGCTTCAGTGAGGGCTGCAGTGGGCACGCACTGCAACACTTTGCGGCGACTCGGTGTGTCCCCCGGGCCGCTGCCCTCGAAGGGCCCTTCGATATCAATCTGCAGCACATCGCGCGGGAAGTTCACCTGCGAGAAGCGCGGTGACATGTGATACGAAGGCACTTGCACCTGACCTCTGCGCGCGCCATCGACGATGAAGTCCAGAGTCAGCGGTACCGGTGCCTGTGCGGGCAAGACGATGACGTCGGTGGTGTTGTGCAAGGTCTGCACCGATTCATCCAGAGCCCAGCGGCGGCGGAAGGCCATACCGATGGTGTGCGGGCCGGCCTTGAGTGTCACCCTCAGGTTGACGCGGTTTTCCTTCAGTCGATCCACTTCATTGTTGGTGTTGGCATTGAGGTAAGCGCTGATCTCGTAACTGCCGTCGTGGGGTGCGTAATAGTCAAAGGCACCGCCGCCGCGGGAGTCCAGGGGCAGCGCATCACTCATGCGCTCGTCATGCGAGGGTATGCCCTGGTTCTTGATCGAGCCTTCTTTAGGCAAGGTATAGCTGGTGACAAAGGGTTTGTTGGAAGTCAGCCCCAGGGCCAGCCGGCTGACCCGCGAGGCTACTGCCAGATAGCGATCAAATAGCGTCGGCGAGACCGTCAGCACATCGGCGATGTTGTCAAAGCCGTAACCGGAATCATCGGCCGGCAAATCGTTGCTGACATCCACGCGCAGGGCCAGCAGATCGCGCACGGCGTTGGCGTATTCATGGCGGTTTAAGCGACGCAGCGTCGCCCTGCCCGGATCGGGGTGCGCTTGCGCATAGCTATCGAGCGACCCCTCCAGCCATCGGCTGAAAGCGGCGCGTTCGCTGGCCGGCGGTTGCGGTTTGTCTTTAGGGGGCATTTCACCCAGGGCGGTACGCCGCAGGATCAGTTCCCACTCGGCCGTACGGGTACCCGTGTGCAGGTCTGTCGCCTGCAAAGGGGCCATGGACAGGCCACCGGCGAACTGGTCGTCGTCATGGCAACCGGTGCAATACTGCTGCAGCCAGGCCACCGTGGTTGCCGGGGCGGCCGGGGTCGCCGGGGTGGCGGTGACCAGAGGCGCGGCCTGCAGGCCGGTCAGGCAGGCGGTCAGGGCTGCGGCCTGCCATAAGGCCCGGCCCACTTCAAAAGGTTTGCTCATGGCCTAAGGCAAGCAAGATTCGTGCTCAACGCCAGACGCCCAAACAGCCCGCCGGCGTTGGCCGGTGTGTCACGGTCGCACCGCTGTTGTGCAAGCGGGTTTATCATGCGCCTCGATTTGTCCGATATCGCAAGCAGGTGACCCATGGATTTAACCAGCGCAGCAGGGCCTAAGACGGCTTTGATCTGCGGCATCGGGGGCCAGGACGGCAGTCTGTTGGCGCGCCTGCTGCTGAACAAGGGTTACCGCGTGTTCGGTACC
>CAIVTJ010000283.1 GCA_903908825.1 uncultured Pseudomonadota bacterium | reverse complement strand
CCGGCAGATTCATTTTGGGCAGGTTATTGAGGATGTCGCCGCTGGTCGCGATGCGTGTTACCTGCGCCATGGCTGCGGTCGTTACGCCCAGTTCTGCAGCGCGTTCGCGCAGCGGCCGGATGACCAGTTCGGGTGCCAGCAGGCTGGCGCTGGTAGTGACCGAAGCAAGGCCCGGGACGCCGCGCATCTCCCGCTCGATGTTCGAGGCGGCCAGTGCAAGCATGGCCGAGTCTTCACCCACCAACTCGATAGACAGACGGCTGCCGCCGGGTGCGCCACCGCCGCCACCGAAGGCCAGACGTGCACCGGGCACATCCTCGATGCGGGCCATGATGCGATCCTGCATCTTGACCTGTGAGTCTTTGCGGTCGGCTTTGGGCACCAACATGATGGTCAGGGTGGCGTTGCGCACGGTGTTGCCCGAGCCGATCACCGCATAGACGCTGCGCACTTCTTTGAAATCGGCCAGTCGGCGGCGGATCTCTTCGGTGGTCGCACGGGTTTCTTCCAGCGCTGTGCCAGGCGGCAGACTGACGCTCAGATTGATGAAGCCGACATCATTGGCCGGCGAGAAGCCGGTGGGGATGTAGCGCACCAGATAGAAGCTGCCCATCATCAAGACGCTGGAAATGAAGAGGGTCAGCAGACGGTTGTGCAGGGCGAGTTTGACATGCCGCAGATACCAGCCTTTAACCGCTCCCGTGGTCTCTTCGCCGTGGTCATAAGACTTCATCATGCGCGCGGCCATCATCGGCGTGAGCATGCGTGCCACCAGCAGCGAGAACAGCACAGACACCGTAGCCGTGAAGGCAAAGGGCCGGAAGAACTCGCCGGGTATGCCACCCATGAAGGCCACCGGCACGAACACGGCGCACAGCGTAAAGGTGGTAGCCACTACGGCCAGACCGATCTCGATGGCGGCGTCGCTGGCGGCTTGCAGCGGCTTTTTACCCATGCGCAGGTGACGCACGATGTTCTCGATCTCGACGATGGCGTCGTCGACCAGCATGCCCACGACCAGCGACAGTGCCAGCATGGTCAGCGTATTCATGCTGAAGCCCAAAGCCTTCATCGCCCAGAAAGTGGGGATGATGGCCAGCGGCAGTGCTGCCGCCGAGATCAGCGTGGCGCGCCAGTCGCGCAGGAAGATCCACACCACGATGATGGCGAGCAGCGCGCCCTCGAACAGCATCTCTAAGGAGCTGTGATAAGCCTCGCGGATGTAATCGACGGTGGTGTTGAGCTCGGTGATGTGGATGTTGGGGTATTGCTTCTGCAGTTCCTTGACGGCCTTGCGGGTGCCATCAGCGACCTCGACAGCACCGCTGCCCCACGAGCGCAGCACCTGAAAGCCGATGACCGGCTTGCCGTTGAGCAGCGCCAGCTGGCGCAGTTCGGCGGCACCGTCTTTGATGTCGGCAATCGAGTCCATGCGCACTTTGCGCCCGTCTGCCAACACGATCTGCAGCGCCTGCAGTTCCTGCATGCTTTGGATGATGCCGGTGGTGCGCAGTGTCTGTTCGCGGCCACCGATGCGCGATTCGCCGCCGGGCAGTTCAACCTGCGTGCGTTGCAACTGGCTGGACACATCGGCCGCCGAAACGCCCAGCGCGGCCATGCGATCGGGGTCGAGGTTGACGCGCACTTCGCGGGTCACGCCGCCGGTGCGGTTGACCTGGCCCACGCCCTTGACGGTGGTGATTTCGCGCGCGATGACCAGATCGACGAACCACGACAGCTCGGTGTCGGTCATGTTGTCGGCGCTGACGCCATAGCTGATGACCGGAAAGCCGGTGGTGCTGGCGCGCGAGATCTGCGGCTCGTTCGCATCGGGCGGCAGGTTGGAGCGGATGCGTGACAGCGCATCGCGCACATCATCCATCGCGGTCTGGATGTCATAGCCGAACTGGAATTCGACGAAGGTGCTGGAGATGCCGTTGCTGGCCGTTGAGTTGATGTGCTCGACGCCGGTAATGCTGGAGAGGCTGTCCTCTACCTTGCGGGTGACTTCGGTTTCCATCTGCGAGGGCGGCACCCCCGGATAGCTGACCGTGATGATGACCGCTTGGAACTCGATGTCCGGCTGGTCTTGGATGGCGAGCTTGGGGAAGCTGTACAGGCCGCCCAGCACCAGCGCCACGAACAGCATGATGACGGGTACAGGGTTGCGTATGGACCAGGTGACGAAGTTCATGCAGTGCTCCCGTCAGGCCCCGGCCTTGGCGTCGTTGATGCGAACGGTGTCGCCATCCTTCATAAAGCCCGCGCCTTTGACCACCACGCGCTCACCGGCTTTGATGCCATCGAGCAGTTCCACGGTGTCGCCACGCACGACACCGGTGTGCACCAGGCGACGTTGCACGGTGTCTTTCTCGCCCAGCACAAACAGATAGCTGTAGCCGTCCTGCACCACCAGCGCTGCGGCCGGCACCAGCAGTCCGGTGCTGCTGCCGGTCTGGATTTCACCGCGCGCAAACATGCCGGGGCGCGCTTCGCCGCTGATGATGTCGGCATAGATCAGCGCAGTGCGGTTGCCGGTCTGCACCGTGGGGGCTACAGCGCGGACCTTGGCCTGCACGGTTTTACCGTCTGCGGTGGTGATCTGGACCATAAGGCCGCTGCGTAGCAGGTCCAACTGGCCTTCGGGGACTTCAGCGCGCCACTCAACGCGGCCCTGACGCAGCAGCCGCAGCATTTCGACGCCGGTCTGGGCGATCTGACCCACGGTGACGGTGCGCGAGGTGACCACGCCGTCATCGGGCGCGGTGACTTGCGTGTAGCGCAGACGCAGCTCGGAGGTGGCCAGATCGGCGCGTGCGGTTTCAACCTGCGCGGCCGTGGCGACCTGATCAGCTGTCAGCGTGTCGACGTTGGCCTGCGACAGAGCGCCGGTGGTGGCCATGGTCTGGCCGCGCTTTAAAGCCGCTGCGGCATTGGTGGCGCGGGCTTCGGCGCTGCGCAGTGCGGCGCGGCGCGAGGCGACCTCGGCATTGAGCAGGTCGGCGGATAACTGCACCAGCACTTGGCCGCGCTTGACCTTGCTGCCCACATCGACGTTGAGCGCGGCGACCCGGTAGCCGCCGACTTCGGGGGCGATGATGACGTCCTGCCACGCAAAGATGGCGCCGCTGGCCAGCACACTGCGCGTGATTTCGGCGCTGCGTGCTGTCGCGGTGGTGACCGTCAGAGCCGGTTTGACTTCGGTCGCCACGGGGTCTTTTTTGCCGCGGCCGCAGCCAGACAGCACCAACAGGCTCAGCAGTGCTGCTCCCAGCAGTCGCGGAACCAAAACACGGGGAACGGGTCGAGGAATAGTCGGGAGCATGGACGCACTGCCGGTTGTGAATATCGGATTGCT
>CAIVTJ010000282.1 GCA_903908825.1 uncultured Pseudomonadota bacterium | reverse complement strand
TGCTGGGCGGCGATGAGGCCCGGAACCACTTCCAGTAGTTCGGCCACCCGCAGCAGCGGGCGGACGGACAGGTCGGCACCGCCCACTGTGCCTTCACTGGCCGCATCGGCAATGCCAATGAGGCGCTCGCCACGCCCGAACACCAGCACTTCTTCCAAGGCCTCTTGGGCGCCGGCCAAGCCTGTCCAACACAGGGCTAAAACCAGCGCCAGAACCGGTGGGGTGTTAGTGGAGGGGTATAAGGTGACGGCAGACTTAACCATGGACGCTCCTGAGTACTGACTCTCAGGAGACACCGGCTGGGGCGCGGTGTCATCAAAACAACGGTTATTAACCGTTAGCGATTCGTTAACAAGTCGTTAACGCGCCGCAGGCTGGGTGCTAACGAGCCTTAACGTCCCGGCAAAACAATGTGTTGCAGGTCGCTGCGCGGCTTGTACAGCGTGGCCACATGGCCGATGCGTCCGACCAGTATGCTGTCGGTTCGTGCCGCCAGATCGACCAAGGCCTGGTCGCGATCTTCACGAGCCATGCCCGGCAGCCTCACCTTGATAAGCTCGTGGTCATGCAGGGCGCGCTGCGTTTCGGCAACGACGCCATCGCTGACACCGGAATTGCCGATCAGGATGACGGGTTTGAGCGGATGGGCGAGGCCGCGCAAGTGCCGGCGTTGTTTTTCGGTAAGCTCCATCCCCAGATTGTACCGTTTTCTGTTCAAATCGCCGAGGAATCCCGCACCCATGCCCAAGCGTAGGCCCAGCAGCCAAGCCTGGCTCAAGGAACATTTCACCGACCCGTATGTGCAGCGCGCCAAAGCCGAGGGCTTTCGTTCGCGTGCCATCTACAAGCTCGAGGAGATGGACCGCAAGGTCAAACTGTTGCACCCGGGTCAGGTGGTGCTCGATCTGGGCGCTGCGCCCGGCGGCTGGAGCCAATATGCCCGGCGCAAGATCGGCCGCCACGGCCGCGTCGTGGCCATGGATATCCTGCCTATGGATGCCATTAACGGCGTGGAGTTCGTATTAGGGGACTTCCGTGAAGACGCGGTGCTCGAGCAACTCATCGGCATGGTGGGCGAGCGGGCTGTCGATGTGCTGCTATCCGACATGTCGCCCAATCTGTCGGGCATCGATGCGATTGACCAGCCCAGCTCGCTTTATTTGGTCGAATTGGCGCTCGATATGGCTAACCGGGTCTTGAAGAAGGACGGCGCGGTCCTCATTAAAACGTTCCAGGGTTATGGCTTTCAGGAAGTGGTTGCGGCAGCCCGGCGGAACTTCAGCCTGGTCAAGTTACTCAAACCCGATGCCTCGCGCTCGCGCAGTCCTGAGCTGTACTTGCTGGCGAGCGGGTTCCGGATCGTGTAGCGTCTTTATATATATGCCGTCTCCGGCGAGGTTCATCTCTTGAACGATCTGACCAAGAACATCCTGATCTGGGTAGCCATCGTGTTCGTGCTGCTGGCGGTTTTCAGCCGCTATATGCCGACCACCGGCGAAGTCCAGGAAGTGCGCTATTCGACTTTCCTCGACGATGTGCGCGCCGGCCGCGTCGAATCGGTGGTGCTGCAGGGCGAGCAGGTCATCGGCACCCGCAAAGACAAAACCCAGTTCCGCGCCTTCAACCCCGAGACCGACTACACCGCGCTGATCGGTTCGCTGACCAAGGCCAGTGTCGGCATCGAAGGGCGCCCGCCCAAGCAGCCCAATTTCCTCGGCCAGCTGGTGCTGCAGTTAGCGCCCGCGCTGCTGCTCATCGTGGTGTTTGTTTACATGCTGCGGCAGATGCAGGGCTCGGCCGGTGGCCGCGGGGCCATGTCCTTCGGTAAGAGCAAGGCGCGCCTGCTGGGTGAAGATCAGGTCAATGTCACCTTCGCCGATGTCGCCGGTGTCGACGAGGCCAAGCAAGAGGTCGGCGAGATCGTCGACTTCCTCAAAGACCCCAGCAAGTTCCAGAAGCTCGGCGGCAAGATCCCCCGCGGCGTGCTCATGGTGGGCTCGCCGGGTACCGGCAAGACGCTGCTGGCCCGCGCCATCGCCGGCGAAGCCAAGGTGCCGTTCTTCACCATTTCCGGTTCCGACTTCGTCGAAATGTTTGTCGGCGTCGGCGCCTCACGCGTGCGGGACATGTTCGAGCAGGCTAAAAAGCACGCGCCCTGCATTATCTTCATCGACGAAATCGACGCAGTCGGTCGCCATCGCGGCGCTGGTCTGGGCGGCGGTCACGACGAGCGTGAGCAAACTCTCAACCAGTTGCTGGTCGAGATGGACGGCTTCGAGGGCAACGAGGGCATCATCGTCATCGCCGCCACCAACCGTCCCGATGTGCTCGACCCGGCCTTGCTGCGCCCGGGCCGCTTTGATCGGCAGGTGGTTGTCCCGCTGCCCGACATTCGCGGGCGCGAAGAAATACTCAAGGTGCATATGCGCAAGGTTCCGATTGCACCCGACGTCAAGGCCGACATCATCGCCCGAGGC
>CAIVTJ010000281.1 GCA_903908825.1 uncultured Pseudomonadota bacterium | reverse complement strand
TGGGCGCCATCCTGACGGGCGTGTTCTGCGACCCGGCTCTGGGCGGCACCGGCGTCTATGACTACGTGGCCGACAAGGTCGGTGACTTCGACATGGGTGCGCAGGTCATCGCGCAACTGTGGGGCGTCGGCACCACCATCGTCTGGTCGGGTGTGGTCTCACTCATCGCTTACAAGCTGGTCGATATGACCATCGGTCTGCGCGTCAGCGAAGACGTCGAGCGCGAAGGCCTCGACACCACGCTGCACGGCGAGCGTGCTTACGACTGATCGCAAGCCCCGGTAACGGGGCCAGGCTAAAACCCTGAGAGCCCCGGTAGCCGCAAGGTTGCCGGGGCTTTGTCTTTTGTAGAGACTGCTAGGTATGCCGCAGGAGAAGCTGATGACCACAACCCGAACGCTGCTGATGCTGCTGGCGCTGGGCCTGCCGCTGAGCACACAAGCCGCCGACATCTATCGCTACAAAGACGCAGCCGGTAACTGGCAGTACAGCGACCAGCCGATGCCTGGCGCGCAGCGCGTCGGGCCGCTGGTACGCAGCACACCGGCCAATGGCAGCACCGACAAGGCCGCAGCGCAAACAGCCGGCAGCACGGCTGCCGCAACCGACAAGATCTCGCAAAGGGTGCAGCAGGACGTTGCCAAGGTACGCGCTGAGCACTGCAAGAAGGCTACCGAAGCCTATGAACAGTCGATCAGCACTGCGCGGCTGTACAAGCCCGGTGCCAATGGCGAGCCCGAGTATCTCGATGCCGATCAGATCGATGCCTACCGTGCGGCGGCGCACACCGAAATGGACAAACTCTGCGGCAAATAAGCCGCGCCGGAGCACGCTGACATGACCACCGGATTCATCGGCCTGGGCGCTATGGGCGCACATATGGCCCGCAACCTCCATCGCGCCGGACTACTCACGGCCGTCTGGAACCGCAGCACCGACAAGGCGCAGACCCTAGCCGCAGAGCTCGGTTGTGTCGCCGCTGCCAGTCCGGCCGAGGTGGCGCGACAGTGCGACCTCATCGTGCTGTGCGTGGCAGCCGACGCCGACGTGCTGGATGTGGTGCAACAACTGCTGCCGGGTGTGCGCGCGGGCCAATTGGTCATCGACTGCTCCACCGTCAGCAGCGCTACCGCGCACGCGGCCGCCGCGCTGCTGGCTGCGCATCAGGTCGAGTTTCTGGACTGCCCTGTCAGCGGCGGCACTGAAGGCGCACGGGAAGCCACACTGGCCATCATGGCCGGCGGCAGCGAAGCGGCCTTTGCACGCGCGCAACCGGTGCTGCAGGCCATGGGCCGCACCATCACACGCTTTGGCGATACCGGTGCCGGTCAGGCCGCCAAAGCCACCAACCAGATCATGTGCGCCGGCATCATCCGTGCGGTCGGCGAAGCCATGGCCTTTGCGCGAGCCCAGGGATTGCCGCTGGCGCAGGTGGTCGAGACCCTGGGCAAGGGCGCAGGCTCGAGCTGGTACTTTGTGAACCGTGCACCGAACATGGTGCGCGGCAGCTATCCGGCAGGCTTTCGCGTACGGCTGCACGAAAAAGATCTGCGCATTTGCCGCGACATGGCTGCTGCCAATGGCGCGGCCTTGCCGGTGGTCGACTCGGTACTGCGTGACTATGCCCAGCTGATCGCCGAGGGCCATGGCGATGAAGACATCTCAGCCATCTTCCGTCTGACCGAGCGGCTGTTCGACTGAAACTTGGGTGGCCGTGCAACGGTGTATCCTTACACCCCATGCGCATCGACTTCACCAAGATGCACGGACTCGGCAATGACTTCATCGTGTTCGAGTCCGCGTCTGCCGCCCATGAGTTCACGCCGCTGCAATGGCGGGCGTTAGCCGACCGTCATCGCGGCGTAGGCTTTGATCAGGCACTGATCATCGAGCCGCCGCGCCGCGCAGACACGGTCGCCTACTACCGCATCTTCAATGCCGACGGCCATGAGGTCGAACAATGCGGCAATGGCGCCCGATGCATCGCAGAGTTGCTGCGTCTGCAGGGCCGCAGCACAGACGGCGCGCTGCGCATGGACTGCCCCGGCGGGCTCATCGAGGCGCGGGTCCCCGGTGATGGCCAAGTTGCCGTCAACATGGGCGTGCCCGACTTTGCGCCGGCCGCATCGCAGTTCAACAGCGGCGGCCAAGCCGGACCGCACTACAGCCTGAACCTCGAGGGGCAAGGCGTCAGTTTTGCTGTGGTGTCGATGGGCAATCCGCATGCGGTGTTGTCGGTGGCCGACGTGGCCACTGCCGATGTTGCGGGTATCGGCGCCACGCTCGAGTCACACGCGAGCTTTGCGCGCCGCGTCAATGTCGGCTTCCGGCAGGTGCTGTCGCGCAGTCACATCCTCTTGCGAGTGTTCGAGCGCGGTGTCGGCGAAACCCAGGCCTGCGGCACCGGCGCCTGTGCGGCCATGGCTGCAGGGCGGCGAGACGGCCTGTTGGATGACACCGTGCGCGTCAGCCTGCCCGGCGGCGATTTAACCGTGCGCTGGCCCGGACCGGGCGAATCACTCTGGCTGGAAGGCCCTGCCCTCGTTTCTTTTCACGGCCAGATCGATCTCTGACCGGCCATCGCATTTAACCGGAGTCTCCTTGACCACCATACCCGAGGGCCTTGAAGCGGCCACCCTGCACCCGGCCGATGACGCCATCGCCACCTATCTGCTCAAGCATCCGGATTTCTTCGAGCGCCATCTCTCGCTGCTGGCCACGCTGCGCCTGCCGCATGTGCGCGGCGCGGCCACGGTGTCGCTGATCGAACGGCAGGTCGATGTGCTGCGCGACAAGAGCCAAGGGCTCGAAGCGCGGCTGACCGAACTGGTGCAGGTGGCACGCACTAACGAGACGCTGGTCGAAAAAATCCACCAGCTCACACGGCGACTGCTGGCGGCAGACAATCGCCCGGCAGTCATCGCCCAACTGGGTGCCAGCCTGCGCGAAGAGTTCGCCTTGCCTGATAGCCACCTGTTGCTGTTCGGCCTGGGTGCACTGGAACTGCCGGTAGATCGCTTTGCCACCGTCATCGACAGTCGCGAGCCGGGGCTGGCGAGTTTCGATACGCTGTTTACGACGGGCAAGCCGCGCTGCGGCCCACTGCGCGATGCGCAACGGGAGTTTCTGTTCGGCGGCGACAGCGCGCACATACAGTCGGCAGCGCTGGTGCCACTGGGTGGACGTCAAGCCTTTGGTCTGTTGGCGCTGGGCAGCCCCGACGTCGAGCGCTTTAACCCGGCCATGAGCACCGAGTTTCTGGCGCGGTTGGGCGAGCTGGCAGGCGATGCGCTGGCGCGTGGCTGATCAAAGTTGGCTTAAGCGATGACGCCCGCTGCGCGCGATTGGCTGCAACGCTATGCGCGCCATCTGGCCACCGAGCGGCGTTACTCGCCGCACACCTGCAGCGCCTATGCGCGCGATCTGGCGCATCTGAGCGACTGGTGCGAGCAGCAGCAGTTAGCGGACTGGACCGACCTGGACGCGCAGCACCTGCGCAGTTTTGCTGCCCGCGCGCATGCGGGTGGGCTGGGCGCGCGCAGCATCCAGCGGCGCCTGTCTGCAGTACGCAACTTCTATGCGTTTTTGCTGCGCGAAGGCGCGGCGCGTAATAACCCAGCGATAGACATCCGCGCGCCCAAAGCCAAACGCATGCTGCCCAAGGCACTGGATGCAGACCAGATGGGCCGGCTGCTGGACTGGAATCCACAGACGCCGCTAGAGGCGCGCGATCTGGCGATGATGGAGCTGTTCTATTCGTCAGGCCTGCGTCTGGCCGAGTTAGTCGGTTTAGATTTACTGCAGATGGATCTGGCCGATCGCACGGTGCGGGTGCTGGGCAAGGGCAGCAAGACGCGCATTGTGCCGGTAGGCGGCAAGGCCATCGCCGCCCTGCGGATTTGGCTGTCGGAGCGCAGGGGAATGGCCAAGCCCGACACCAGCGCGGTGTTTGTCGGGCGCAATGGTCAGCGTCTGGGCGCACGCGCCATACAGCTGCGCGTGGCCGCAGCGGCCCGGCGCCAAGGGCTGCCCGTGACCGTGAACCCACATTTGTTCCGGCACTCGTTTGCCACGCACCTGCTCGAATCGAGTCAGGATCTGCGCAGCGTGCAAGAACTGTTAGGACATGCTGACATCAGCACGACGCAGGTGTACACGCACCTGGATTTCCAGCATCTGGCGCGCGTCTATGACGAGGCGCACCCGCGCGCACGCCGCAAGCGCGGCGGCGCCTGAAGCCGGCGTATTACTTCTTCTTCGGTGCGGCGAAGACAGTCTTTTTGCCATCCGACTTCGGACGGGTCTTACCGAACGAGCCTGCGTAGATCTTGCCGCGACGAGTCCTGCGGTCACCCTTGCCCATGCCATTACTCCGGAAACCTTGAAAACGGGGCGCGAGTCTACCAGAGTCCCGCCCATGAAAACGCCCAACCCCATCCAGATCAGCCTGCGTAGCCGTTCGCGCGTCCTGCACGTCGAGTTTGACGACGGCACGGCCTACGAATTGCCCTTTGAATACCTGCGCACTCACTCACCCTCAGCCGAAGTGCAGGGTCACGGCCCCAGCCAGCGCGTGCTGGTCACCGGCAAGCAGGATGTCACCGTGCTGCGGGTCGAGCCGGTGGGCCAATATGCGGTCAAACTGGTGTTTGATGATGGCCACGACAGCGGGCTGTTTACTTGGGCCTGGCTGCATGAACTGGGGCGCGACAAGGCGCAGCGACTGGCCGACTATGCGGCGCGCGTACAGGCCGCGCAAAAAGAAAGGCCGGGCAAATAGCCCGGCCTAGTATCGACACACCCCCCGGCGATCCAGGCGCCGAAGCGCCCGAATTGAGCAAATATTGCGCTTGCCCGGTGGCAATTACCAGAGGCCGGTGGCCGGTCGCCAATTTCACTAAGATGGGGCTCTGAACCCCGACGAGCGCAGCCCCACGTGAACCGACCGACACCCCCCGCAGAGACCGATTTCGGCTTCCAGACCGTTGCCTGGGGCGACAAAGCGCGAAAAGTGCGCGGCGTTTTCGATTCGGTGGCCGGCAATTACGACCTGATGAACGACCTGATGTCCGCCGGCGCTCACCGCCTGTGGAAGCGCTTCACGCTCTCCTGCACGCGCCTGCGGCCCGGCCAGACCGCTTTAGATGTCGCCGGTGGCACGGGTGACTTGGCCGCCGGCATGACGGCGCAGGTGGGCCCTGAGGGCTTGGTGGTGCTGACCGATATCAACGCCGCCATGCTGGGCCACGGACGCGACCGGCTGCTGGACGAAGGCCTGGCGCGCAACACACGTGCCGCCCAAGCCAACGCCGAGTGCCTGCCCTTTGCCGATGCCAGCTTTGACTGCGTCACCATCGGCTTTGGACTGCGCAATGTCACCGACAAAGCCGCGGCGCTGGCCTCTATGAAGCGCGTGCTCAAGCCCGGCGGCCAGCTGATCGTGCTCGAGTTCTCACAGGTGGCTGTGCCGGCGCTGCGCCCGTTATACGACGCTTATTCGTTCAAGGTGCTGCCGCTGCTGGGCAAGCTGGTGGCCGGCGATGCCGACAGCTATCGCTATCTGGCCGAATCCATCCGCAAGCATCCGGACCAGGAAACGCTGCTGCAGATGATGCGCGAGGCCGGCCTCGAAGACTGCCGCTATCACAATCTGACCGGTGGCATTGTCGCCGTGCACCGCGGCTGGCGCGCCTGATGCTGACCGAACGACTGCAAGCCTTGTGCAATCGGCAGCTGACGGCCTCACCGCGCGCGACCCACATCGCAAACGAGCTCAACGGCCGGCACCTCGACATCGTGGTCAAGCACACGCCTTGGAAGCTACGCGTGTCGTTCAATGCAGGGCAGCTGCAATTAAGCCGCAAGCCCGGCAATGAACCGGCCGACGCCACCATCAGCGGTTCGCCATTGTCCTTAGCCGCGCTGGCGGGCGATGGCGCCGAAGCAGCCATACGCCGCGGTGATGTACGCATTGAAGGCGATGCCGAGCTGGCCGCGCGCATGCGCGAACTGGGCACGCTGCTCTATCCGGACCTGGAAGAAGAGCTCTCGCAAGTCATCGGTGATGCGCCGGCCAGTTTGCTGGGCTCGGTCGCGCGTCAGGGCCTGAGCTGGCTGCGCAGCAGTCTGCGCACCGGCACTCACAACGTGGCCGAATACCTGGCGCATGAGCGTCGCGATCTTGTGCCGCGCGCCGAGGCCGCAGCCTTTTATAACGATGTCGATCAACTGCGCGAAGCGGCCGATCGTCTGCAGGCGCGCATCGACGCGCTGCCAGTGCGCAAGGACACACCATGAAACTGCGCGTGGTGTTGCGACTGATCGCCATACAGCGTGCGCTGGTGCGCCATGGCCTGACCGATTTTTTGCGCGGCACGCCGTTGCATCGCGGCGCTCAACTGTTGCGTGTGCTGTCACCTTGGACGTGGCTGCAAAGCGATTCACAGGGCAGTCGCGGCGAGCGCCTGCGCTTGTCCCTAGAAGAGCTGGGTCCGGTGTTCATCAAGTTCGGTCAGGCGGTTTCCACACGTCCTGACCTGCTGCCGCCCGATATCGCTGCCGAACTGGCCAAGTTGCAAGATGCTGTGCCGCCTTTCCCCGGTGAACAGGCGCAAGCGCTGGTGGCCAGTGCACTGGCGCGTCCGCTGCAAGAGGTGTTTGCGCAGTTCGACAGCGCACCGCTGGCCGCAGCGTCTATTGCGCAGGTGCATGCCGCGCAGTTGCTCGATGGCAGCGATGTGGTGGTCAAGGTGTTGCGCCCCGGCATGCGTGCGCGCATTACGCGTGACCTGGAGGTCATGCATGCACTGGCGGAGCTGCTCGACCGTTATTCGAGTGAAGGCCGGCGGCTGCGGCCACGCGATGTGGTGCGCGAATATGAGCGCACCATCTTCGATGAACTGGACCTGATGCGTGAAGCGGCCAATGCCACGCAGTTGCGGCGCAACTTTGCAGACAACCCCATGTTGAAGGTGCCTCTGGTGCACTTTGATCTGTGCCGCGACAACGTCATGGTCATGGAGCGCATCCACGGCATACAGATCGGCGAAGTCGAGCGGCTGCGTGCGTTGGGCACCGACATGCGCAAGCTGGCTGAGAACGGCGTGGCCATCTTTTTTACGCAGGTGTTCCGGCACAACTTTTTTCATGCCGATATGCACCCCGGCAATATCTTTGTGATGGTCGATGACCCGGCCAACCCGCGTTATGCCGCAGTCGACTTCGGCATCATGGGTACGCTCGATCCACGCGATCGCAACTACCTGGCCGAAAACTTCCTGGCGGTGTTCCGCCGCGACTACCGCCGCGTGGCCGTACTGCACATCGAGTCGGGTTGGGTGCCGGCCACAGCGCGCATCGACGACATGGAATCGGCCATACGTACCATCTGCGAGCCCATCTTTGACAAGCCGCTGCGCGACATCAGCTTTGGTGTGGTGCTGCTGCGGCTGTTTGAGGCGCTGCGACGCTTTGACGGGCGTATACAGCCGCAGCTGATCCTGCTGCAAAAGACGCTGTTCAACATCGAGGGCTTGGGCCGGCAGTTGTACCCCGACCTCGATATCTGGAAGACCGCCAACCCTATTCTGGCGGACTGGATGCGTGAGCAGCATCACCCGCTGAACGTAGCCAAGCGGCTGTGGAAGCAGTTGCCGGACTGGCTGACCATAGCCGAGAACCTGCCCACTGCTTTGCGCTATGCCGTCGAGGCCCACAGCAAGCCGCAGTGCTCACCCGATGCGCGCGCGCAGTCCAACCTGCACAGCGATGTGGTGCCGCCGGCGACAGACCGGGGCGCCAAGCTGGTGGCTGCCAGCGTGACACTGCTGGCCGGTGTCATCGGCATAGG
>CAIVTJ010000280.1 GCA_903908825.1 uncultured Pseudomonadota bacterium | reverse complement strand
GAACACAAAGCCCTGCTCGGGTAGGCCCAGTTCGGCACGAGTGAACTGCCGCTCGCTGCGCACGCGCGTATTGTCGTTGACCATGAAGCTGTCGGGCAGATATACGATTTGTTCGCTGTAGTGTTGCCGGCTGTGCTCGGGAATCACCACGCGGTCGGCGATAAGGTAGTCCATGTAGGGCGCACCGGTGGTGCCGGGGTAACCCAGATAGGCCACCTGCACCGGGGCGCAGCCCAACGCAAAGATGCCCGGCCGCGCTTTGCTGGTGTAGCCATTAAGATCGACGGCGATGTCTAGGCCAAGTTCACGCGATAGAGCAGCTACTTCACGGTCTTTAAGGCCCGACACATCATGGAAGTGATCAACAGAACGGGCAATGCGTTGCTGCATGGGATCATCCGGCTTGGCATTCAAAGAGAACGCATGGACCTGCACCACCCGCCGGTCGTGCGCAACCAGCAACTGCGCTAACTGCACCGCGACGGCGTGATTGCAAAAGTCGCTAGAAAAGTAGCCTATGCGCAAAGGCTCGCCTGAGCGTGGCGCAGCAAACAGTTGGATAGGGCGGCAATCGCCCTGTGTCGCTGCAGCAAAGTGCTCGGCGTAGCGTCGATGTAGCGACGCATCGTCCACCAGAGCCAGCACCGGCATGCAGCGCCCCAACACCACCTGGGTATTCACAGGGTCTACTAACCGGGCATGCTCGTGCTTGAAGCGCTGCCAAAGGCACAATTTCATTTCCGCATGCAGAGCGCTAGCTAAGGCATAGGGTTCCAGCGGCTTCAACTCACAGGCGTGCCTGAACAGAGTTGCTGCTGCGTCCAATTCGCGGCGCTCATTCAGGGCCTCAGCCAGATTAGTCAAAGCGGGATGCAGCGTCGGGTCAAGCTGCAGCGCCCGCTTGAAATCCTCTATGGCAAGATCCGTCTCGCCCAGTATCGAGCGCATCAACCCGCGGTTGTTGTGCGCCTCAGCATGGTTCGGCTGAACCAGCAGTACCGCGTCATAGCAGGCTATGGCTTCTGCATGTCGGTCGAGTTTACGCAGCGCATTGCCGCAATTGTAGTTGGCACCGATGTGATCAGGCTGCAAGGCCAAGGCACTACGCAAGGCTTGGATGGCGGCCTCAAGGTCGCCGGCTGTAGCCTGAGTGGTACCTAGATTGAAATACGCCTGCGCGCTGCCCGGGTCAAAGGCGCAGGCCCTCTCAAAAACGGCTATTGCACCGGAGGTGTCGCCTTCATTGGCCAGTGCTTCGCCCAGCAGTGAGTGCGCTTGAGCATGCTGCGGCTCGAACTGCAATAACTGCTGATAACTGCGCGCGGCTTGCGACCACTGCTGCAAAGCACCATAGGCCAGACCGAGATTCAAATAAGCTATGGGAAGCTGAACGCCGGTGGCCAAGGCCTGCTCTATGAGTCTGACCGCTTCGGCAGACTGTTCCTGTTGATGCGCAATCACACCGAGCAGATGCAGGGCATCAAAATGCTGAGGAGTCGCTGCCAAGGCTTGCAGATACTGTTCGCGCGCAGCCTCAAGCTGCCCCTGCTGGTGCAGCATCAAGCCTTGCGAAAAACGGTCTGCTTGCCCTGACACGCTGATCAGTCCTTGATGTCCAGATGCACTGGCGGCAGTCCATCGACACGCCGCTGATGCATGAGTGTGTAGGCAGCTTCGATGCGGCGCGCAAAGGTTTTGGTGTTGAACAGCGGTCCGCTGTCGCGGTTGGCGATCAGGCGCTGGCGCAGCGCAGCGAGTTCTTGCGGATGCTGCGCCAGATGCAGCGCGCGCGCCTCGTACTCGGCCAGGCTGTGCGTGATCAGT
>CAIVTJ010000279.1 GCA_903908825.1 uncultured Pseudomonadota bacterium | reverse complement strand
TTTACCGATGCACGCCTGAAGCTGGTGGCCGGTGATGTGCATCGCGCGGCAACGCCTGCCGTGCCGCGCCTGATGACTATGGCTGCAGCCCCGCAGATGGTCCAGGAAGACACGGGCTTTACCGAGCAATCGTTTGACGAGTTCCATCTCTACACGCTGGGCCGGCGTACAACGCTGCCAGCCAATTCAACCAAGCAGCTCGAGCTCTTTGATCAGACGCGGCGCATCCCGGCGCAGCGTTTGTTTGTCTATGCGCCGACCGCGGGCCTGTATGGCGGGCCTGCGCCGCTGCTCGAGCGTGAACAGGGCGCACGCATGGCTGCACGGGTCGATAGTTTCCTGGTGCTGCGCAATGACAAGGCCTCGGGCCTGGGTGTGCCGCTGCCTGCCGGACGCATACGCGTGTCGAGGTTAGATGCCGCCGATGGGGCTTTAGAGTTCATCGGTGAAGATGTCATCAGTCATACACCCAAAGACGAAACAGTTAAGGTTAAATTAGGCTCTGCCTTCGATGTCGTGGGTCAACGCCGCCAAGTGGGGTACACCCAAGACACCAAAGCACGTTGGTTGGAAGAAGAAATAGAAATAGAGCTGCGTAACCACAAGACAGAGGCCATCGAAGTGCAGGTTCGCGAAAGTTTGTTCCGCAGCAATGCGGCAACGCTGGTCAGCGCCACGGTGGCGCCGCAACGTCCCGATGCACGCACCTTGGTGTTCCCGGTCAAAGTGGCAGCAGACGGTCAAACCAAGCTGCGCTACAAGGTCAAGTACACCTGGTAATGGACACCTAATATGCCCAGACGCCTTATCGCCGATTACATGGTTGTGTTCTCGCTGGTCGTAGAACACAACGGCTTCACTGCTGCAGCGCGGGTGCTGGGTGTGCCCAAGGTGCAGATCAGTCGCGCCATCAGCGCACTCGAGCGCGCGCTGGGTCAGCGGGTGCTAGAGCGCACCACACGCCGCATCCACATCACCGAAGCCGGTCGCGCCATCCTCGCGCACTGTCAGCGCATGGCCATCGAGATCGAAGCTGCCCAAGCCGCATTGGTGCCGGTGGCCGCGGGCACCTCGCTGCGCGTGAGCTTGGACCAAGGCTATGGCCGGGTGCTGGCCGCACCGCTGGTGCCGCGTTTCTTAGAGCGCTATCCCGACGTCGTGCTGCGTGTGCTCAACAGCGGCGAAGACGGCGCCGACAATTTCGATGTGCAGTTGCGCAGCGATGGGCAGGGCATGGCCGGTCATGTGGTCGTGCCGCTGGCCAAACCGCCGCTGGTGCTGTGCGCCAGCCCCACTTATCTGGCCGGTCGCGTGCTGCGCGCACCCAGCGAGCTGGCCTCCTATGCCTTGCTGTGGGCCACCGCCGAAAAGCAGCCCACGCTGCGTCTGGCCAAGGGCGGCGGCACCGTCGAGGTGCGCTGCACACCGCGGCTCAGCACTGCCGACCCGGTCAGTCTGCATGCAGCCGTGGCCGCAGGCTTAGGCATAGGCGTGTTGCCCGAGTTCATGTGCCGCAACGGCTTTGCCACGCGCCGCCTGGTGCGCGTTATGCCAGAGTGGCAAGTGCTCGAGCGTATCGAATTACAAGCGCTCAGCCCGCCGGATCGGGCCGAGCAACCGGTGGTACGCAGCTTCATCGAATTTATACGCGCCAACGCTGTTCCTGCCATGGCCGCCGCCTGACATCCACGCAGCACTGCTACACTCAAGGATCACGCCACACCGTTTCATAATTGCGAGGCAACTGCCATGTATCGAGCCCCTCTACGCGACATGCAATTTGTCCTGCACGAGCTGCTGGCCGATGCGCAACTGGCCGCCTGGTTCGCAGACGTGGACTACTCGGGTGAATTGGCCGACACCATCCTCGACGAGGCGGCCAAGTTCGGTGAGCAGGTGCTGGCTCCCCTCAATAAGAGCGGCGACCTTGAGGGTGCCCGTTGGCACGCCGATGGGGTGCAAGTGCCGGCGGGCTTCAAGCAGGCCTATGCCGACTACATCGCCGGTGGTTGGACCCAACTGTCCGTGGCCACCGAAGATGGCGGCCAGGGCATGCCGCAGCTGCTCAATTCGGCAGTCGAAGAAATCTTCTTCGCCTCCAACATGGCTTTTTACTTGGGCACCTCACTGGCGCGCGGCGCTGTAGAGGCCATCGCTGCGTCGGGTTCCGACACCATCAAGCAGCAGTTCATGCC
>CAIVTJ010000278.1 GCA_903908825.1 uncultured Pseudomonadota bacterium | reverse complement strand
GAACACAAAGCCCTGCTCGGGTAGGCCCAGTTCGGCACGAGTGAACTGCCGCTCGCTGCGCACGCGCGTATTGTCGTTGACCATGAAGCTGTCGGGCAGATATACGATTTGTTCGCTGTAGTGTTGCCGGCTGTGCTCGGGGATCACCACGCGGTCGGCCATAAGGTAGTCCATGTAGGGCGCACCGGTGGTGCCGGGGTAACCCAGATAGGCCACCTGCACCGGGGCGCAGCCTAAGGCAAACAATCCGCTGCGGAAGCTGCTGGTGTAGCCATTAAGGTCGACGGCGATGTCCAGCTGGTCGGCAGATACCCGCTCTATGGCCTGCGCGTCACTCAAAGTGGATAAGTCTGTGTAGTGATCAAAGGCAGCGATCAGCCTGTGATGCAGGTCGTCTTGTCCGGCGCTTTTTAGCGAGTAGGCAAAGACTTCAAAACGTTTCTTGTCATGAGCCTCATAAAGGCCTGCCATTTGAGCGGCTACGGCATGGCTGCAATGATGGGTTGAGAAATAGCCGATACGGATACGACCGGGAGCACGCTTCGAGTCAATAGCGCGCTGCGCGGAAATTGATCCAGCGAGCTTTGCTGAGAAGCGGCGTGCTGTCTTCAATTGAAGGGCAGGTTCATCATTCAGAGCAAGCATTGGAAAAGGCTGTATGGGCAAGAAGCCGCCGGTTAACTGGGTCATGACATCTTGAAGGTCTGTCTGAAAGTTAGGCCATGAACAGAGCTTCATATGCAGATTCAGTACCGAACCGGCGACGAAATCTACAGTTTTACTGATGGACTGCGCTGTCTGAAAGGCTTGCAACTGTCCTGCGAGATCATCGCCGTCTGCCAGCGCAGTGCCGAGGTTGTACCAGCCCTCAAGTCGCGACGGATCTGCCTCCGTGGCCTGCCGCAAGCTGGCTATCCCATCGGCACTACGCTGCAAGGCCACCAGCACATTGCCGCGATTGACCAGCGCATCGTAATGAGTCGGCTGTAAGGCCAATGCCCGCTCGTAATCTGCCAGCGCTGCCTGAAATTGCCCACGGGTGGCCAGTAATAGAGCGCGGTTATAGAGCGCGTCGAAATGGCTAGGTTGAACGGCTAACGCCTCGCTATAGCGGGCAACGGCTTCGTCTCCTTGGCCGGTAGCCGCATAGCAGTTGCCAAGGTTGCTGAGTACATCAGCCTGATTGGGCTGCAAAGTCGCTGCGCGAAGAAAGTCCGGTAAGGCCTCGCTGGCACGACCTAAGTTGAAGAGCGCACAGCCCCGACCAAATATTGAACTAAAGTGGTCAGGCAAAAGGCTGATCGCACGCGTGTAGCTACTCAGCGCCTGCTCCAACAGGCCCAAAGAACGCTGTGCATTCGCCAGGTTGCAAAATGCCGAGCCATCTCCATCAAATACGGTGATGGCCTTGCTAATCAGATCAGCGGCGCGCTGCGCCTGGCCTCTCTGAAAAGCCAAAACGCCTGCGAAATGCAGTGCACCAAAGTGCTGAGGGAACGTCGACAAAATTTCATCGTAGACACCCTGCGCCCGATCGATCAGTCCCCCGCGGTGATACGCGATGCCTTGCATAAATCGGGCGTTGACGGATTCAGCTGTTAACGGGGTGCCGGCGGTGGATGCGGTGAGCTCTGTCATGAATCAAGACCTGCTTTAAAGGGAGAAACGTCAAAATGTGCAGGCGACAGTCCATCGACGCGCCGCTGATGCATGAGTGTGTAGGCGGCTTCGATGTGCCGCGCAAAGGTTTTGGTGTTGAACAGCGGTCCGCTGTCGCGGTTGGCGATCAGGCGCTGGCGCAGCGCAGCGAGTTCTTGCGGATGCTGCGCCAGATGCAGCGCGCGCGCCTCGTACTCGGCCAGGCTGTGCGTGATCAGT
>CAIVTJ010000277.1 GCA_903908825.1 uncultured Pseudomonadota bacterium | reverse complement strand
GAGATGGTGGAGGGCGAACAGCAGCAGTCGGTCGCCGAAAATCTGCGCCAGCGGCTGCTCGGTGCCGAAGTGCCCGAGCGCTATGAAATCGATTTGATCGGTCGTCAGGGACAGATGACGCGTCTGGAGATCGCCACCACGGCGGTACAGTTCGCGGGCCAAGCAGCCTTGTTGATCACTGGCGTGGAGGTCATCCCGACCCAATCGGTGCGCACCCTGTCGGGCGGCATGCCCGAATCAGTGCGTTCGCGTGCCCGCAATACCCTCGATTGCCTGGGCGAGGCGCTGCTGACCACCGATACGTCAGGTCGCATCGACTACGCCAACCCGGCGGCCTGTCAGCTGTTGGGTGCTGATATGCGCGAACTGCGCGGCGCTACGCTGGGCGCGGTCATCAGTCTGGTGGATGACACCGACCGCAAGCTGCTGGCAGATCCGGTGGATCTGGCGCTGCACAGCGGTAGTGGTGCCCGGCTCATGCGCCGTGCTGTGCTGCTCGCCCATGCCAGCGGCAGCGAGCGGTCTATTGAGTTGTCGGCCTCACCCATACGCGGCCGGGAGAACGCGGCCGAAGAAGTCACCGGTGTCGTGCTGTTGTTGCATGACGTGACCGAAGTGCGCGGCCTTGCACGGCAGATGTCTTATCAGGCTACGCATGACGCGTTGACGGGCCTGGTTAACCGCACAGAGTTTGAGCAGCGTTTGGGCCTCAGCTTGCAGAGCGCGCATCGCGGTGAAGTGGCGCACGTGCTGTGCTACATCGACCTCGACCATTTCAAGGCGGTCAACGACAACGGCGGTCACCTGGCCGGGGACAGCATGTTGCGCGAGGTGTCCAAGCTGATGCGCCAGACGGTGCGCGATTCCGACACCGTCGCGCGCTTGGGTGGCGATGAGTTTGCTTTGTTGCTGGTCGGCTGCCCGCTGGAAAAAGGCCGGCAGATCGCCGATGACCTGGTGCGCACCATCGCTGACTTCCGCTTTGTCTGGAAGGACCGCATCTTCAACATCGGCGCCAGCGTGGGCTTGGTCGAGTTGGCCCGCGACAGTGGCACGCTCGAAGAGGCCTTGGCCGCGGCCGATTCGGCCTGCTACGTGGCCAAGAAGCAGGGCAGCGGCCACGTTGCCGTCTATTCGGCGCGCGATGAAGTGGTCGCGCGGCAAAGCGGTGAGATCCAGTGGCTGCAGACTTTGCAGACGGCTATCCGCGACAACTTGTTCCGGCTGTTCTGTCAGCCCATTGTGGCCGCGTATGGCCATGACGAAGGCGGCCCGGCCATGGAAGTGCTGGTGCGTCTGGCCGATATCGACGGCCGCGAAGTACCGCCACTCGATTTTTTACGCGCTGCCGAGCGTTACCGGCTGATGAGCCTCATCGACCGCTGGGTGGTGCAGAACACGCTGACGGCGCTGGGTCGCGGTCTGATCGATCTGCCGCCGACGCGCAGTCTGGCCATCAACATATCGGCGCAGACGTTGATCGATGCGCAGTTTCTCGAGTTCGTGGTCGACTGTTTCGATCGCACGGGCGTGAACCCGGCGCAGGTCTGCTTCGAATTGCCCGAGGCGGCCGTGGTTGCCAACATCGACCATGCGCGCCGTTTTGTCGGCGTGCTGCATGGCTTGGGCAGCCAGTTCGCCTTAGATGATTTCGGCAGCAACCTGGGTTCGTTCTCGAACCTGAAGAACCTGCCCATCGATTACCTGAAGATCGACGGTTCGTTCATGCGCAACCTGGCGCGCGACAGCGTCAATCAAGCCATGGTCACGGCCATGGTCAAACTGGCGCGCACGCTGAACTTCAAGGTGATTGCCGAGCAGGTCGAAGATGCTGCGATCTTAGAGATGGCGCGCAGCATGGGTATCGACTTCATGCAGGGCTATGCAGTGGGCCGTCCGCGGCCCTTGTCGCTGGCCGCCTAGAAATAGACGGCGTCAAACTCGGCCAGCGTATCGCCGCCGACATCCAGCAGCCACAGGTGGTCGCCTTTAATGCGCCAACCGCCGGTTTTGCTCAGCGCACTAAGCAGCGCTTGTTCCTGTTCCATGCCTTCCAGACAGGCTTTGCGCGTGGCCACGACGCCGGTAAAGGTCAGCGTGCTACCCGCCACGACATATTGGCCGGTGAGTGCATTGCAACCGCCCGAACCCGTTAAACGCTGACCGTCCAGGTGCAGCGTGATCTGCGCTTCGCGTTGCTGGCCGCCCGGTGCATGGGCCACAGCAGCGCCGATGCGACCGAGCTTCCAGTACGTGTTGGTCACGGGCGCGTCCGGCACTTGCGGTGTTTTGCTGGTGGCACAGGCCACCAGCAAACCGGCCAGCAAGGGTGCGAGCAGCGCCCCGCGCATCACAGCAGCGGCACCAGCAGCAGCGCCACGATGTTGATGATCTTGATCAACGGATTGATGGCCGGGCCGGCGGTGTCCTTGTAGGGGTCGCCGACCGTGTCACCGGTGACTGCGGCCTTGTGGGTGTCAGAACCCTTGCCGCCGTAGTGACCTTCTTCGATGTACTTCTTGGCGTTGTCCCAGGCACCACCACCGGTGCACATCGAGATGGCGACGAACAGGCCGGTGACG
>CAIVTJ010000276.1 GCA_903908825.1 uncultured Pseudomonadota bacterium | reverse complement strand
GAAACAGCTTCAGGTCCAAAGCCTGCACCAGTTGCTGCTCACCGGCCTCGTTGGGCGCGAAGTTGTTGGCGGTGTGCAGGCCTTCGCGATAGTGCGTAGGGTTGGCCGGATCGCGCACCAGAGCATCCATGTCGATGACCGCATCAAACGCACCACTGCTGCGGATCCAATCATTGAGTTGACCGCGCAGCTGTTCTTTTTGCGGTGACCAGAAGCCGGCGAACGGCACGCCCTCAAAGGGCATGACTGTGGCAGCAACCACCTTGACGCCGACCGCACGGGCGCGCGTGGTCAGTTGCAGATAAGCGGCCGTCAGGTGCTGCAGTGTAGGCATCTGCGCGGCATCGATAACCGCACCGCCGGGCTGACCGATGTCGTTAGCAGCATCGGCCAAGATCACATGCGTGATGCCGGGCACCGACAGCACATCGCGATCAAAGCGTGCCAAGCCTGCTTCACCACCACCGGGAAAGGGGCGCGTCAGCGGGTTGGCCACCATCGACGCATTGACCACCGACACATTGCGACCAGCCGATTGCAGTCGCTGCGCCAGCAGTTCGGGCCAACGGCCCTCGCCTGCTGTACGCGTGGTCCCCAGCACCACTACCGTCGAACCACGCTTAGCGGGCAGCACATCGACGCGCGCCACAAACAATCGCGCGCCGGCCTGCGCACCGGCCATGACAGCATCGCGTGTGTAGTCGCCCTCGGCAGAGACCTGCGCCTCGGGCGCACTGGCTGCAGCGGCTTGATCCTGACCCGCCAGCGCGCGGTGATAGGTCTCGGGCAGGGTTTCATCGGGCAGGTACAAGCTGACCGACAACTCAGTGCCGGCAGCCACTGCCAAAGGCAATGGATCACTGAAGGCCGGTGCGCCCGCCGGCACCACGATGGATGGCCCGCCAGCAAACGTCAGCGGCAATGCCGCGCCTTCGGCCTGCCCATTGCGGGTGCGCAGCACGGTCGCAGCACCGATGTGCAGCGGCTTGCTGCCATAGGCATTGGAGAACACGACCCGCAATTGCGAACCGGCAACAGACACCTTGAAGCGCTGCCGCACGGTCTGGTTTTTAAGCGGTTTGAGCTGCCCCACCTGCGCCATGGGCGAGGCCTGCCACGCCCCCAGCCAGCCTTGCGGCGCTGCCATCGCAGCGGCACTCACACAGGTCGCGCTCAGCGCGACAGCGAGCAACAGTGTTCGGCGCATGATCACATCTCCAAGTAGGGGCCTGGCAGCCCGTGCGGGTACGGGTGGAAAAGGTGCAGTATTACTGTGCAGCAGCCAGCAATGCCGGTGCGCGAAGTTTCACACCAATCGAGTCGGGAAATCACCATGGACATGGGCATACGCGGTCGCAGGGCTTTGGTAAACGGCGCCAGCGCTGGCATGGGCTTGACCGCAGCGCAGTTTCTGGCAGCCGAGGGCGTGGATCTGGTGCTGGTGGCGCGCGGCGCGCCCAGGCTTGAGGAGGCTGCCCAGCAGATCCGCGACAGTCACGGCGTACACGTGACCACAGTCGCCGCCGACCACAGTACAGATGAAGGTCGGGAACGCAT
>CAIVTJ010000275.1 GCA_903908825.1 uncultured Pseudomonadota bacterium | reverse complement strand
CTCCATTGCCTGCCCCGCGCCCTGATTGCGTGATCCGCACTGGGCGGTTGTGGTGAGCACTCGGAAGAAACTCACCCCCAAGGCATGGCAACGTATCCGCGAAGTAATTGACGCTCGACGTGCGCTTGACCTCCGCATTGGCGAAGCGAGACAGGCAGCAAAAAAAATGAACGTTCCGTTGGTGATTGCGGATTTCGCTTTAGTGCCAACCAACACCGAGCTGGCCGCCGAGCTCGGCATGAGCCTGACCACGCTGCGCACTGGCATCGATGAGGTGCTGCAATGAGCGACATCAAAAACGGTGGGCCAGCTTTCCCTGTGCCGGGGCTTGTTTTGCCCAGCGGTGATTCAATTTGGCCAGAGCAGGGCATGACTCTGCACGACTGGTATGTGGGTCAGGCTTTGGTTGGAGTGCTGGCAAACAGCAGCGGACATTATGGTCGTGATGTGGCCGATGCGCGCATGTACGCGGATTTAGTTATGAAGGCCCGAGAGGCAAAGCCATGACCGATGCAGGTCTCTTTATCGCCGTCGCGTTGTGGGCCGCTGCTAATGACCACTGGTGGGTCATGTGTCTGGCGCTGCTGCTGTTCGTTGGTGAACACAAGGCAAAGCCATGACCCAGTCCAGAGGCCTGATTGCGCCGCGCCATTTATGGACTGACGCACAGCTTGAGCTGTTGCGCAGTGAGTTCGAGCACACGTCTACTGCTGAGCTGGCACAACGCCTTGGATTCGAGTCGGCCACGGTTAGCCGCAAGGCCAAGGTGCTGGGCCTGCGCAAAACGGCAGAGCATCGGGCACGCATGCTTGAGGCTGTCAGCAGCAACCTGCGCGATGGCGGCAAACACTTTCGTTTTGCAAAGGGCCGCGCGACCTGGAACAAGGGCAAAGACTACATGCCCGGCGGCCGGTCAATTGCGACGCGGTTCCAGCCCGGACGGGCGACACACAACTATCAGCCCATTGGCACCGAGAAAGTCCGCGAGGGCTACTTGGTGCGCAAGATGACAGATGACCGGTCTGTCTTGCCGTCGTACAGGTGGTCGTATGTGCACCGGCTGGTGTGGGTCGCAGCGCACGGCCCGATCCCGCCGGGTCATGCGGTGGTGTTTAAGGCCGGCCGCCATAGCACCGACCGCGAGCAGATCACCCTCGATGCACTAGAGCTGCTCACGCGCGCACAACTGATGCAGCGCAACAGCCTCCACACCATCATGCCGCCCGAACTGACTCATCTGGTGCAGCTGCGCGGTGCCATTACTCGACAGATCAACCGAAGGACAAAAGCCCGTGAAAAACAAGATTGATGACCTGCGCAACCACCTGTTCGCAACGCTTGAGGCGCTGCAGGACAAAGAGAACCCGATGGAAATCGACCGCGCCAAGGCGATCAGCAAGGTGGCCGACAGCATCATCGACTCGGCTCGGGTCGAGTGTCAGTACATGGAGCTGACCGGCACGCAGGTGTCGGCTTTCATCGCCGGCCCGAAGCAGGCCGAGCAGCCGCGGCCCCAACAGTTGATTAAGGCGGTCGCGTCATGACTTTTACGGGTCTGCGTACGCGTTCTGAGGCTGGCAGCGTGCCCATTGCGACCATGCCCTGCCTTGGGTGTGGCCAAGCGTTCAAGCCCGTCAGAGCGGCTCAGAAGTTCTGCCGTGCAGCTTGCCGGGCAGCCCGTCATCGGGAGGGCTTAATCGCGTCCGTGTCCGGGGTGCGCATAGACGCGCGCGGGGGCGTGGTCATTCGGCTGTACCTGAAGCCGGTGGACCGTGAGGCCGCGTCGCGTTTTACGCCGGGCGAGTTGGTGCAACTGTCCAAGTCAGGGGCCCAGCCCCAGCTATGAGCACGTTGCGACTTGAATCAGCTGCCGCGCTGCTGGGTATCTCACCAGTCACGTTGCGCAAGCGGGCGGCAGTCGGCACAGTGCCAGGATACAAGCCCGGCAAAGCCTGGGTATTTCTCGAAGCCGAACTGCTGGATTACCTCAAGAGCTGCGCCCCATGTCCCTCTTTCGCCGCCCAAATTCGCCGCACTGGTGGGTCCGATTCCAGCTTGACGGGCGAGAAGTTCGGCTCTCTACTCGCACGTCAGATCGACGCCAAGCGGAGGCGTTTGAAACATTCGCCCGCAACCGCGCCTATGAGCAAATCCGGCTCGGTCATCGACCTGACTACCCGTGGAAGGACGCCGCCGCCCGCTGGCTAAGAGAAACGTCGAAGCGGTCCAAGGATGTGGATCGACGAATCATCGCGTGGTTCAGCCAGCATCTGGCAGACGCAACGGTGCAGAGCATCACCCGAGAGGTGGTCGAGGCGCTCAGGCGCTTGAAAGCGGACGAACAATCTGAGAGCACCGCCGATAGGTACATGGCCCTGCTCAGGGCAGTCCTGAAGAAGTGTGCCGAAGACTGGGGCGAACTGGACCGCGCTCCCAAAGTCCCCATGTTCAGGCCTGAGCGCGGAGAGCCCCGGTGGTTGACACACATGGAGTTTCGCAAGCTGACTGATGCGCTCCCCCATCACCTAAAACCCTGCGCGCAGATCGCCGTCCTGACCGGCCTGCGCATGCGGGCCATGTTGTCGCTACGGTGGGACCAGATCGACCTTGATGCAGGCCGGGCATGGATCGGGGCGGCGGATATGAAAGGCAAACGAACTCTGGGGATACCCCTGTCACCCGAAGCGGTGGAAGTGCTGCGCGGAGTCCGGTGCTTGGAGGGTGTGCCGTGGGTGTTTAGCTGGCGCGGTAAGCGCGTCGGCGACTGCAACGGCAAGGCCTTCAAGGACGCGGTGCGCGCCGCCGGCTTGGAGCCCCTGCGGTGGCACGATTTGCGGCACACGTGGGCCAGCTGGGCGGTGCAGGCCGGCGTTAGCTTGCACGAGGTCATGGTGCTTGGCGGTTGGAAGTCGCTGGCCATGGTGCAGCGCTATGCGCACCTGGCACCTGATCACCTGTCAGCCGCGGCAGCCCGGGTAACTCTCGGCGGAAAACCGGCACACAAGAAAAAGGCCCGACGCTGATCGAGCCTTAAGTGCCTGAAAAACTGGTGCCGGAGATAGGAATCGAACCTACGACCCCATCATTACGAATGCGAATTGACCGCCTGCGACCGGCCTTAAGGCCGTAAATCAGGGCCTAAGAGGTCTGCACAGGCACCATCTGGCTTAGGTTATCGCACAGAAACTGGCACAGTGATTTAGCCGCGCTCACCAGCATCTGCCTCGATGCGCAGCTGCAGCGCCGCAAGCACTCGCCACGCCGCCTTGGCCAGATGGTACATGCCATCGATGTCCTTCACAGTCCCAGTAGCGTCATCGAGCATGTGCCGCAGGGCCGTGTTGCGCTGGTCCATGGATTTGCCCCGCGCCCAGTGCATAGGCTGACCGGGGTTGTGCTGGTCGTTGCCGGCCTTGGACACTCGCGCCACCTCGGCAATGGCATCGGGGAAGTACAGCAGCACTCCGTCGAAGATAGGCAGCGCCTTGCGCGCTTCAGCATCCGTCGGCAGGCTCACGCGGCCACCTCCTGCATCATCGATACGTCAAAGCGTGTGCGGCTGATCTCGCCGTGCTCTTTGTGGTAGACGATGCAGTGCATGTCGCGGCCGGACCGGTAGCCGGCGGCAGTCGCCCAAGCATCGTTCGGGCTGAGCACGCGGAAAGTCTCCCAAAGCACCCCGGGGAACTCGATCACTTTGCGCGTGTGGACGTGCCCGGTCAGCCAGTACCGGTGGCGGGTCTCACCCCAATCCTGCGCCCGATCCACGCTCATGACAGCGTGGAGCTTTTCAGGTTTGCCGGTATCTCCATGGGTAAAGCCTATCAGGGTTCGCCCATGGCGCACATAATGGAACTTGCTGGGACTGGTCTCCACCTCTACCCGCTCGTTTGCCGAGTACAGCAAGTTGAGTGCTTGGGAGAGCCAAATAGCCCCAATATCATCGTGGTTACCCACAGCACACAACACGCGCACGTGCTTGTGCTTGGTCAAAGCGCACTCAATCACGGTGCGCAGCATTTTGAGGCCGGCGCGAACCATGTTTGGATAACGAGTGTGCACGTCTAAATGATTACCGCTGCGCGAGGTCTCAGCCTTGGTGTTATCCACGTGCCAGAAATCCCCAAGGCCAGCAATTACCGCCCGCTCAGACGCTGGCGCCTGCTCGACCAGATGACGCATCGCACTGACCAATAACTGCTCGGCGATCTCGATGTCGTAATCGTTGCCGGTTTCTTCGGCCCACGAATACATCCCGACGTGGTGGTCGCCAATCGGATAGCACGTCAGCAGCTGCGAGTTGCAGTGGTGGCGCCGCAGGGCCACCGGCTTTATGGGCGCCGTGTTGGCGAACACCTCTTTGACCTGCTCCGCCCAGACCGCCGGGTCCCTGCCCTCTTTCGTCTTGATCCACTGCAACTTCACCAGGCCGTCAGCGTCGTACAGAGTCGAGCTGGCCGCAGGAATGCCCACTGTGGGCTGCACCGGCAGGCCGATGCGCTGATTCTGCGGTTCGATGAAGCCCAGCCGCACCGCCGAGGCATGACGGCTGCAGAAGGTGTTGCGATTCATCCCGAGCGAATGGGCTGCGATGGTGAAGTTGCCGCCGGACTTTTCCAGCGCCTCTTTAATTTGCAGTCCTGCTTCGCGCGTCAGTGAATGCGCGGCCATTCTATTTCGCCGACTTGATGATTTGCGCGAAGTGCCCGCCCAGCTGATCGACGAACACTTCGTCATCGTTCAGGGGCGAGGACATCATGCACAGCGCAGCGTGCACGGCCTCGTGCCAAAACGTATGCCACATCACGTCTGGGTTTTGCTTTAACAGCACAATCTGCGCTTTCAGCGGGTCCCAATATCCGACACAGTCGGCCGCCTTCCACTTGGCCTGCGGGACAATGATCACCGACACGGTCATGCTCGATAGCTGAAAAGTCGACGGGATTTTCGACCTCACTTGCGCTGCTCCATAGAAATGCGCTGCATCACTCCGCGGTGCCACGCGGTGATACCCACGGCCGCACCAGGTATGGCCAGCACCATGGCGATGCTGCTCACGATCGTGGGTATCGCATTGAGCGCGGCCGGGTCTTTCCTGACAGCGCGAGGAACGACAACCAAAGCACGCCGCCAACGGTCAGCATCGATGCCGCCCCAATGACGTAGCCGTTGAACGGCCGCCATCCTTTCTGCCACCAGTTCTCGCTGGCGCTGGCTGCAGCTTCGGCCTGCATGGTCGCATTGACCGCCACAAGGTCCGCGCTGTCGGCTTTGCGTGCTTCGACTTCGGCCTGCGTGGTCAGCGCCAGCATGCGCTCGGTGTGCGTAGCCTCGAACTCACGCGCGGCCTGCAACGCCTGAGCGTTTCCGGTCAGCGCCGCGAGGATGTCGTCAGGCTGTGCAGATGGCGATCCAATCGCCGCAGCCAGCGCCGCACCGATGGCAGCTCCGCCGGGTACCGGCAGGGCAGCGCCCAGAAGCGGCAGGCCCAGCTGCACCACAGACGCGCCGAGCTTCTTCCAGTCGATGTTCATACGAGCACCTCGTAGCGCGTTGCGCCGTTGACTTTGGTGGCGGTCAGGTATTGGTTGCGCGGCTTGCCAGTGTCCGGCAGCGCAATGTGAGTCCAGCGACCGAACTCGCTGATGACCTGATCAACTGGGTACCCGCGTTGGCGAATCCAGCGCGCTAAGGTGTCCGGCGACATCCCCGCGACCAGTACGTCAGCAGCCCGGCCATACATGTGCGCGCTGGTGGGTGATCCGCCCACGGCCGCGTTGAGCCAATCAGGCCGGATGCCGGAGATGATGGTGATTGGCCGGCCCAGCTCTTTGCGTATTGGCTCAAGCAGAACCTGGCACAACCGCGTCGCATTTGCGACTTGCTCGTCGGTAGGCACCACGTCGCGTCCCATGCGCGAAGCGGTCTCAGAGAACAGCATCTCACGCAAACTGAAATGTGCACTCAACTGCATATCGTTCATCGGATGTGGCTCCCAATCCACGTCACCACCGACCCAGCGCCAGCAGCGATGCTCATGCCCATCCAGAAGCCGCCCCGGCCCTTGTTTGCCAACGCCAACATCTCCTTCATGTCAGCGCGCATCTCGGTCATCTGCTCTTGCAGCGTCGCAACCTGCTGTACTAAAGCGCCAAACTTGATCGGGTCGATGTCTGTCATAAATAGGTCGCCTTCAACCGGTGGTGTTAAGTGAGGGGGCGACTTCACGCCCAAGTCACTGCGTCAACTGCAGCAATGGAAGTGGCGATCATGATTGCGGCCTCGCGAGCCGCGAAAGTGTGGAAATGTCCGGACACATGAGCTTGCAGCGCATCCCACACGCCGCCAGCGTCCGCCGCCGAAAGCTGTCGCCAACTGTTGTCTGCTAGACGCCAAGCGATGGGGGCATAGTTGACATTGGTGCTGGCCACTTTCAGGCCCAAGATGCGGGTCTGTGACACTTGGTCTGCATCAAATACAGAGTCATCCCAAACAAACGTGCCGTAGATGGCAGCATCTCGCGCGGTTTTGATTTGCCGCACGCGTTCGGCTTTGATCTGGGCCAGCGGACGAGATGCGCGCATGACTTGCGCCGGTGTTTGGTCGGACGGCAGCAGCGTCACCGTCTCGCCAGACTCCAGGTTGTCCGGTGGGTCTGTCAGTTGCTCGATGCGAACAATCTCACCCGCAGCGGTTTTTATAACGTAGTGCTGCATGGGGTTAGGCTATGGTCACGTTGACAGTTGCAGAAGCAATTGCGGTGCGCCCTGTGGCGTCAATGACGGTGCAGCGCAGAGTGCCGGTCAGATTGTTGGTTGAGGTGCACTGGACGTAGAGCGTGGCGCTGCTGTTGGTGGTCACTCCGTTGAAATACCACTCAGGGGCCGATGTGTTGTCCGTCCACACATCGTCGATCAGCTCCCACTGATACACAAAAGGGCTTGTGCCGCCCGTGACTGTGACGGTACGAGAGCCGAGATTGCGCGGGGCACCGGTAAACACGTTGCCGCTGTAACCGCTGATAGACGCCGTAAAGGTGGACACTGGGCCACCGGCGATGGCGACTGGCGTACCCCACGTGCCACCGGTGACCGTGGTCGCAGGTGTTGTGGTGCTAAACAGCAGCTGCGTGGCGTAGGTGTAATTAGTCGAGCTGACCGTTGGCAGCGCGGTGGACCAGCCTGTCGGCGCAGTGAGTGTACTGCTGTTGAAGTTGTAGCTGCCGCCGCTTGGAGCAGATGGCGCGCTGGCGGCTTGCTGATAGATCGTGGCCAGGAAGGTGGACGTGCCGTTCGTACCGTTTGAGCCGTTGGCACCATTTTGCGCAAGCACCGAGACCGCCGCCCATTCGCCAGACCCAATGGTGTCGGTGGTGGCGTTGGCCGATGCCGTGGCGGTACTGACCCAGATCGGATCGGTACCGGTCGGTATGGTCACGCCCCAGCCGTTATTCAGGCCGCTGAGAGAAGCTGCAGCAAAGGTGTAGGTCGTAGTGACAGACGGTAATGACGGCGCACTGGCGGAGCGCTGGTAGATGTAGACCGTGGCGACATTCAGGCCGTTGCTGCCGTTCGAGCCATTGCTCCCGTTGCTGCCATTTGTGCCATCCGTTCCGTTTTGCGCCAGCACAACCGCAGACGCCCACTCGGCGGCCGCGATGGTGTCGGTTGTGCCCGTACCGCTGGCCGTGGCGACGGTGACATACACCGGCGCTGTGCCGGTCGGTATTGTCGTGGTCCAGCCGTTGTTGAGGCCGGTTAGGGCCGCAGTGGAAAAAGTGTAGGTAGTCGTCGCAGACGGCAAAGTGGGCGCGCTGGCTGCGCGCTGGTATGCGTAGATGACCGCAGTGTTGAGCCCGTTGGCACCGTTCGTGCCGTTTGTGCCGTTTGAGCCAGCCGCACCGTCCTGAGCCTTAACGATGCTCACCTTGTCGCTCACGCCGTCTGCATGCGACACGGTGATGATGACGCCGGGTGTGCTGCCTCGGGCAGTGCTGAATGCCGACTGCGTCATAGTCACAGACGTGCCGGTCATCGTGAACGTGTTACCGGACGCCACAATGCCGGTGCCGCTCAGGTAGGTGTTGGCGTTAATCGCGGTGCCAGCGCTGTCGGTCATCGCGACCGTCAGGGTGGTGCTGGATAAGTTTTGCGCCACGACACTGACGGTCGTGGTCTGCACATTGGGTGAGGCCGCGCCCGTGCCGTCATAGGTGACGATCTGGCGGTCGCTGATGACGTACAACAGCTTCGCGTTCGCACCATTGGTGCCATTGCTGCCAGCGGAGCCCATTGGACCAAAGCTCAGGTTCTTCAGGCCGCCGCCCACCGTGTTAAAGGCCGTGTCCAAATACAGCTTGGAAGGCGTGGCCGCAATGCTGCGCTGGACAACACCATCCTTCAAATATCGGATTGTCTGGCCGTCCCAAGTCACCGAGAACACGGTGTTGAGCGTATATGTCCCGTAAGCGGTGCCGGTGGTGCCCCCGCTTTCATAGATGTATGGCGTGCCGGCTGCCAAGAACCACGCGTAATCGAGAGAGGTGTAGCTGGCATCGGTTGTCGGGTCCG
>CAIVTJ010000274.1 GCA_903908825.1 uncultured Pseudomonadota bacterium | reverse complement strand
GTGTAGTAATCAACGATGGCTTTCTTGCCATCAAGATTGCCCACTGAGCTCAGCTGCAGTTTCACATCGTCGGTATAAAAGCTCGAATACTGATCGGGCAGCGCGCCGGAGAACGCACGGGTATAGGCGAGGAAGGCCGCACGCTGTCCGGCATGGCTACCGAGCTTGGGTGCTTTGGTCACACCGGTCTCGGGCTTCCAGGTCATGGTCTTGAGCGTCTTGATCTTGCCGTTGACCACCGTGTAGGCGGCGAAGAACTTCACCGTCATGATGTCGCCCGGCTGCAGAGCGCCGAAGGTGAAATCGGGTCGCGGCTTCGAAGCCACGAAGTCCATGTCGATCTCGGCAAAGATGTGGTCCTTATCCCACATCACCACTTGGGGACGCACGATCTCGCGGACGCCATCGTGCGCCCAGGCCAGAAACTCGTTCATGCCTTTGTGCCCTTCGCGCACACCACTGCCGCTGATCATCTGCGTGTCGGTCGTGAAGTACTTCTCGACCAGTCCGCGGTCATCGCCACTGTTGAAGTCGCGGACATAGGCGCGGTAGTCCAAGGGCATCTCGCCCACGCCCTGCCAGCTTTCAGCGTGAACGCGCCCGCTGCTGACGGTCATGGTAAGCAGCGCCAGCAAGCCGATAAAACGGGCAGATGACATAGAGACCTCGCTTTGCCTGGTGCGGCTGTGGGTTTGTAAGTGGGATCAGCGCCAATTCGCATGACTGCTCCAGAAATCAACGCTACGGCGGTAGGCCGCGTTATCCAATGGCACGCCCGAACCCCCCTCTTGCACACCCAGAGCATTGCGCATCATCGTAATCGGCGCCATAGGGATCTCGGCGGGCTCGCTGGTGTACAGACAGCCGACGATGCCCCAGTCACCGTCTATCGGCGTGTCCTCTGCCAGCAACTGCTCGCGGCTGTACAGAATCGGGATCAGGTAGTTGGCCACCGGTGGCTCCACACCCTCGAACCAGCGCACCAGCACGGGCAGCTCGCTGCGCTGACGCGCTTCATAGCCCGAGCGCAACAGGTGCCGGTTGGCTTGGGTAATAGGCACTGTCAGGCAGCGGGTGGAGGTCCAGTTGCGATGCACATGCAGCCTGCAGAAAGGCGCGTAGCCAGACAGGTCATGCAAGGGTGCGTGCTCGTTCAGGTAGCGCTCGAAGTCCGCCGCCGGGATGTCCCGAATGGTGTTGGGCCGGGGCTCCTTGGGGAACAACCGGGCGCGGGCAAATTCGGTCAGGATGATGCGCATGGGCGACATCGTACTTCAGCCGCCGGCAGGTGCAGCCGGTAATCCCCCCGCTTTCCGGCTGCCCGAGAAGTTGATATTAAGCGGCCCCAGCCAGCGGTTTTACGGGTGCCATCGAACAGATACTGCGCCAGAGTCTTTGTCGTTAACTCGATAAGTTATCGTTATTCTATTTTTATGTTTTTCGTCGTCATCGCCACCCTGTTAATACGAAAGCTCACTACAGGCGAGGGACTACCGTCCGGCGCGATGCCCTGCGTCAGTTACCGTTCGCTTGAGGACTGTGTAGAAGAAGCCCGAGGTCTCAACATCCAGATGGCAGAGGTGGCCGCATGAGAGCTGCCTCGATGTATGAGCTGGCTATGGGAGACAGTTTCAATCGCCTTCCACTCGCGGTGAGGCGCTTTCACACCTTGGTGGGCTGGCATGAGCTTCATGGTTGGGTCTACACGGATGCGCCTTCAACACGCGCGGCGAGGGTTGTCGCGCTTTGCCTTGGAACACCTCGGCGGGCGACAAACGGCCCCTTCCGATTCGAGCTCCACGCGGCTCCAGAGGCCGAGACATGGATACGTCATTTCCCGGGTCAGAAGATGACCTCTCGGATACGCCTTGACGCTCGACAGCTCGTCGAGCACCTCGGTCCGGTCCGGCTGACTTTTGACCTCTGCGCGGCAGTAAGCCAGCTAAAGCTGCAGCTGGTTGGGCTGCACTTGTTTGGCGTGCGATGCCCGCTCTGGCTCCTTCCTAAGGTCGAGGCGGAGGAGACAGGGCAAAGTGACCGGCTTCACTTCCGAATTCAAGTCTCGCTGCCCCGGATTGGCACCGTGGCAAGCTATCGTGGTCACCTGACCATCAGCGAGAAGGAGCCGGTGTGATTGTTGTCTTCGATGCTCAATGCCTGCTCTGCAACGGTTGGGTGCAGTTTCTGCTGCGGCACGACCGTCAAGGTGTCGTTCGGTTCGCTTCAATCCAAGGTGCAACCGGAAAGGGCCTGCTTGCTGAGGCGGGGCTGAAAGTAGACGGCCTGCAAACGCTGCTTGTGGTTGATGGGGCACGTTCGTGGCAAAACACATCCGCCATCTTGCGCGTTCTCGATGCGCTGGGATGGCCATGGCGTCTCGCCTTGGGAGCCTGGCTGGTACCCACGCCCTTGCGCGACATGCTCTATCGTTGGGTTGCGAGAAACCGGTATCGTTTTTTTGGCCGCACTGAAACATGCGCGATACCACCACCAGACTACGCCGAACGCTTCCTGGATTAACAACCGAGGCACGTGTGTTCGGAGATCCCGTCCGGTCGACGTCCCCCCACTTCCAGTGGCGGTCTGCACTATGGCGTGCACGAAAACCTCGATCTGCCCGTCACGTTTGCTGTACAGAACCTGTTCAAGGAGCGACAAGTCATCAAGAATGTGGCGGGTCTGGTGCCGCAGGCATTTCAGGCTGGCTATCTGGATCCCGCTGGACGCACCGCAGCCCTGACAGTACGCAAGATATTCTGAAGGACCTCGCTCATGGCCATACCTGCACCCCTCATCCTCTCGCGAGCTTTTGACGCACCGCGCCAGATGGTCTTTGACGTGAACACCCAACCGCAGCATTTGGCGCGTTGGCTCAGCCCGGATGGCTTTGAGTCCATCCACACGAACATGGATTTTCGTGTCGGGGGTCAGTACCACTACGGCATCCAAGGCCCCAACGGAATGCAGATGTGG
>CAIVTJ010000273.1 GCA_903908825.1 uncultured Pseudomonadota bacterium | reverse complement strand
TCCTCTCCAACGGCCCCGGCGACCCCGAGCCTTGCGATTACGCCATTACCGCCATCCGGCAGATCCTCGATGTGCGTTTGCCCGTGTTCGGCATCTGCCTCGGTCACCAGTTGCTCGGCCTTGCCGCCGGTGGTCGCACGCTCAAAATGAAGTTCGGTCATCACGGCGCTAACCATCCGGTGCAAGACCTGCGCAGCGGTAGGGTGTTTATCACCAGCCAGAACCACGGTTTTGCGGTCGATCCGGCTTCTTTGCCCGCCAATGTCGAAGTCACGCACCTGTCGTTGTTCGATGGCTCATTGCAGGGTATGCGCTTGCTCGACAGGCCTGCGTTCAGCTTCCAGGGTCACCCGGAAGCCAGTCCCGGTCCGCATGATCTGCTGCCCTTATTCGATCAATTTATCGCCGCCATGGTCGAGCGTATGCAGGCGGCCAGCCGTTCGCAGCACTACGGCCTCGATCAGCCGCGCGGCACGGATACCTGAACCATGCCGCGTCGCACAGACATCCAAAGCATTCTCATCATCGGTGCCGGGCCCATCGTCATCGGACAGGCCTGCGAGTTTGATTACTCCGGCGCTCAGGCCTGCAAGGCACTGCGCGAGGAGGGCTACCGGGTCATCCTGGTCAACTCCAACCCCGCCACCATCATGACCGACCCCGAGATGGCCGATGCCATCTACATCGAGCCGGTCAACTGGCGCACCGTGGCCAGCCTCATCCAGAAAGAACGCCCCGATGCGTTGCTGCCCACCATGGGTGGTCAGACTGCGCTCAACACTGCACTCGATCTGGTGCGTGAAGGCGTACTCGAGCGCTATGGCGTCGAGCTCATCGCAGCCTCGCGCGAGGCCATCGACATGGCCGAGGACCGCGAGAAGTTCCGCCATGCGATGACCGACATCGGTCTTGAGACCCCGCGCGCGTTTATCGCGCACACCATGGAAGAGGCCTACGCTGGGCAGTTGCAATTGGGCTATCCGGTGGTTATCCGGCCGTCGTTCACCATGGGTGGCAGCGGCGGTGGCATCGCCTATAACCGCGAAGAGTTTGAGGCCATCGTCGCGCGCGGGCTCGATGCTTCACCCACCACCGAAGTGCTGCTCGAAGAGTCCGTGCTGGGCTGGAAAGAGTTCGAGATGGAGGTCGTGCGCGATCGCCGCGACAACTGCATCATCGTCTGCTCTATCGAAAACCTCGACCCCATGGGCGTGCACACCGGTGACTCGATCACCGTCGCACCGGCGCAGACGCTGACCGACAAGGAATACCAGCGCATGCGCGATGCTTCCATCGCGGTGCTGCGCAAGATCGGCATTGAAACCGGCGGCTCGAACGTGCAGTTCGCGGTCAATCCGGCTGATGGCCGCTTGCTGGTCATCAAAATGAATCCGCGCGTGTCGCGTTCATCGGCGCTGGCCTCTAAAGCCACGGGCTTTCCCATCGCCAAGATCGCCGCCAAGCTGGCCGTGGGCTATACGCTCGATGAACTGCGCAACGACATCACCGGTGGCCGTACGCCGGCCTCGTTCGAACCGGCCATCGATTACGTGGTCACCAAGGTGCCGCGCGGTACCTGCGAGACATTCCCGGGTGCCAACACGCGCCTGACCACGCAGATGAAGTCTGTGGGCGAGGTCATGGCCATCGGTCGCACTTTCCAGGAGTCGCTGCAAAAAGCATTGCGTGGCCTGGAAACAGGCCTCGATGGTCTCAACGCACAGTTGGTGTTGCCGCTCGACGATGACGCCTCTGCGCAACTGGCTTATGAGCTGCGCTCGCCAGGTCCCAACCGTTTGTTGTTCGTGGCCGATGCCTTCCGTGCCGGTTGGTCGGCGCAGCGCATTCATGAACTCAGCTATATCGATCCGTGGTTCCTCGCGCAGATCGAAGACCTGGTGCGTGAAGAGCTGGCGGTGCAGGCTGCGGCCTTGCCGGGCCTTGATGCCGAGCGCATGCGGCAGCTCAAGCGTAAGGGTTTTGCCGACAGTCATCTGGCACTGCTCACCGGCCAGCGCGAACAGGCCATACGCGAGCTGCGCCATGCGCAGGGTGTGCGGCCGGTCTACAAGCGCGTCGATACCTGCGCGGCCGAGTTCGCCACGTCCACCGCCTATCTGTACAGCACTTACGAAGAAGAGTGCGAGGCTGCGCCCACAACGCGCCGCAAGATCATGATTCTGGGTGGCGGCCCCAATCGCATTGGTCAGGGCATCGAGTTTGACTATTGCTGCGTGCATGCCTCGCTGGCGCTGCGCGCCGATGGTTTTGAGACCATCATGGTCAATTGCAACCCCGAGACCGTGTCCACCGACTACGACACCTCTGATCGTCTCTATTTCGAGCCGTTGACCCTCGAAGATGTTTTGGAAGTCATCGCCAAAGAAAAGCCCGAAGGCGTCATCGTGCAGTACGGCGGACAGACGCCGCTCAAGCTGTGCCGCGCGCTCGAAGCCGCGGGTGCACCCATCATCGGCACCAGCCCCGATGCCATCGATAT
>CAIVTJ010000272.1 GCA_903908825.1 uncultured Pseudomonadota bacterium | reverse complement strand
CTGTTCGAAAAGCCGCGCTGAGCTAGCTACCCAGAAACATGCGATAGGCGCTGTTGGCGGTCTCGTCGACAAACGGATAACGCAGCAGCGCCAGATGATCTAAGAAATCGCGGCGCTCGGTTTCGGGCACCTGTATGCCGGCCAACACGCGGCCGCAGTCCGAGCCGTGATTGCGGTAGTGAAACAGGCTGATGTTCCAGCGCGTGCCCACCGCCTGCAAAAACTTCAGCAGCGCACCCGGGCGCTCGGGAAATTCGAAGCGCAGCAGCATCTCTGCGCCACCGGCCGGCGCATGGCCGCCGACCATGTAGCGCACATGCAGTTTGGCCATCTCGTTATCGGTCATGTCCACCACGGCATAACCGGCAGCGGTGAGGTGCTGCACAGTCGCCGCACGCTGTGTCGTGCCTTGCGTCAGGTTTAGCCCGACAAACAACTGCGCCGGCGCACCGCTGTGTTCGCGGTAGTTGAACTCGGTGATGTTGCGCTCGCCCAGCACACCGCAAAACCGCAGAAAGCTGCCGCGCTCTTCGGGAATTTGCACGGCCAGCAAGGCCTCGTGTCCGCCACCGAGATCGGCCCGCTCGGCGATGTAACGCAAGCGGTCAAAGTTCATGTTGGCACCGCAGTTGATGCTGACCAGTCGCTTGCCCTGCCAACCGGTGCGCGCCACATAGCGCTTGAGCCCGGCCAAAGCCAGCGCGCCGGACGGCTCGGCCACCACACGCGTGTCTTCGAAGGTGTCTTGAATGGCCGCGCAGATTTCGTCGGTGGTGACCAGTACCACTTCGTCCACGTATTTTTGCGCGAGACGGAAGGTCTCTTCGCCGACCCGCCGCACGGCGACGCCGTCGGCAAAAGTGCCGACCCGGTCCAGCGTCACGCGATGCCCGGCTTTCAGTGACTCGTACATCGACGCGGAATCTTCCGGCTGCACGCCGATGATGCGCGTACGCGGCGACAGGTATTTGACATAAGCGGCGATGCCGGCGATGAGTCCGCCGCCGCCGATAGCCACAAAAATGGCGTCGATGTCGCCCGGCGCCTGACGCAGGATTTCCATGCCGATGGTGCCCTGACCGGCGATCACATCGGGATCGTCAAAGGGATGCACGAACACCATGTTGCGCTCGGCGGCCAGACGCACAGCGTGCTCATAGGCGGCATCAAACACATCGCCGTGCAATACCACCTCACCACCCAGCGCCAGCACCGCATCGACTTTGATGGCCGGCGTTGTGGCCGGCATCACGATGAGCGCGGGAATACCACGCCGCTGTGCGGCCAGCGCCACGCCCTGCGCATGGTTGCCGGCTGACGCGCAGATCACGCCGCGCTGGGCAGCCGTCGCAGAAAGGTTGGCGATCTTGTTATACGCACCGCGCAACTTGAACGAGAACACCGGCTGCAGGTCTTCACGCTTGATGAACACCTGATTGCCCAAGCGGGCCGAGATGCGCGGCGCGGCATCCAGGGGAGACTCGATGGCGACGTCATAGACCCGCGCCTTGAGGATGCGCTCGATGTAGTCGTTGCTCATGGGCCGAAGAACCCGCGCAAGCGTTCGATGTACTGCGTGGCGGTGGCGCTGACCGGCAAGACCAGACCCGGTGCCGGCGCAGGCACGACGGCCGGCGGATCGAGCAGCGCATAACGACGCACGGCCGCGCTGCGTTGGGCGAGCAGTTGCGCGGCCACTTCGGCGCCATCACCCAGCGCCAGCACATCGATGCGGCGGATGCGCATCGAATCGAGAAAGTCTGCGATGGCATTGGCGCCCGCCTCGGCCCAGGCCGCGCCCGCGGCGCCGTCGGTCTGACCATGGCCCGGCATATCGGGCGCATAGATCGAACGCTCGGCGCCCAAGCCGGCCAGCACAGCGGCAAACAACGCACCAGTGGCTGACCGGTCATGCAGGCACACCAGCGTGGTCAGCTCATCAAAACCGCCGCCGGCCGGAATAGCGTTGTGCACATGCAGCTGGCCATAGCGGCAGTCGTAGTAAGCGCGGCGCAAACGCGGCGGAGTGGCCTGTATCAAAACATCTCCGAGGCGTCAGGACGTTTGACCGGTGCGGCACGGCGCGCCGGGATATGCGGCCCGGTGATCATGCCCTCATAGCTTTGGCCGGGGCCGACCATGGGGTAGACACCCGCATCGGGATCGATCATGACTTCAAGGAAAGCCGGCCCGTTAAAGGCCAGGAACTCGGCCACCACACGCGGCACATCGGCCTTGCGATCCAGACGCACCGCATAGGCAAAGCCATCGGCCTGCGCCGCCTTGATGAAGTCTTTTTTGTGCAGCGACTTGTCGGATGACGCCATGCGACCGTCAAAGAACAGCTTTTGCCACTGCCGCACCATGCCGTCGCCGATGTTGTTGAGCACGACCACTTTGACCGGCAGGTCATAGGTGGTGACGGTCTCTAATTCGCCGATGTTCATGCGGATGCTGGCGTCGCCGTCGATGTCGATAACCAACTTGTCGGGGTGCGCCACCTGCGCACCGATGGCCGCCGGCAGACCAAAGCCCATGGTGCCCATGCTGCCGGAGGTCAGCCACAAACGCGGCTCGCGGAAGTCGCAGTATTGCGCGGCCCACATCTGATGCTGGCCCACACCGGTTGAGATGATGGCGTTACCACCGGCGATACGGTTGATCTCTTCGAGCACGTAATAAGGCTGTATAGCCTCACTGGCACGATCGTAGTTCATGGCATAGGTGTGCTTGAGAGCAGCCACTTCGGTGTGCCACAGACCCAGCTGCAATTGCACATCGTGCCGCCGGCCATAGCGGGTCAGCGCCCGCAGCGTATCGGGCAACTGCCCGACATGACTCCACTGCACCGGCTTGACCTTGTTGATCTCGGCCGGGTCCAGATCCAGTTGGGCGATGAAGCGGGCGCGTGGCGCGAACTGCGGCGGATTGCCAGCCACACGATCGTCAAAGCGTGCGCCGACTGTGATGAGCATGTCGCAGTCATCGACCGCATAG
>CAIVTJ010000271.1 GCA_903908825.1 uncultured Pseudomonadota bacterium | reverse complement strand
GGTCGAACGGTTCCGCGTGGTGGGCAAGGGCAAGATTTTAGAAGTGACCAAGCAGATCACCGACCCCAAGGCCTATAAGAATACGTTCTCAAACACGGTGTACATGGAACGCCGCCCCGAAGTTGATGTGCAGGAGTACTACTGCGACGACAACGAGCGCACTAAGGATGAAGGACATTGAACATCGATTGAGGCGCGCCAGCCATCAGAGGATGGCCAACAATCCTTTGTTGGCGATGACGTTGAGCAATTTCAGGGCTGGCCCTGTGGGATGCGTTTCGCCTTGTTCCCACTTGCGCACCGTCGACGCAGTGGTGTGCAAGTGAAGCGCGAACACAGGTTGGCTGAACTTCAAGGCTACGCGGAGGCGTTTGATATCCGCGGCGCTGAACTCCCTGACCGGTGGGGCGCAAATGGCGTCGAACTCGCGCAGGGTCACTTTGTTGATCGCTCCGGCGTCGTGGAGCGCCGTCAGGTTGTTGCGTAGGGATTTAATAATCTTGCTCACAATGTACCTCTGTCAAAACACCCGCCTGCAACGCTTTCAAAAAACCCTCTGCAGTCAGCTCCAGGAAAACTTTGCCGGCAAATTGCAGAGCCTTCTTTTCGTCCTGCGTGATATCGGCCTTATCGTTCTTTGCGAACCCAAGCAGAAATACATAGCGACTGCCCATCCGGGCTGAAAGCAAAGTTCTGTAGCCGCCACGCTTGCCACCGCCGGGACGCGCAACCCGCTTCTTGTACAAGTGACCACCCAGGTCCGCATCAATAAGCCCGCCGTCCATCTCCTCAACCGCCTTGCACAAGGCGGCATCAGAAAGGTGTTCGCCGGACTGCCACCGTGCAAAGTCCCTTCGCTTCAGGACGCGCGTCACATCAACCTCCTGACTATGCCCGTAACGGGTATAGTTTGTCACCCTCCAGCCCCAAGGTTGGGCGGCCTGCCTCATTGAAGGTAGGTTCAGTACATCCCACGCGAAAGATCGTTTGATGTGTAGTCTTCAAATTAGGTTGAATGTGACCAAACGCTTGCTTGTAGGCACTGCGCCGAGACAGTGACAAAATCACTCTATGTCACGTCCCACAACAAGGCTTGCGCTGAACGCACTAATCGCCCTGCTAGCCACGTGCGTGGTTCATGCCGCCGACCTTCAGGGCAACGCCGACAAAGGCAAAGAGCTGTTCACGGCCAACGGCTGCACCGCCTGCCATAGCGTGACGTCACAAGACGCGGCGAAGCTGGGCCCCCTGCTGGTGGGCGTGGTGGGGCGCAAGGCCGGCACCACCAAGAGTCTGCTGGGCCCCACCGAAAACCTGACCAAGTACGGTGTGATCTGGAGCGCCCAGACGCTAAATGAGTTCCTGGCCAATCCGGATGCCAAGGCACCCGGCACTCCCATGGCCGGCATGATCGTCGACGCGCAGCAGCGCGCCGACGTCATCGCTTATCTGTCTACGCTGAAGTAGCCCGCCGCGCTCAGCGGTTGGCCGTCAGCGTGACGCCGCCACCCGGGCCCTTGCCCGAGCCGCTGCCCAGCACATCGCCGACAGACACCAGCTTGACCCACAGCGAACCGTTGGCCTTGTAGTACGAGGTGGCGCTGGCCTTGCGCAGTGCATCGAGGCTGCTCTGCTCGGTGCCTTCCGCGGCAGCGTTGAAGCCCGGCAGCTCGAAGATGACCCACGAGCCCGTGTCCATCTCTTTGACGTTCAGCGCCAAGGTGGGCCGGTCGGTGCTCACCTTGAACTCTGAACCGGCGCGCACGTTGGTCTCACCGGTGATGGTGAAGTCCCGGCCGTTGCGGGTCAGCGTGACCGGCGGCAGCGGGGCAGGCGGCGTGCCTGCTGCGCGAGGCGCACCAGGACCACCAGCGCCGCGGACAGCGCCCACCGTCATGCGGCCGATGTCGCCCTTGCATACCGAAGCATTCCAGGTGGGCTGGGGAGTGCAGCCTTCGTCGCCCACGATGCCGCCATTGATGACGATAAACGAATTGGCCACGCCACTGACCGACCCGTCCAGATCATGGAACACCGCGGTCTTATAACTGCCGCTGCCGGCATCATCGTTGCCCCACTTGCGCTCGATGGGCGGGAAGTACACCGGCTTGGCGTTCACAAACTTCGCGCGCTGTATGGTGTTGTTAGAGCTCATGCCATAGCTGGTGAACAGCAGGTACGAGACCGCACCGGTCTTGCGCGTGGCGTTGTCTTTGAAGTTCACAAAGGTGACGTTGTCCAGCTCATGACGGAAGTCATAGAACTCATAGCCACGGATGGGGAAGTCCGCCAGCGTGGGCTCGGGCAGGCTGCGTCCATAGGCCTTTTCTGACGCCGTGCTGGGGTTGCCGATGTTCTCGGTCTCGCCCACGAACAGCGAGTCTACGACGCGCGATGTATAGGCGGAATTACCGAAGTTGGCCGAAGCATGCGTGTAGCCGATGGCGTTGTCGGCCATCTTCAGATTCTTGAACAGGTCCATTTCACCGCGGGCCCACAGACCGCCATTGCGGTTCTTATAGCTGGTGAAGTCTTCAATGACCGAGGCCACCTGCTGGCTGGTCGGATCAGCCGGGTTGGCCAGGCCGATGTGACCGCCGGTGCGGAATTGACCGTCGGGCCGCGGGCCGCGATCAGACATCAGACCATCGAAGTTCGAATGTGAGACGTTGCCCTTGAACTCGCGCAGCGGTGTGCGACGCGGCCACGCGGCCTTGCTGGCCTCTGTGCCTTCGAAGGCACCGGTCGGGTGCTCGGGCAAGCCATACCAGAAACCGATGGCGTCAGAGCCGGCGGCCACGTTGTCGCGGTAGGTGTTGTTGGGGTTGGTGATCCAGTAAGTCGAGGCGGTGTTGTCCGAGGGGATCAACACGTCTTTGGAGGTCTGACCGGCCGTCTTAAAGTTGTCGCCGCCATTGGGGCCGAACGGCGCAAGGTTGGTCGGATCGCAAGGCTTGCTGGTGTGGCACTTGGTCTGAATGCCAAGGTTGTGCACAAACTGATTACCGTGTTCGATGCCGTCTTCCATGAAGAAGCAGTGGCCCACGGTGTTGTAGGTGACGTTGTTCTCGACGCGCAGGTCGTTGGTGCCATGCACGGTGACGCAGCGGTTGTAGGTGTCGTGGATCGCCGAGTTGCGCACGTACTGACCCAGTGCATCACCGACCAAGTGCCAGTGGATGGGGTAGCGCGCCAGCGTCAGGTTCTGACCCATGCGGTTGAGTTCGACGCCT
>CAIVTJ010000270.1 GCA_903908825.1 uncultured Pseudomonadota bacterium | reverse complement strand
GGCAGCGCGCCCTCGACTTGTCGCAACAAGACCCGCACAGCCTGCCCTTGTATGGCATCCCCTTCGCCATCAAAGACAACATCGATATGGCCGGCCTGCCCACCACAGCCGCTTGTCCGCAGTTCAGCTATGAACCGGCTGAATCGGCTTACGTCGTACAACGTCTGTTGGATGCCGGTGCCATTGCTTTGGGTAAGACCAACCTCGATCAATTTGCCACAGGACTGGTGGGTGTGCGCTCACCCTATGGCATACCGCGCAACAGCTTTGATGCCGACTACATCAGCGGCGGCTCGAGCAGCGGCTCTGCACTGGCCGTGGCGCAAGGGCTGTGCAGCTTTGCGCTGGGCACCGACACTGCAGGCTCGGGCCGCGTGCCCGCGGCCTTTAACAACCTGGTCGGCTATAAGCCCAGCTGCGGTCACCTAAGTACGCGCGGTGTGGTGCCGGCCTGCCGTTCTTTAGATGCGGTGTCAGTGTTTGCGCTGACTGCAGCCGATGCGGCTGCGATCGGCGATATCGCCGGCGCCTATGACGCGCAAGACCCGTGGTCGCGGCCGCTGCCCGCCAGCAGTACAGCCGGTTGGTCGTTGCAGGACGGGTTCCGGTTTGCCGTGCCGCTGCCGGGGCAGCTCGATTTTGCGGGCAACAGCGACTACGCAGCGCTGTTCGATAGCGCCGTGCAACGCTTGCAGGCCCTGGGCGGCATCGCTGTGCCGCTCAACATTGACCCGCTGCTGGAAACAGCGCGACTGCTCTATGAAGGGCCTTGGGTTGCTGAACGCTATCTGGCCGTCGAAGCCTTGCTGAACAGCGATGCCGAAGCCTTGCTGCCGGTCACGCGACAGATCATCAGCGGTGGTCGTGCGCCGTCAGCCACCGATGCTTTCCGTGCGCAATATCGTTTGCAGGAACTCAAGCGTCAGGCCAGCGCACTGATGGCCGGTGTGCACGTGCTGTTGCTGCCGACCGCTGCCACGCATTACCGCGTGGACGAAGTGCTGGCAGACCCCATCCGCACCAACAGCCTGCTGGGTCGCTACACCAACTTTGTGAACCTGCTCGATATGGCCGCAGTGTCGGTGCCTTGCGGATTCACGCCGGCAGGGCTGCCCTTTGGGGCCAGTCTCATCGCTACGGCTGGCAGCGACCGCGACTTGTTGTCACTGACGGCACGGCTGCAGCGGGCCAGCGTGCAGCACCTGGGGGCAAGCACCACGCCAGTGCCTGGCAGCGACGCTTACCCTTGGGCCGCGCACACCGCCTGCATAGACGTGGCCGTGTGCGGCGCGCACCTGTCCGGGCTGCCGTTAAACCATCAACTGACCAGCCGCAAGGCGTGGCTGCGCAGCAGCACGCGCTCCGCAGCGGCCTATAAGCTCTATGCCCTGCCCGGTGGCCCGCCTTACCGGCCCGGCATGGTGCGCACTGCCAGCGATGGCGTGGCCATCGATGTCGAGGTGTGGTCCGTGCCCGCCGATCAGTTCGGTTCGTTTGTGGCTGGCATTCCCGCGCCCTTAGGCATAGGCAAGGTGCTGCTGCAGGATGGCAGTCAGGTCTGCGGCTTTGTCTGTGAGCAACTGGCCGTGGCCGATGCGCTGGACATCAGCCACTTCGGCAGTTGGCGGCGCTATCTGGCCAGCCTGTCGCAGTCGTAACATGGGGCTGCCATGTCGCAGCCCGCTTTAAAAACCTTTCTGAACCTGCTGACCGCGCCCTGCGGGCCGCTGGTGTTCAACCCTTGGCGTGACCACGACCCCGGCACCGATGCTGTAGCCGATGCACCCGCTGCGCGCCTGCAGCGTTTGCGGGCGCACCTGAACACCAAGGCCCGTTATCTGCTGTTGGGCGAAGCGCCCGGCTATCAAGGCTGTCATGTCACCGGCCTGGCCTTTACCAGCGAGCGACTGTTGATGGCGGGCAGCATCCCGCGCATCGATATAGCCGGACAGCGACTGTCCACCCGCCATATTCCGTGGAGCGAGCCTTCGGCCACCACCGTGTGGGGTGCGCTGTACGAGTTGGGCATCGCCGAAACCACGGTGCTGTGGAATGCATTTGCCTGGCATCCGCACAAGCCCGGTGAGCTGCAAACCAACCGCACACCCACGCCCGCAGAGCGGCGCTTGGGACAACCGGTGCTCATGAAGTTGCTGCAGCATCTGGGTGATGTGCAGGTGCTGGCGGTGGGCCAACAGGCAGCGACCTCGCTGCGTGAATTGGGCATCGAAGCAAAAACGCTGCGCCACCCGTCTATGGGCGGCGCAGCGCTGTTCCGCGAACAGCTGCGGGCGGCGGTCAGTCGCTGAGCACGACCGACAGACGGTTGACCTGCAGCTTGCCGGTGGTCGCATCAAACAAGCCCTCGGCCTGCGCCTGCAACAACGCCGTCTTGCCATTGAGGGCGGTATTGAGCGCCGTGATGGCCTCGGTGTAGCTGCTGTACGAGTCCGACTTGCCGGTGCTGCGATGGGCGATCACATAACCGGTCGAGGTCGCTGCGGTGTTGGGCACCAGCGTGATGCCGTTGACCAGTGTGCTGAGGCTGACCTCTTGCGGCCCGATCTCGATCTCGCGCTCTGAGGCGCTGAGCAAGGTGGCCGCACTGAGCACCACGTTGGTCGCGCTGAGCGGTGCCACAAACGGCGCCGTCACACCCGGGCGTTCCCACTGGATGTTGAGCTTGGCTGTGGTGGCCTCATAGCTGGCCAACGAGACCGCCGTAAAGTTCGGCGGTGCGGAACCAAACGGTGCCACATAGCCCATGAACCTCAGCGCAGCACCGGCCTTGGGCGTACCCACCGACAGCGCGGAAGGCACCGAGACCTGATAAGCCGTGGCCTTGGCATCCTGCGCAGTGCTGGTACCCGTGCCTGCGAAGTTAAAGACCGAAGCCGGCTGACCATCCAGCGTCTGCAGGTTCAGGGTCACGACACCGGTGGCACTGGACACGTACTGTCCCCACAAGCTGGTGATGTCCAAGCGGGCGTTGCCCTTGCTGGCATCGAGGCTGCGGTTGCCGGCCGTGTCGGTAGACAGCGTGCCATAAGCATGGATGTGCTGACCGACCGAGATGGCTGCAATGTTGGCCGCACCCGTCTTGCCTTCTTGCGTCACAGCCGTGGTGCTGGCGACTGTCACGGCCGTCTGCTTGCTGAACACCACGCCGGTCTTGTCGTGCTCGCCCACCAGCCCACGACTGACGGTCAGCACATTGCCACTGCGCGCAATCACCGTGCCTTCAACGCTGTCGAGGCTGGAGCCGGTGATGGTGTTGCCCGCCAGCACAGCCGTGGCCGTGAACACTTTGGTGGTGGCATCAAAAGCGCCATCAGCCGAGGTCAGTGTATTGGCGGCCAAACCGGCCAGCGCGGTCAGTCCTGCGGTGCCGGTGTACGAGGTACCGTTGATGGTATACGTCGTGGTCGAGGTGGTCTTGACCACCGCTGTACCGTGGTTGCCGTCGCCATTAAAGAACGGCCGCAGCTGCACGGTGTATGAAGTGTCCGTAGCCGTGTTGGTCACACTGACCAACGGTCCGCGCAAACGCAGGCCCTTGTTGGCATCCGGCGCAATGCTGGCGGCCAGTACCGGGTTGACCGTCACGGTCACCGAACTGGCCGGTGTCGTCGTGGTGATCGT
>CAIVTJ010000269.1 GCA_903908825.1 uncultured Pseudomonadota bacterium | reverse complement strand
TGCGAGCCGACCTGATGGCAGGTGCAGGGGCCGGTGTCTTCGGGGAACCAGACACTGACCGAGATATCAGACAGTGCTGCGACCGGCAGGTCGACCGGGTCGCTGAGCAGCGGCGCAGCGATAGGCACTAGCGCATCGGCTTGGCCGCCGAAACGCAGCGTGCGCGTGCTGCTGGCATCGAGGCTGCCATCGGCCTTGACGCGTGACACCGTGGCCGCACCGATGCGCAGCGGCTTGGCGCCATATTCGTTGCTGAGGCGGATGCGCAGTTGCTGGCCGCCGGCACTGAGGTGCAGCACCTGCCGCACGGTCTGGTTGCTCAGTGACAGCGGCGCCGGGCCCGGGCCGGGCGTGGCCGCATTGGGCAGCGGCGAGGCGGCCCAGGTGTTGATCCATTCGGCTGCGTGCAAGGGTGCGGTCAGCAGGCTGGCGGCCAGCAGTGCGGCATAGGCATAGCGTCGTGTGGTGCGCATGGTGTGTCCCCCGTTGTTGTTATGCAGTGGTGCTAAGCCGCAGGTACGGCGTGCAGGTCATAGGTGTCGGCGCTGGTAATGCGCACTTGCGCGAACTCGCCGGCGCGCAGTCCACGGGCGCCGCTGATATGCACGACGCCGTCGATCTCGGGCGCATCACCGGCGGTGCGCGCCGTGGCTTTATCGCCCTGAACTTCATCGATCAGCACTTGCAGTGTCTGGCCCACTTTGCCGGCCAGACGCGCTGCACTGATAAGGCTGGCGCGCTCCATGAAGGCCTCATAGCGCTGTTGCATGACCTCGTCGGGCACAGGCTCGCCGACGCCGTTGGCGGTAGCGCCCTCGACCGGTGAATATTTGAAGCAGCCAACGCGATCCAGTTGTGCTTCGTCTAACCAAACCAAAAGCTCTTGGAATTCGGCATCGGTCTCACCGGGAAAGCCGACGATAAACGTGGAGCGCAGTACCAGTCCGGGCACTTGCTGCCGCCAACTGTGGATGCGTTGCAGCGTATTTTCGGCGTGTGCCGGGCGCTTCATGCGCTTGAGCACCGTGGGGCTGGCATGTTGGAACGGTATGTCCAGGTAAGGCAGCACGCGGCCCTCAGCCATCAAGGGCAGCACTTTGTCGACATGCGGATACGGATAAACATAGTGCATGCGCACCCACACGCCCAGCGTGCCCAAGGCGCGCGCCAGATCGACAAAGCGGGTTTCATATTCGACGCCGCGATGCGTGCCGGTGGCATAGCGCAGGTCGACGCCATAGGCGCTGGTGTCCTGTGAAATGACCAGCAGCTCACGCACACCGCTGGCCACGAGGCGCTCGGCCTCGGCCATCACTTCGCCTATGGGTCGCGACACCAGATCACCGCGCAGCTGCGGGATGATGCAAAAGCTGCAGCGGTTGTTGCAGCCCTCGGAAATTTTCAGATAGGCATAGTGGCGGGGCGTTAAGCGGATGCCCTGCGCCGGCACCAGATCAAGATAAGGCTCGTGCGGCCGCGGCAGATGCTCGTGTATCAGTGCCAGCACTTGGTCGGTGGCATGCGGTCCGGTGATGCCCAAAACCTGCGGATGTTGCTCGACGATGCGCTGCGGATTGGCGCCCAGGCAGCCGGTGACGATGACCTTGCCGTTGGCATCGAGGGCTTCGCCGATAGCTTGCAGGGACTCGTCGATGGCCGAGTCGATGAAGCCGCAGGTGTTGACCACCACCACGTCGGCAGAGCTGTAGTCTGGCGCGATGTCGTAGCCGCGAAGGCGCAGCTGCGTAAGAATGCGTTCGGAGTCGACCAGTGCTTTGGGGCAGCCCAGGCTGACGAAACCGACGCGGGGAGTTTTGACGGGCATGCGCTCTACCGTAGATCGTGGCCCGTAATGGTACTCACAAACAGGTGGATGGTGACTGTGGCCAGCAAAGAACGTTTCGATAAGGACTATTACCAGCGCTTTTACTTTGATGCGCGCACCTCGGTCACCTCGCGCGCCGAGATGAACGCCCGCGGCCGGTTGATCGCCGCCTTTGCAGACCATGTCGGCCAACCGGTCAAACGCATTTTGGATGCCGGCTGCGGCGTCGGACTGCTGCGGGCGCCGCTCAAGCGTGCCTGGCCCAAGGCCGAATACGTCGGCTATGAGGTCAGCGAGTACCTGTGCAAGCGCTATGGCTGGCGGCAGGGCGGCCTGCAAGAGCTGACGACGCGCGAGCAGTTTGATGTGGTCATCTGCTACGACGTCATGCAGTACCTGAAGCCCGCCGAGGCCCGGCAGGCCTTCGCCAACTTGGGCCGCGTATGCCGCGGCGTGCTGTATTTCGGCACCCTGACCCGCGAGGACTGGGAAGAAAACTGCGACCAGTCGCGTACCGACCCGGCGGTGATGTTGAGAACCGGTCGATGGTACCGGCAGCAGCTTTCCAAGTACTTTCTA
>CAIVTJ010000268.1 GCA_903908825.1 uncultured Pseudomonadota bacterium | reverse complement strand
CGGCGAGCACGACATCCGGCTGTTCGATGCGACCACTGTGGGCTACCGCTGCCGCTGCGACCGCCAGCGCGTCAGCGGGTTGCTGCGTTCCTTGGGCGAGACCGAAGCGCGTGAAGTGCTGGCCGAGCAGGGCGCCATCACCGTCACCTGCGAGTTCTGCCAGAAGCCTTACCGCTTTGACGTCATCGACGTCGAGCAGTTGTTTGCGCCGGTGCCTTTGCCGACAGCGGGTCAGTCGCTGAACTAGCGGCGCTTGCCTGCAGCGGCCTGCGCCGGAGGTAAGACACCGCGCAACCAGGCCGGTCCACCCAGCGCTTGCATCTGCGCCACGATCTCATCGCGCCGCCGCCGCACATAGGCGCTGGGCGCATCAGCACGCAATCGCAGCGGGTTGGGCAACACGGCCGCCAGCAGCGCGGCTTCTGCCGGCTGCAGCGTCGCGGCATCATGATGGAAAAACACCTTCGAGGCGGCTTGCACGCCATAGATGCCACGGCCGAACTGCGCGTAGTTGAGGTACACCTCGAGGATGCGCTGCTTAGGCCACAGGGCCTCGATCAGCACCGTGAAATAGGCCTCCAGGCCTTTGCGCAGCAGGTTTTGACCTGACCACAGGAACAGGTTCTTGGCCACCTGTTGGCTGATGGTGCTGGCGCCGCGTACCCGTCCGCCCCGTTCGGCCTCATCCATTGCGATGCGGATTTGCTGCAAGTCAAAGCCTGCATGGGTCGGGAACTTCTGGTCTTCGGAAGCCACAACAGCGATGGCCGCTTGTGGCGAGAGGGCAGTCAGGTCGCGCCAGTCCTGACGCAGCTGCCAGGGCTGCGGGTCCTTGTCGAACCAGGATTGCCAGCGGGCCTCGACTATAAAAGCGCTGGTCGGCGGATTGACCCAGCGCAGCACGATCACCAGCCCGATGCTCAGCAGCACCAGCGACACGGCCAGCAGCAGCAGCCGGCGCAGCAGGCGCCCTAAGGCACGACTGGCGCTGCCTGCTGCGCTCATGGGCTCAGGGCTGCGCGGTGACGCGGCGCGCCGACTGCACCATCACATCGCCGACCGGCACATCACTGTGGCCGCGGCGGGTGCCGGTGCGCTCTTTGGCGATGCGATCGATGGTGTCCATACCCTCGACCACCTCGCCGAATACGGCGTAGCCGAAGCTCGCCGGCGAATGGTTCAGGAAGTCGTTGTCCGCGAGGTTGATAAAAAACTGCGAGCTGGCGCTGTCGATGTCGTTGGTGCGCGCCATGGCCAGGGTGCCACGATTGTTGCGCAGGCCGTTTTTGGCTTCATTTTTGATGGGTGCCAGACCCTGCTTTTCTTTGAAGTCGGGTGTCATCCCGCCGCCTTGCACCATGAAGCCCGGTATCACGCGGTGAAAGATCAGGCCGTCATAAAAGCCATCGTCCACGTACTGCAAAAAGTTGGCGACGGTCAGCGGGGCCTTATCGGCCTCCAGCTTCACGGTGAAGCCGCCGTGAGTCGTTTCAAATCGAACCATGAGAGTGGGGTATCCGGGAGAACAGGTGTAAGGATTAGCAGCCAGGCCAGCAGGCTTCAGTGACGCGCGGGTGGCCGGCCAGATCGGGGTGGCAGACTACGCGAGCGTAGCCGGCAGCGACAAGCGCCTCGGCCAGACGATCGGCCTGGCTGGTGCCGTGTTCCAGCAGCAGCCAGCCACCGGGCTGCAGGTGTTGCCGGGCCTGGTCGATGATCGCCAACAGGTCACCATAACCGTCGTCGCTGGCGGCCAGCGCCGACAGCGGCTCGTGGCGCAGCGCCGCCAGGGCCGGGTCATCGGCCGCGACATAGGGCGGGTTGCTGACGATGGCGTCATACAGGCTGCCGGCCAGCGGCTCGCACCAGTGGCCGCAGCGCCAGTCCACGTTGCCCAGCGCCAGCCGCTGCGCATTGCCTCGGGCGACGTTCAGCGCTGCGGTCGAGCGGTCGACGCCCAGCACCGACCAGTGCGGACGCTCATGGGCCAAAGCCAGCGCGATCGCGCCGCTGCCAGTGCCCAGGTCCGCCACCAGTAGCGGCTGCGGTGGCAACAGCGCCAGCGTGCGTTCGACCAGCAGTTCGGTTTCCGGGCGGGGCACCAGCACGGCGCTGTTGACCGTCAGGTCCAGCGACCAGAACTCTTTATGGCCTTCGATGTAGGCCAGCGGTTCGCCCTGCAGACGGCGCAGGCATTCGTGCTCGAACTGCTGCTGCGCTGCCGCGGCGACCGGCTGTTCTCCGTCAGCCAAAAGCCCGGTGCGTGTCAGCCCGGTGGCCCGCGACAGCAGCAGTTGCGCATCCAGCCGTGACAGGCCCTGAGCCTGGGCTCGCTGCAACAAGCCGGTGAGTGTCGGCGGGTCTGTTAAATTGACCGGCTTATCTGCGGAGACTGCCGTGCCCGATCCTACTGCTGCGTCGTCTGGTGTCATGTTAGAAGCCCCCGCAAGGCGCTGGGTACCGCCGCGGCGCCTGCAGGCAGGGGAGGTGTTGCGCGCTGCTGGCCGGCTGTTTTTGCTCAGTTGGCCGCAGTGTCTGCCGCTGGCACTGCTGGGTGTGGTGGTCAGCGGTGCACCGGGTGCATTGGCCACACGCAACGGGGAGGGCCGCGGTCTGCAGCATGGCGCCGGCTGGTGGTCGCTGTACCTCGCCACGGTCCTGCTGATGCTGGTCTGTTATGCCGCCGTGGCGCTGCGTCAGCAGGCCTTGGTCGAGGGGCAGCGCGTGTCGTTGTGGGCTGTCGTGGGCCGCAGCCTGCGCAGCTTGCCCACGGCACTGCTGACCGCCGCACTCTATGGGCTGTTGTCCCCCTTGCTGCTGCCGCTGGTGGCCTTGTCGCTGGCCTGGCTTGCGGCGGTGCTCGAGCAGGGTGGCCCGCTGGCCGCCTGTCGCCGCAGTGTTCAATTGACCCGCGGCCATCTGTGGCCCATGACCCTGACCTGGCTGTCGGTGCTGGCCGGCGTGCTGGTGTTCGTGATGCTCAACGGCGTGTTCTATGGCGTGGTTATGGTGGTCGCGGGGCACGCGGGCGCACAAACCGGTGTACTCATCTCGCAGGTGGTGTTTACCGCGCTGTTGTCGCTGCCGGTCATCTACGTCAGTGCTGTGCTGGTCAGCTGCCGCGCAGTGCTGACCGCTGGTGGTCATTCGCCGACCTGAGCCGCCAGCTCTTCGGCCTGATGCTCGGTCTGCAGCGCTTCCAGCAGTTCCGTGAGCCCGCCGTTCATCACCTCGGCCAGCTTGTACAGCGTCAGGTTGATGCGGTGGTCGGTGATGCGGCCCTGCGGAAAGTTGTAGGTGCGGATGCGCTCCGAGCGATCGCCGCTGCCCACCTGCAACTTGCGTGATTGCGCCTGCGCCGACTGTTGCTTCTCGCGCTCAGCGGCCAGCAGGCGCGCCTTCAGCAGCGACATCGCACGCGAGCGGTTTTTGTGCTGCGAGCGTTCGTCCTGACACTCGACCACCACGCCGGTCGGAATATGCGTGATGCGGATCGCCGAGTCGGTTTTGTTGACGTGCTGACCGCCGGCGCCCGAGGCGCGGAAGGTATCCACGCGCAGATCCGCCGGGTTGATGTCGATGCTGTCGATCTCATCTTCCTCGGGCAGGATGGCCACCGTGCAGGCCGAGGTGTGGATGCGACCCTGTGCCTCGGTGGCCGGCACGCGCTGCACACGATGTGTGCCGGCCTCAAACTTGAAGGCCGAAAACGCACCTCGCCCGACCACGCGGCTGATCACTTCTTTATAGCCGCCGTGCTCGCCGATGTTCTCGCTCAGTAGCTCGACCTGCCAGCCCCGGTTTTCGGCATAGCGCACATACATGCGCTGCAGGTCGCCGGCAAAGATGGCCGCCTCGTCACCGCCGGTGCCGGCGCGCACTTCCAGATAGATGTTGCGCTCATCACGCGGGTCGACCGGCACCAGCAGCAAGCCCAGTTGCCGCTCGCCGGCCTCCAGCAGCGGCAGCAAGCGGCGCTGTTCGTCCTCGCCCATCGCGCGCATTTCCGGGTCACTGTCCGCAGCCCATTCCTGCGCGGTGCGCAGTTCGCCTTCCAAGGCGCAGTGGGCGCCGAAGCCTAGCGCCACAGCTTCAAGCTTCGCGTATTCCATCGACAGTTCGCGAAACTTCGTTGAGCCGCCGGCGATGGACGGATCACCCAGCAGGTGACCGACTTCTTCGTAGCGGTCGGCAGTCTTTTCAAGTTTGGTGCGTAGCGAGGTTTTCAAGCGGGACGGCTGCGAGGGTTAGGCATATAGTCGGCCGCATGATGCCTCAAACCCGCTTCCATCGGGCGTTTGCCGCCCTGTCGCTGTTGTCATTACTGCTGCTGCCGGCGCTGCCGGTGGTCGCCGCCGAACGGGCTGCACCGCCGGCGTGGCGTAACGACCCGGCAGTGGTCGTGGCCGAATTGGCTTTGCAACAGGGCAAGTGCCGCGAAGGCGCCGAGGCCTATCTCAAAGCCACGCTGGCCTCAGCCGATGTCAGTCTGGCCTCGCATGCCACGCAAGTGGGTCTGGGCTGCCAGCAACTGGCCACAGCTCAAGCCGCCGGCAATCGTTGGCAAGCGCTGGCCCCCAGGGCCGGCGATGCCGCACTGGCGCGCACCCTGATCGCGCTGAAGCTCTATCGCTTGGATCAAGCCCGTCAGGCACTGAGTGCTTGGCACGATTCGCCGACCGCAGGCAATCAAGACCCCGGCCGCTTCGCGCAATTGCTCGAGGGCGAGTCCGAGTCAACGGCTGTGCATGGCATCTTTGCGGACGTCATTCTCAACGACAACAGCAATGCCGAAGTGGTCATGGCCGCCGGCACGCTGGCGCTGCATGCCTATGACCTGCGCCGCGCCGTGCAGTTGGCCGAGCGCGCGCTGACCATCGAGCCGCAGATGTTGCAGGCCACGCTGCTGGCCGCCCGTGCCCGTGCGCTGCTGGGTGAGACCGATGCGGCACTGGCCAGCGTGCGCGCCGTGCAAGAGCAGTTGAGTGACGACGATGTGTTTCTGGTGGCCGATCTGCTGGCCAGCGCCGACCGCGGCGAACAGGCGCGCACCGAGCTGCTGCGCCTGCGCGAGGATGCCCGTTACACCGTCGCGGCCGACCGTCGTCTGGGCGGGCAGGCACTCGAGCAAGGTGATGAAGCCGAGGCCGAAAAACGCTTTACCAGCCTGCTGGCGCAACGCGGCAGTTCGGGCATGGCCATGCTGGCGCTGTCGCAACTGGCCGAGCGTCGCGGTGATCTGACCCGCGCGCTGCGTGGTTATGCGCTGCTGGCCGAGTCGGGCATGGGACTGGTGGCCGACAACGGCGCGGCGCGCGTGTTGCTGCTGCAAGGTCAGGAGGCCAAGGCCTTAGAGTTGCTCGACCTGTATATCGAGGCGCATCCCGACAATGCCATCGAAGCCCTCGTGGCGCGTTCGCATCTGCGGGCCAGCAAGGGTGATGCAGCCGCGGCGGTGGCCGACCTGGATGCCGCGCTGCGTAAATACCCGGCGCACCCGACCTTGGCTTATCAGCGCGCCACCATGCTCGAACGGGCCGGCCGGCATCGCGAAGCCGTGACGGCGTTCGAAGCGCAGTTGCAAGAGCGGCCGGGCGATCCCAACGTGGCCAATGCGCTGGGCTATACGCTGGCCGATAACGCGCAGCGCCTCGACCGGGCCGAGCAACTGATCCGTCAGGCCTTGGCCGTGTCGCCGGATAACCCGGCCATCCAAGACAGCTTGGGCTGGATTCACTACCGTCGCGGGCGCCTGGCGCAGGCCGTGCCGGTGCTCGAGCAGGCCTGGCGCAATGGCCGCGACCCCGAGATCGGCGCGCACTTCGGCGAAGTGCTGTGGAAGAAGGGCGATGAAGGCCGCGCCCATTACGTCTGGGCACAGGCGCTGAACCGTGACCCCGTCAATGCTCTGGTCCTGGCCACGCGGGACCGGCTGACCGCTGCCCCAGCCGCCAAAAAGAGCCGCTAGGAGCGCAGGCATGCGTGCTGCGCTGCTGCTGCTGGCGGCCTTGGCTTTAAGCGCCTGCGTCACCCGTCCGCCGGCGGCGCCCTCGGCTGCGCTGCCTTACGAGCAGCGCCGTGCCGGCTTGCAGTCGCTGCCCACTTTCAGTCTTGAGGCGCGGGTGGCCGCTGCCGTCGGCAGCGAGGGTTTTAACGTCAGCCTGGCGTGGACCCAGCAGGGCGAACGCAGCACGCTGGACTTGCGCGCACCGCTGGGCTTCGGTGCGGCCCATGTGGTCAACGATGCGCAAGGCCTGCAGGTCGAGGCCGGTCAGGGCCAACGCTATGCCGGTGCATCAGCGCGTGACGAACTGACCCGCCGGCTGGGTTTCGAACCACCGCTGCAGAGCCTGCGTTACTGGTTGCTGGGCGTACCCGATCCGGCCAGCGCCGCCGCCGAGACCTTAAGCGTCGACGGGCTGAGCCTGCTGGCCATAGAGCAGGGCGGCTGGCAGATCCAGATTTCGGACTACGCGCGCTATGGCAACACAGCGCTAGGGGCATCGCTGCCGCGTCGCTTAAGCCTGCAGCGCGACGGTGTGCGGGTGAAGCTGGTCATCGATCAATGGACGCTGCCGTGAGCGCAGTCCTGCCATGAGCCTGACCGTGCTGGCGCCGGCCAAGCTCAACCTGTTTCTGCACGTGTTGGGCCGGCGCGACGATGGTTATCACCAGCTGCAGACGCTGTTTCAGCTCGTCGACCTGTGCGATGAGGTGCAACTGCAAGTGACCGACGATGGCCTCATCAGCCGCGATCCGCCGCCCGCCGACCCGGTGCTCGCCGCGCTGCCCGATGCCGACGACCTGACCGTGCGGGCCGCGCGCTTGCTGCAGGCGCACAGCGCTTGCCGTCTGGGGGTGCGCATCCACGTGCGCAAGCGCATCCCGGCCGGGGGCGGCCTGGGAGGCGGCAGCTCAGATGCGGCAGCTGTGCTGCGCGGGCTCAACCAAGCTTGGTCGCTGCACCTGCCGCTGCCCGAGTTGGCGGCCCTGGGGCTGCAGTTGGGCGCCGATGTACCGGTGTTTGTGTATGGCCGCAACGCCTGGGCAGAGGGTTTGGGCGAGCAACTCACACCGGTGGCGCTGCCGCCGCGCTGGTACGTGGTGCTGCGTCCGCCGGTGGCGGTGCCGACCGCAGCAGTTTTCGGGGCTGCCGAATTGACCAGAGATACCCCGCCCATCACAATGATCGACTACCATGCAGGCCGCAGTCACAACGACTGTGAACCCGTGGTGCGCAGTCGCTACCCGCAGGTGGCGGCCGCGCTGGACTGGCTGGGGCAGTACGCACCGGCCCGTCTCACCGGCACCGGTTCCTGTGTGTTTGCGGCCTTCGCCACCGAAGCCCAAGCGCGTCAGGTTGCCGGGCGGGTACCTGCCGGCAGCCAGGCTTGGGCTGTGCAGGGTTTGGTTTAGCTGTTGGGGTGTCGCCAAGTGGTAAGGCAGCGGGTTTTGATCCCGCCATTCGGAGGTTCGAATCCTTCCACCCCAGCCATCATCAGCTGCCCTCGCAGTCTGCGTCGGTTGACGAAGCAACATTTTTCCTTGCGTGCTTGGCATAGCCTGTGGCTAGATCGCTGCGCACTGCACTAACAATCGGGACGAGACGTTGCGTTTTAGCAACGATCATGCGGTGCGGCAACCATCTGTTCAAATTAGGGGATCGCCACTATGAAAGACTCACACGCCAAGCTTAAGTCCGACCGCGTCCGCGCTGCCGTGGCCGCTGTGCTCGGTACCGCCTTGCTGGCAGGTTTTGCCGCGCCGGCTTTTGCCGCTGACGACGCCAAACTCGAAGAAGTGCAGGTCACCGGTTCGCGTATCAAGCGCACCACCGACTTCGACACCGCCAATCCCACCACGGTGGTGGATGCCGACTACTTCAAGAACATGGGCATCGTGAACGTCGGCGATGCAATCAAGTCGCTGCCCTCGAACGTGTCCAACAATTCGCCCACCACCACGGGCAATGCCAACTTCTTCGCCGGTTCGACCATTGCCAACTTGCGCGGTCTGAACCCCTTCTTCGGCAGTCGCACCCTGAACCTTGTCAACGGCCGCCGCTTCGTGCCCACCAACCAAGGTGATGGCGTCGACCTCAACTTCATCCCGTCCATCCTCATCGATCGCATGGACGTGGTCACCGGCGGTGCTTCAGCCGCCTACGGTTCGGGCGCCATCTCGGGCGTCAACAACATCTTCCTCGCGCGCAAGCTTGAGGGCGGCAAGCTTGACGTCGATTACGGCCAGTCCGCGCACAGCGATGGTAAGGATCGTCACATCGCTGCCGCGTTTGGCAGTGGCTTTAACGAGGGTCGTGGCCACTTCAGCGTTGGCTTCGAGCATCAGCAGTCTGATGCGGTCGGTTGCCTGGATGTGCGTGACTGGTGTGCCAAGGGT
>CAIVTJ010000267.1 GCA_903908825.1 uncultured Pseudomonadota bacterium | reverse complement strand
GGTTTTGTTCGGGCGTGCACCCGGCGGCAGCGGCTCGATCGTGCCGTCGAACAGCGGTGAGCGCAGCTTGCGAGCCAGCGCCAGCCGCGTGACCTCATGGCTGATGATTGCGGCGCCATCTTTGCCGGCGGCTTGATTAAGGCCGGTCTGATCCGGGTGCCAATGGGTGTTGAGCAGTGTGTTGATGCGGCGCGTGCCCAGCTTGGCGTGCACAGCCTTGAGCAACAGCGACGCATTGACCGCCTGACCGCCATCGACGAGCAGCGCGCCATCCGGGCCGGCCAGAGCGACCACGTTGCAGCCGCTACCGGCGAACAGCGTCAGCCCACCCACCTGCTGCTGCGTGATGTCTTTGGCCGAGACCTTTTTGCCGGCATAGGGCTTGGTGATCAGCGCGTAATCGATACCGGCAGGTGGGCCGGTATCCGGGGCAGCCGCAGCGGCCAGCAAAGGCGATGCAACACCCAACAGCGGCGCAGCCAAGGTGATCTGAGCGCTGCCGCGGAGAAAATGACGACGGGAAAGGGACATGGTGTTCTCGTTAGCGCGTGACGACCGAATCAACCGGCCAGAGGACCGAGTCGTACACGGCTGTGGCGATGGGCGGGCCCTGCGGCGGCCAGTCCGGCGTCGCAGTCAGTTCGACCTTGGCACCGAGCTTGCGCAAGTTGGCGGCCAGCGCGTTGTTGGCCGGCTGCGCCATCTGCAGGAACGGCACGTAGCCGCGACCCATCGCATAGTCGAGGGCCGTCAGGCCATCTTCATCTTTGGCGTTGATGTCCAGCTTGAGTTCCAGCAGCGCCTGGATGAGCTGCGGGTTGCCGCCGTTGCGCACCACGTAATGCAGCGCCGAGCCGCCACGTGTGCGGGCCAGGAAGTGGCGCTTGGACATCAGATTGACTTCAGCGCCGGCGGCAGCCAGCAGCCTGACGAGATCGACCTGCGGATTGCTGCGCGCACCACGCGGCCCCTCGTCGCCTTCTGAGGGGGGCGGCGCCTCTAGCGGCCCCAGGGCCGGTCTGCCGCCGCGTCCACCGCGGGAGTTCACCGCCATGATGATCGGTCCACGACCATCTGATGTGGCCAGATGCACGTTAGCGCCGTGCGCCAGCAGCAGTTTGACCACGTCGATGTTGCCGGTCCCGACAGCAGCCAGAAACGGCGTCAGACCCCGATCGGCCGCCGAGCCAAAGCCGGTCGCACCATAGTGTTGCTGCTGGTTGGGGTTGGCGCCGCGCTCAACCAACAGGTTAACGAGATCACGGCCGCTGGCCTTGTTCGGCTGGTCATTGTCGAGCGGGTTACGGTTGTTGGCAGTCTGCAGGTTGGCCAGGGCCACGTGCAGCGGTGCGCGGCCATACCAGTCCCAGGCGTTGACGTCGGCACCCGCCTCGACCAGACGCTTGGCGATATCCCAATTGGCGTTGAGCATGGCCACTGACAACGGCACCACTTCGCTGGGGTCGCCTAAGTCCACATCGGCCTTGTGCTTGAGCAGGATGTCGACGCAGGCCAGGCAGTTCTCGCGCGCGGCGTACAGCAGTGGCGTGAAGCCGCCGCGCTCGAGCGACTTGGCGCGGCTCTCGGCCGTCACCACCCGCTGATAGTCGCGGATGGCACTGCGGGCATTGACGTTGGCGCCCTTGGACGCCAGCAACTCGACCATCTCTGGGTGGCGACGGGCCACGGCCCACATCAAGGGTGTCTGGCCGCCAAAGTTTTCGCGTGCGTCGACCTTGGCGCCGGCTTTGAGCAACAAACTGGCAGCCTCGATGTTGCCGGCGCGAGCCACCAGGTGGAGCGCGGTCTCACCATCGGCGTTGGGGGACTGCGGATCAGCGCCCGCCTTGAGCAACAGCGCGATCAGCGACGTGTTAGCGCTGTCCGCGGCCAACTGCAGCGCGTTTACGCCGTAGGCATTGGCGGCACGCACGTTCGCACCGGCCTTGATCAGGCGCTGTGCCGCGGCAACATCGCCCTCAAAGGCAGCCACCTGCAAAGCCGTGCTGCCATCAGGCCTGACCGGTTCATCGACCTGACCGGCTCTCGCGCCGGCAGCAGCCAGCAGCGCAACCGCGATCGCCGCAGACAGTAGTCCCCCTCGTGCCATCTGTTTACGCCTCGCTGAAAGTGCCGGTGGCGTCGCCGAAGTGCTCTACCTTGACGCCGGCACGCTGCGACATTGTCAGCAGCACGTTGGCCAGCGGCGTGTCTTTGGGTGCGGAGATGTGTTGATTACCCTTGAAGCCACCGCCCTTGCCCAGCAGCAGCGCCGGCAACTGACTGCAGTTATGCAGGTCTGAATTACCGAGGTTGGAGCCGTACAGGATCATCGCTGTGTCGAGCAGGCTCTGGTTGCCTTCTTTGATGCTCTGCAGCTTGTGCGCGAACTTGGCAAAGCGCTCCATCTGCCAGGTCTGCACGCGGCGCAGTTTTTCCTGCTTGTCCGGGTCCTCGCCATGGTGAGACAGCGGGTGATAGGCCTCGTCCACATTGATGGACGGGAAGGTACGCATCGAAGCCTCTTTGATCATGCGCACCGAAGCCACGCGGGTCTGGCCGGTCTGAAAGGCCAGCGCCACCATCTCGAACTGCACATCGACCAGCTCGGTAAAGTCATCCGGCGTGCCGCGCGGCGCATCGGGCAGTTGTCCCAGGCTGTCGGCCTTGGCCATCAGCTTGGAAACGCGGCTTTCGACCTCGCGGATCGATTCTAAATAGTCGTTGACCAACGCCCGGTCGCTGGCGCCGAGCTTGCGGCTGAGGCTGTTGCTGGCCTCCATCACATAGTCGAGCAGGCTGTCGGTGGCCTTCAGGCGCGCGACGCGGTCGGTGTTGGAATCACCGGGGCCGAACATGGTGTAGAACACTTTGCGCGGGTTGCCTTCGAGCGGCAGGCTGCGGTTGAGGCCTGTGTATGAAGTGGCGCCACCGGGCTCTGCGCACAGTTCGAGCGAAGTCAGTGGCGTGTCTTTGCCGATGGCCTTGGCGATCAGCTGGTCCACTGAAATGCCGGCCTCCGGGCCCCAAGTGTTGAGCTGCGGATCCTGCACTGTGAGCCAGGTCTGCTCGGTGATGCCATGCGGCGGGTTCTGGCGCTCGCCGGACTTGTTGCGGATGTTAGTGAACAGCGTCAGGTAGTCGCGCACCGGGTCCATGGGCTTGAGGATGGGCGAGAGCTCAAAGGCTTTGCCGGTGGTCTTGGGCACCCAGAACTTTTCGACCGCGCCGTGCGGCACATAGACGAAGCCGACGCGGGGTTTGACTGCAGCGGCTGTGGCTGCCAGCGCAGTGCCGGCCGGAATCATGGCATCGAGCAGCGGCAGACCTATGGCAGCGCCCAAGCCCTGGAGCAGCAGGCGGCGGGGAATGTGCTTCTTGGTGAGGAACATGGTGTTCTCTGCCTCTGTATGAACTACTGAACGGTCGAAACGAGCTGGGCGGTGGTGGTCTTGGGCAAGGGTGCAACAGGAGGCGCCCGGCGGCGGAACGCGTCACTGTTGACCACGCCCATCAGCAACTCTTCAAAGCTGAGGCCTTGGGTCCCGGCTTTGCGCACGATGGCGCGCACCGCCGGCATGTCATCTTGGTCGACGCGGCGACCCAGCGCATAAGTCATCAGCTTCTCGGTGAGCACTTGCGAGAACTGATCGCCGCGCGCCGCCAGCGCCTGGTGCAGGTCTGCAGGGCCTGCCAGCCGCTCACCGCCGGGCATGGTGGCCACCGAATCGATGGGTAAGCGCGACTGCGGGTCGATCTTGCGGAAGGCACCCACGGTGTCGAAGTTCTCGAGCGCAAAACCCAAGGGGTCCATCACCGCGTGACAGCTGGCGCAGGACTTGTTGGCACGGTGGATCTCGGTCTGCTCGCGTACGGTCGCGGCCTTGCCTTTCACGGCATCAGCCAAGTCCGGCACGCTGGCCGGCGGGGCAGCAGGCGGCGTGCCCAGGATGCGCTCGAGGATCCAAGCGCCGCGCAGCACCGGTGCCGTGCGGTTGGGGTTGGCGGTAACCATCAGCACCGCGCCCTTGCCCAGCAAGCCGTGGCGATTAGGATCGGCGAGCGTGACCTTGTGAAAGCCATTGCCGCGGATGTCGGTCATGCCGTAAATGAGCGCGACCTGTTCGTTGATGTAGGTGTGATCGGCGGTCAGCAGGTCGGTGACCGGACGGTCGGCGCGCAGGATGCTGTCCATGAACAGCTCGAGCTCTTTCTTCAGCGACGGACGCGGGTCATAGACACCGCTGGCGTGCTGGAACAGCGCCGCCGAGGGGACGATGGAGTCCATCTTGGCGATGTTGAGCCACTGGAAAGCGAAGTCGCGCGTCAGCGAAATGGCGCGCGGATCGGCGACCATACGGTGTACCTGCGCGCGCAGCACGTCGGGCTTGGCCAGCTGACCCTGTTCGGCAAGCTTGAGCAGTTCGTCGTCCGGCAGACTGCTCCACAGCAGCAATGACAAGCGCGAGGCCAGTTCGAGCTGGGTCAGTTCCCGGGCGCCGGCATCAACCGGCCCTTCGACGCGGTACAGAAAATGCGGGCTGACCAGAATGGCAGCAACCGCCTCGCGGACGCCGCCTTCAAAACCATCGGCCTTGCTGCCCCTGTCGTAAAAGGCCAGCAGCGGCGCCATGTCGTCGCCAGTTACGGGCCGGCGAAAGGCCTGACGGGCCAAACGCGCCAGAATGGTCTGCGCACAGGCCCGTTCATCGCTGGCAGCGGCCGGTTTGCAGCTGAAGATTTTCTTGCGGGTGGCCGAGTCGCTGAGGCCAGTGATCTTGACCGGACCTTTGACCTGGAACACATGGACGGCCGGCACGCGGTGCTGCCCGCCCTCCAGCGCATTGGCCGGGCGGCGATCATCGCCAGGCTGATATTGCAGGGTGCGCGAATCGCTTTCGGCATAGCTGCGACGCAGAAAGGTCACGGCGAGGGTGTGCTGTCCGGCGGTGGCATGGAAGCGGATGTCTTTAAGCCGGCCGTTGATCTGCGCCACGGCGTCATCGAGACGCTGATCGATGGCAGTGTGGTCTTCCTCGCCGCCGAGATTCGTACGCCAGATCTCTTTGCCATCGAGCAACGCGATGACGGTGTTCTCGAACTCCATGTTAGGGACGGTGCGGGCCAGCGCCATGTCGCCGATGGTCAGCACATAGTCACCATCAGCCGGAAAGTTGTGCAGCGCACTCATGCCGCCACGCGTGCCGAAGGGCATGCCGTCCTTGTAGCGACGCTGGTTGCCCGAGCCGGCCGCCGGCGCAGCCGCCAAAGACAGGATCATGTTGGGCACCAGGCCATAGGTGGTTTCGAGCGGCACCGACTTGGGATCACCGACGGCCAGCAACGCCAGAGAACGCGCTGCCGTGACCGCTTGGTCCATGAACGAGGCGTTCATCTGCAAGGCCTCGGCGTTGGTATCGAAATCGTCCTTCAGCGGGTCCTGCGGCAGCCAGGTGGCGGCGTCGATCTCAAGCCCCAGCAGATCGCGCACCGCGTTGACGTATTCGCGGCGGTTCAGACGGCGCAGCGGCACATAGCCCACATGGGGCGAGGCCTCTTGAGCCTTGTCGAGGGTGGTCTCGAGCCACTTGACCATGGACTGCACGGCGGCGCGATCCGGCTGCTTTTCGGTCGGCGGCGGCATCAGACCGCTGCGCAGCTTCTTGATGGCGGTTTCCCAGATCTTGGCGTTCTGCGGGACATCGTCGACCGACAGGGTGTCGAGGGCGACACTGCCGGCCCAGTCGGTGGTGTTGTGGCAACCGAAGCAGTAGGTCTCGACCGTTTTCCAGTTGGCGGCATGGGTGTCCGCAGCAAAGGCAGAGCCCGCCCCGCCCGCAAGGACCCCGAGGCCCGCAACCAACGCCAGCAGTCGCATCGAACTCACCACAGGACCCCCGTTGGTCACCGGCAAGGCCGGCGACCCGTCGCTATCTTTAATGCAAGAGTGTCGTCGATTTATCACCGATCAGCGATTGATGCTCATCGGGTCGTAACCCGGCCGGCACACCTCGACAATGCACAGCGATTCCAGGGTGCGGCCCTCGGGCGGTGCTTTGATACCAGCCTTCAGCATGAACTCGCGCAGCACCTTGGAAGTATCGGGGTGCGGAATGGCCGATTGCACGCCGACGCGCACCAGACCATCGGCATAGTCGATGGGCAACCAGGTGTGGGCCGACAACTCGGGGCTGCCGCGATTATCGGTGTTACCGAAGTCGCGCACATCCAGCTTGGCACCTGCGGCCACCAACACTTTGACCACCTCGGTGGCGCCCTTGTGCGCCGCGCCGTGCAGCGCAACGCGGCCTGTATCGGCCTGGAAGTTAGGGTCTATGCCCAAGGAGAGCAGGTATTTGACAGACGCCACCGTCTCTTCGGTGGAGTGCTCTTTGGTAACGCCCTCAACCCAACCGATGCCGGCAGCCACCGCCAGCGGTGTGATGCCCAACTTGGTGTTGATCTTGGGATCGGCGCCCCGCGAAACCAACAGCTTGAGCAAGGCCAGGTCGCCGGATTGGGCAGCACGCAAAAAGGCTGTTGCGCCCTCTTCGTTCAGCCATTGATTGGTGAACACCGTGCGCGTCTCGGTGCTCTCGGTGATACGCGCATTGATGTCAGCACCCTTATCGAGCAGGAAGCTGATGTAGGCGAGGCTATCCAAGTCGGCCTCGCGCGTCGGGTAGTCGCCACCTTCGATGTTGCGGTTGTCGGTTGCCAGGTACAGGGGCGTCCAACCACCCTTGTTGGCCAGATTGACGTTAGCGCCGCGTTCGATCAGGAACTTGGCCATCTGGTAGTTCTGGTTCTGCGTGGCGGCCAGCAGCGGACTCCAGCCATAGCGCGTGGTCTGGTTAACGTCCGCGCCACCGTCCAGCAACACGCGGGCGGCATCGACGCGACCGGTGCGCGCCGCATAGACCAGTGCGGTCAGGGCTCCACCATCGGGTTCCCGCGGCGGCGGACGACGGCCACGGCCACTGCTGACAGGGACCGGATCGCCATTGGCATCGAGCACCGGATTACCGTCGGCGTCTAATTCAAAAGCGACTTCGCCGCCAACGCCAGCACCGGCGTTGCCGCCGGCACCGGCAACGGTCACGAAGCCCAGACCGCGGCGCTCGATACCTTTGCACAGATCGGCCTCAGGCAGTGTCTTCTGGCTGGCCCCTAACAAGATAACGCGCTGCGCCCTCACCTGTGCGAGGTCGGGCGTCTTGGCTTCGCACAGTGCCGCGATATTCTGCTGGCGGACGGCCCGGCGCGGGTCTTCGGAGTTGCCCAACGCGGCAGAACGTCCGTCACGCATCACCGGCTTGGACAGCGCGGCCACCTTGGCGCCGTGCTTGAGCAACTCCTGCAACACATCGGCGTGACCCTGGTCCGCAGCCTGCATCAGCGCAGTGGTGCCACGCTCCGTTTCAGCAGCGTTGACGTCTGCGCCACGCTCGAGCAAGGCGCGAACGGCATCAACATGCCCGGTGCGTGCCGCCAGCATCAGCGGGCGGCGGCCGAGCGGCAGTTGTTCGTTGGCATCAGCACCGCCTTTCAACAAGGCTTGGATAACCGCCGCATCGCCATGCGTCGCGGCCAGCCAAAGCGGCGTAGCGCCATTGTGATTGGCCAAGTCGGTCTTGGCACCGGCCTTCAGCAACCGTTCGACCAGTTTCGCATCGCCACGATAGGCTGCCCATTGCAGGGCCGTAGCCCCGTCGGCCTGCTGCGCATTGACATCGGCGCCGTTCTTGAGCAGTCGCTCGATGGCTGTCTTATCGCCGCGGCTTGCCGCATCGGCGATTTCGGTTTGCGCGATGGCAGTGCCCGCCATCACCGACAGCAACACAGCACAGAGCGCAGGGAATGCAAGGCTACGCATGGTGTTCATCCTCGAGCTGATCACACCAGGCCGGGCAAACGGCCGGTGCTGTCGCCAAAACTTTCACGGTGGATATCGAACTGGTCCAGCAGGCTCAGCAGCAGGTTGCCGCTGGGCACCTGCTTGGTGGGGTAGGCCAGATGACGGCCGCCCTTGAGTTTGCCGTTATTGCCACCGATGAGGATATGCGGCACATCGTAGTGCGCATGCTGATTGGGGTTGCCCATGTTGCTGCCGTACATCAGCAGCGAATGATCGAGCAACGAACCGTCGCCATCGTTGGTGTTGGCCAGCTTGTCCACGAAGTAAGCCAGCATCTTGACGTGATACTGGTTGATCTTGGACAGCTGCTTGATGAGGTTCGGATCTTCGCCGTGGTGGGAACCGCCATGGAAGCCCAGCGTCGGCGAGTCACTCTCCGGATAAACACGGCCGGTCAGATCGCGCGCGAACAGCATGGTACCGACGCGGGTGATGTCGGCTTGGAAGCCTAGCGTCAGCAGGTCGAACATGATCTTGATGTGCTGATCGAACGACTGCGGAATGCCCGGCGGCACAGCAAAGCCGTCGGGGGCTGCCGTGGTCGCGCTGGCAGCGATGGTCAGCCGACGCTCAATTTCGCGCACGTTCTCGGTGAAGGAATCGAGGCGCGCACGGTCAGGCGAACTGATGGTGTTGCGCACGCCCTTGATCTTGTCGTTGACCGAATCGAGGATGCTCTGGTTACGTTCGCGGCGCATCGCACGCTGCTCAGCGGTGCTGCCGCTGCCGAACATGCGCTCGAAGACGACCTGCGGATTGAGCTCCATCGGCAACGGCGTGTTCGGCGCTGCCCAGGCGATGGTATTGGTGTAAACGCAGCTATAACCCTCGCCGCAGTTGCTGGAACCTGAGCCCGGGTCTTCCACGGAAATCTCGACTGACGGCAGCAGCGTTTCCTGGCCGTATTTGGCGGCGATGATCTGGTCGATGGTCTGGCCGGCATACACGTCGGCGCCAGCGGTCTTGCGGGGCTTTTGGGCGCACAGGTAAGCCGCTGCGACCCAGTGGTCAGCGCCCGTTTCACCCGGAGGCGGCTCGGCAGAGCGCGAATGCAGACCGGTCAGAATGTTCAGGTGCTTGCGGTACTGCTCTAGCGGCTGCCACATGAACGGCAGGCGCTCCGGCAAGGCGCCGACTGTTTCGGGAATCCAATAGCCCGGCGCTGCACCGTGCGGCACGAAGCCGCCGAAGAAACGTGGCGGCGTCTTGGCAGCAGTCTTGGACTCTGCCGTCATGGCGGGAATCATCGCATCGAGCAAAGGCAGGGCCAGCGCCGCGCCGGCACCGCGCAACAGCGTGCGACGGTCGATGTGCTTCTTGGTAATGAACATGGTGTTACTCCCCCCTCGACGCAAGTACGGCTGATTTCATGTTCATGGTGAAGGCCGGACTCTGGACCACACCCATGATCAGCGAAGAAAACTTATAGCGATCTTTCTCGGCGTTGTGCGCCAGTGAACGCACCAACGGCATGTCGTTGTAATCGAGGCCACGGCCGATGGCGTAAGTCAGCAGGTTCTCGAGCACAACTTCAGCGAACACCTCGCGCTTGCGCAGCGACAAGTCGCGCAGACCCTTGACACCATCTATGCGGGTGCCGTCGGTGATGACGCCGACCGAATCGATGGGGTTGCCGACTTCGCTGGTGCGCCACTGGCCCACTGCATCGAAGTTTTCCATGGCCAAACCCATGGGCTCAAACATCTTGTGACAACTGGCGCAGGTCGGACTGGTGCTGTGCAGCACCAGGCGCTCGCGCATGGTCTTAGGGGCTTCACCCGACTTCTGATCCAGCTTGGTTTCCACGCCGGGCGGCGGGTCAGGCGGACTGACGCCGAAGAAGGTCTGCAGGAACCACTTGCCCCGTTTGACGGGCGAGGTGCGCGCCGCATCGGAAGTGATGGTCTGCAGGGCACCCTTGCCCAGCAGGCCTCTGCGCATGTCCTGATCGGGCCCCAGTTGGACGCGGCGGAACTGCGCACCGTAGACATTGGGGATGCCGTAGTGCTTGGCCAGACGCTCGTTGACGAAGGTGTAATCGGCCGTCAGCAGGTCGTCCACGCTGCGGTCTTCCTGAATGATGCTGGTGAAGAACAGCTCGACCTCGCGCTTGAAGGCGTCGCGCAGGGTGCTGTCAAAATCGGGGAACAGATTAACCGCCGGCTCGCTGGCCGCGATGCCGCGGATGTTCAGCCACTGACCGGTGAAGTTGCGCACCAGTGCCTGGGAACGCGAATCGGCGATCATGCGATCGACCTGCTTTTTAAGCACCTGCGGCTCATGCAGCTTGTTGGCCGCGCCCAGGTTGATGAGCTCGATGTCGGGAATGCTGCTCCACAGAAAGAAAGACAAGCGAGAGGCCAGTTCCAGGTCGTTGATGCGATAAGCAGCGCCCGCCGCCAACTTGGCCGGTTCGATTTCGGTGCGATAAATGAAATCGGGATCGGTCAGCAACCGCTGGATGACGGCTTCGATGCCGCTATCGAAGTTACCGCCCCGCTCACGCGCGCTGCGGTAGAACGCCGTGATGACCTTGATGTCGGCCTCGCTGGCCGGACGGCGGTAGGCCTTGGTCGTCAGGGTGGTAATGATTTTGCTGGCGCAGCCGGCTTCCTCGCTGGGCTTCTGCGGGTAGCACTCGAAAATCTTCCGGCGGCTCTGTGTATCAGTGGCCGGCTTACCCTTGAACGGACCTTCGACGAACACCTGACCCACATGCGGGTAGAAGGTGTAACCCGATATCGAACCGGGCGAGTTCATGGTGCGCTGGAAGGATTTGTTGAGGCCGGTGTCGGGCAGATCACTGGTGGCGATGAACGCGACGCCGATGCGATGGAAGCCGGCTTTGATCGGCAGCGCCGGCGTCTTACCGCCATCACTGCGGGTGGGCGCGATCTCTTTGTCCCAGTCATACAGATAGACGCGCTTGCCATCGACAGTGACTTCGAGCTTTTCGTTCTTGACGTTACCGAGCACCACTGTGAAGTAACCGGTCATGCCCTTGACGGTCAGCGTGTACTCGCCATCGGCGGGGAACTCGTGTTCGATCAGCATGCCACCGCGGGTGCCGAAGGGCAGACCTTCGACGTAGTCGTTCTGGCTGGTGTCGTGCGGAGCATCGAACACCGCTAGCGTCGGCGAGGTTTCGGTGCCCAAAGCCAGACGGCTGATGTTGCCAGCCGCCGACAGGTAGGCCTCGAGCAGCGCCGGTGACGTGGTCAGGGTGCCCGCCATGTTGTCGAAGCCATGACTGGAGTCGTCTGAAGGCAGGAACTTGGCGGCATCGATATTGAGCGCCAGCAGATCACGGATGGCGTTGGTGTATTCGGTGCGGTTGAGGCGGTGCAGACCAGGTGCGGGCAGATGCACTGGCTTGGTGACAGCCTGCTTGTCGATGCTCTGTTCGAGCACCTTAGCCAACTGCTGCACAGTGTCGTAATCGGGGCGATCTTTGCCGACGGGCGGCATCATGCCGGCACGCAAGCGCTTGATCAGTTTCTCGCCGACGTCGCGCTTATCGGCCAAGGTGCTGGCGTTGTCGCCTTGCAGATCGAGGCCGCCGGAGAAGTCGATACCGTTGTGGCAGCTGGTGCAATACTTGTCTAACAGCGCGCCGCTATCGACGCTACCGTGTTGGGCAACAGCGGCTTGCGAGAACACCGCGGCAACCGCAAGCATGGAAAATATCTTCGACCGCATAACACCCCACCTGATAACGAACCGCTCGTCAGCCCTGTCTTGTATGGCGCTGCCAGAGTTTACAACGTGGTTTACCCCCCGGCGTCGACTGCTAATAGTACGTGGCTTGCTGACCCCGCGCACCCTGAAAACACGCGGTTTGCAGGGAATCCGGGGTGGTGGCGCCAGACTTTACTTAGGACGGTGTTTAATCAACGGGAAGGGTCTCGGAAGTCGTCTTGACGCCAGGCGCGAGATCAACAGATGAAATTGAGGCGGATAGGGCTATCCTTTTGTGGCCAAAATTGCGGGACAACATCCAAGAATAAATGGGGGCGACACCATGAGCAGGCAAGTTCTTTCAGTGATTGGTGCAGCGATCGCTGCAGCGGTCTATCTCTGCGGCGCACCGGCTACGGCAGCCGCAGCTGCGGACAAGGCGACCCGCTGGTCTGACCCGGCCACCTGGCCCGACAACAAAGTTCCGGCTGCAGGCGACCTCGTTGAAATTGCAACCGGCAAAGAAGTCATCCTGGATGTGAGCCCCCCGGCTTTGAACGGCGTGACCATCAACGGCAAGCTCAGCTTTGCCAACAACGCCGACCTGGAGCTCACCACCGAATGGATCATGGTGCATGGCGAATTGGCCATCGGCACCGAAGCCATCCCGCACACGCGCAAGGCCACCATCACCCTCACCGACAAGGTCAAGGGCGAGAACATCATGGGCGGCATGGGCGACCGCGGCATCATGCTCTCGGGCGGCACATTGAACCTGCACGGTGACCGCACCAACACCTGGACCAAGCTGTCTGCCACGGCCAATGCCGGCGCCACGGCCATCACGGTGCTTAACGCCGCCGGCTGGCGCGTGGGCGATGAGATTGTCTTAGCCTCGACCGATTACGACCCGCGTCAGGCCGAGCGTCGCAGCATCACGGCCATCAAAGGCAACACGCTGACACTCGATAAGAAGCTCGACTACATGCACTTCGGCAAGATCACGTTCGATGTGGACGAACGCGGCGAAGTGGGCTTGCTGACGCGCAACATCAAAGTGCAGGCCTCAGACGATGCCGCGCAGAGCTTCTTTGGCGGCCACATCATGGCCATGCCCACCAGCAAGATGTTTGTTGAAGGCGTCGAACTCAACCGCATGGGTCAGAACCTGACGCTGGCGCGCTACCCCATCCACTGGCACTTGGTCGGTGATGCACTGGGTCAGTACGTGCGCAACTCGGCGATCCACGACACCTTCAACCGCTGCGTCACCGTGCATGGCACCAACGACCTGCGCGTCGAGAACAACGTCACCTACAACACCGTCGGTCATTGCTTCTTCATGGAAGACGGCATCGAACACGGTAATCAGTTTGTGCACAACCTTGCTATACAGACCAAGTGCCATACATCCCAACCCTGCGTCCCGACCAACTTGGCCGCAGCCGGGGAAAGGGCTGGATTTGATGATCGCCAGGGCATCCGGGCCAACGGCCAGGCGTCTAAGGAAGTGCTGCTACCTTCAGACAACACTGTGTCGTCCTTCTGGATCACCAACCCGGATAACACCTACCGTGACAACGTCGCGGCAGGCTCCGACGCCAACGGCTTCTGGATGTCCTTGCCAGAACACCCCAACGGTGCGTTCCTGGGCACCGAGGCCAGCAAGACAACTTGGCCGCGCCGCACAGCTTTTCGCGAGTTCAAGGGCAACGTCGCCCACTCCAACTACGACGGCTTCATGTTCGACCGCAACATCGCAGCCAACAATACCTTCGGCGTCACCGGCAGTTCGCATCAACCCAAGCTTGATCCAGCAGACGCTACGGCCAAGACAGTGGAATCCGTTTTCGCGCAGCTGACTGCCTATAAGAATCGCAATGGCGGCGTCTGGGGTCGCGGCGAGATGCATACCTTTAGTGATCTGAAGCTGGCCGATAACGCCATAGGCTATACCCATGCATCGGGCAACTTTGGCCGCGATCCGTTTACGTCACGGGTGATCAACTCACTGTTCGTGGGCGAAACCGAAAACATCGGCAACCCGCAGACAGCAGCAGAAGTGACCTATGGTCGCAGCCTACCCAAGCCGCAACTGCCGGACTTTCCGATCCGCGGTTATGAGTACTACGACTACCGGCACGACGTGCAGAACCCAAGCTTCGTCAACTTTCAGGACAACGCCACCCGCAAGACCGGTGCGATCTCTTATCTGTTGTTCACCAGCTTCGGCGTCAGTACCGAAAACGCCATCGAGGGCGCTAAATTCGTCAACGCCAAGCCGGTGTACTTCCCGCCGCTGCAACGCAAGTGGGGCAATGACAACGGCAGCAGCGCAGCGTGGAAGGTTGCGGCCATCCATGACAAAGATGGCTCGGTTAGCGGTGTGCCCAATGCCTACATCCTGATCAACGATGGGGCCTTTGACAGCATCGCTGCTGATGCACAGGCCTGTGAGATAAAGCCCGACTGGAATGCCGCAGTGTGCAAAGGGGATGTCGGACGGATGAACTTCGCGCGCACGGCTGCGGTTGGCGGGCCTGGCACCGGTATCGGTGCAGGGGCGGCCGGTACGCCTCCCCCGCCACCGCCGCAGATCGTGCTCAGCCGCAACGGCAAGACCTATAACGTGACCCAGAGCAGCAACGTGCGTGCG
>CAIVTJ010000266.1 GCA_903908825.1 uncultured Pseudomonadota bacterium | reverse complement strand
GAACCGCCCGAGTTCTGGCCGCCGAGCATGCTCTGCGGGGTGGTGTTGCCGAAGAACTGCGGCAGCTGAGCCAGCGCGTCACTGAGTGCGCCAGGCGACATTTCTTTCAGGGTGTCGGCAGTCACCGAGGTGACCGGCGTGGGCGTGAACATGCCCGGCGCCTGTACGATGCGCGAGCCGGTGACCTGCACTTCTTCGAGCGCGGCCTCCTGCGCCAAAACAACGCCAGGACCCATCAGGGCCAAGGCAACGGCAGCGGCGATCAGCCGCTGTGAGTTCTCAAGCTTCATGTAATCAATTCCCCTATTTACACGGATCGAAAATGCAAAGGGGGGCGCACGAACCACGGCTGTTTGTTGCCGAACCCCCACTTTCGGTCAAAAATACCACAACTGACCTGCGGATCACAGGCCACAAAAAAGGGGCAGGTGGTTGCCCACCTGCCCCTTTGGTCACTGCTAGAGTGCAGTCGCGGGTGCGACTTACTTCTTGCCGGTACGCCAGCCCTCGGCATAGGCCATACGGGCGGTAGCCGCGTAGGGCACGGGGCTTACGATCGCGCGGATCTCAGCCTGCTTGTGGCGCTCGACGGTGGTCTTGTGGCTGCCGCCGTTGGGCTCGCCCCAATGCAGCACAACTTCGTTGCCCAGCGCCACGTCTTCATCGACGGTGGCCAGCGACAGGAACGAACGCTCGTTGTAGCTATAGCCACCGAACAGCGAGACACCGACGTTCTTGCCGCCGACGGTCAGCGCATCGTAGTTGCTGTTGGCGTAGTTCGACAGCGGCATCTCGATGTACTTGTAGTGCTCGCCCTTGCCCAGCATGGAGTTCTGGATCTTGGCGACGTCTTCGCCATTCCAGGCCAGCGTGACCTTGCGACGACCACCGGTGCCGCCATTCATCTTCTCCAGCGCTTCGCGGCCGATGAAGTCATGGTCGAACTTGACGAACGGGCCGTAGCCGATTTCGTAGGGGGTCAGGTAGTAGTCTTCGATGTTGTTCGACACGAAGCTGCCACCGATGGCGCCAGCGGCCTCGTACGAGTTGGCCGGCAGCCACTCGCGGTAGGACTTCATGCGCTCGTCGGTGTACACGGCCGGCAGCGGCGACGGCACCCAGCCCGACTCGAGCGTGTTGGTGGCGTAAGCGCGCGAACCCACCGGCACCAGACCGAATTCACGGCCGGCTTCGAGGATGGCGTCACGAATCTCTTCGCGCTCGGCATAGGGGCCCCAGATCTCGAGGCCCGGCTCGCCGGCCATGCCGTGACGCAGCGCGCGCACTGGCTTGCCCTTGATGTGGATGACGTCCATGTTGAAGAACTTGATGTCGGCAACGGGGCCGCCATTGAGCTTCTCGATGACGTTCTTGGCCTTGGGGCCCTGAATCTGGAAGCGATAGAACTTGCGGCTGACGGCGTGGCCGTTCGGACGCGAAGGCGAGCGGTCGTCATAGGTCGTGGTGACGTTGTAGCCACCGGTCTTGGCGTGGAACTGCACCCAGTTGCACGACGGCGCGCGGCCGACGATGACGAAGCTGTTTTCGCCGAGGTAGAACAGGATGGCGTCGCCGATGACATGGCCGCTGTGCGAGCAGGCCACGAACTGCTTGGCCTTGTTCGGCACGAAGCCCTTCATGCTGTTGATAGCCAGATCCGAGATCAGCTTCAGCGCGTCAGGGCCTTCGACGAACAGATCGACCATGTGGTGGGTCTGGTCGAACAGCACGGCGGCATTGCGCCAGGCGCCTTGCTCGTCGCGCCAGTTGGAGAACTCGGGGGCGACCACCGGGTAGATATAGGCGCCGATCTGCGAGTTGCGCAGGTGCTCAACTGTGTTGCCAGCGGCCTTCAGGACGCTATCCAGATTCTGATGACTCATGTTTGGGAGACCTCTGCTTGACTAATAAATGAGCAAAAAAGGGGGACGGAGTGTAACAGTGAAGTTGCGGCATTCCGCAAGCCCCACGTAACTTCGTTGCGTGCGCGCAACAGAATTGTGTGATTCCGGTCGCAATTTGGCCCTGAAACGTTTGTGTAGCACTGCTGAACTAATCTGGCCGTCCAGTCAGGGAGAGCAGAACATGAGCGCATTACGCGAAGAACGGGCCGAGGGCTCGATGGATGTCGCCTGCGAGCGCCTCAATGGGTTAGATGCTGACCACCAGATGGTGCTGCGTCAGCACGAGCAGCTGCGCCGCAAGCTCGATGCCGCCATCAGCAATGGTGATGTGCCGCAAATGCGCGCTGTTTGGCACGAGTACCGGCAGGCTGTCAGCGGCCTGGAGCAGATCACCGAACAAATCGAGTCGCTGCGTCTCACCGTCGTCTAGCGACCAGCCAGTCGCTTGAAACTGCTATCGACACGAGCGCGCGCGGAGCTGTGGCGGCTGCAAGCAGCCATGCGCCATGCCGCTGAAGAGCGCAACAATGTCACGCGCATATTGTTGACCAGCCGTAGCGCCCTGACCCCCGATTCGCAGCGCGAACTGTGGCTGGAGTTTTCGTGGGCCGACCAGGAATATCGCCACGCCGTGGCGCAACTGGCGGCCTTTTGCGAGAAGCACGAAGCCAAGACCGCACCCCGTACACCCTGACACTCTATATATAGGTCCCGCCATGAACACTGTAATCCGATCCGTAGCGTTCCTGATTGCCGCCGCCGCCAGTGCCGGGGTGGTGTGGGGGGCGGGGGCCGATGACCGGTCGGCAGAGATCCTGAAAGTGTTGCAGGGGCGGTTCCCGGGTGCGCAGATCGACGCGGTCTCGCCGTTCAAGCCCATACCCGGCCTGTATGAAATTGTGACCCCGGGCGAGCTGGCCTATGTCGATGCCACAGGCAACTTTCTGATCGCTGGCAAGATCATGGACACGCGCACTCAGGAAAACCTGACCGCCAGCCGTTGGTCCGAGCTGCACGCCATCGATTTTGCGGCTCTGCCGCTCGAGCGGGCGCTCAAGACCGTTCGCGGTAATGGCAGCCGCAAGATTGCGGTCTTTGCCGACCCGGACTGCCCGTACTGCAAAGAGCTCGAAAAGTCGCTGGCCCAGGTGGACAACGTCACCGTCTATACCTTCCTGTTCCCGTTGCCCATCCATCCCGATGCGCGCAACAAGTCGTCGCTCATCTGGTGCGCCCCCGTCCGCGACGGTGTGTGGACCCGCTGGATGGTTGATGCAACCCCCATTCCGGCAACAACCTGTGCCGGCGACCCGG
>CAIVTJ010000265.1 GCA_903908825.1 uncultured Pseudomonadota bacterium | reverse complement strand
GACTAGCCACTTGTTCATGGTTCAACGCTTGAGCGGGTTGGGTCTGTCGGCGATGAAGCGCGTAGGGCTAGTCTCGTTATAGATGGTGTGGCGCTTGAAGTACCACTGGCCACCTTGCTTGACCAACTGGTCGTCCCAACTGCCGAAGCTCAGCAGTTCGATCTTGCGGCGGTCGGCGTTGTTGGCGTAGTTCATCCAATACGAGACGGCGCGCGCGGTGTCGCCGTTGATCTCCACCACCTGGTTGGTGACGATATGTCTTACCGTCGAGGGCCAGTTTTTGCCGTCCGGCGTCTTGGCAGGCTGGAAGTTCATCTTGCGCAGATCATAGGTGCCGCTGGCCATGAACTCGCGAATCGCAGGCCGGCCTTTGACCTCACCACGGGCCCAGTCGAGCACGGCGTCTTCAGTAAACACTGCCGCATAGCCATCCGCATCAAAAAAATCCATGGCCAGTACATAGCGGTGCTGCAGGTCGATGATGGCGGCCCGGTCGGCCTCGACTGAGTTGCGCTGCGGAAACTGGTTGTAGGTAACGCAGCCAGTAAGCAGCAGGAGTGCACAGAGCAGCAGGCTTTTGTTCATTTTAATGTCTCCGTTGACCAATGCTGTGCAGTCTACCGGAGGATGCGGTACTTCTGAGCGGGCGGCAGCTTTTAGGCTTGCCCGTATCGGTCATGGTAGATTTACAAAAAGCCTAGTCAGAGCACCGCGACTTATGAACCTTTACAGAGCTGTCCGCCGTGGGACCATTCTGCGAACCCTCGCGGGAAAAGAGCCTTTTTACTGGGTGGACCAGCAGCCCGGCGTGCTCGAGTTAGGCACGAAGTTCGCGCAGTGGGCGGTGGATGCCACGCTGCTGTCGGAATCCACCACCGTGTTGTCTGTGGGCCTGGGCGATGACGTGTCTTTTGAGACTGATCTGATCAACCGTTTTGGCTGCAGCGTCTACGGATTCGATCCAACGCCGGCTTCGCGGCAGTACATCACCCGCAACGTCACCGACCCGAGATTTCGTACTTTTGCCTATGCCGTGGCGGACCATGACGGCGCTCTCACGTTTAACCTGCCGCCGGAAGCTTCTGCCGATCTGGTCAATGCATCCGCTGTGGCCGATTACGGCACGGGTCGCAGCACCGTCACGACCTTGCCTTGCCTGACCTTGGAAAGCGCCAGGCAGCTGTGCAATATCGAAACGCTGGACATCCTTAAGATGGATATTGAAGGCGCCGAATACGCGGTGTTAGAGCAGGCGCTGGCTAACAATTGGCTGGCGGGTGTTTCGCAAGTGCTGGTGGAGTTCCATCACTTCCTGCCGGGGCTTGCGCCGGCACAGACCCGGCAAGCCATCACTGCGCTGCAACAGGCCGGTTTTAGCATCGCCTGGATAGGTCGGACCAATCACGAATATCTCTTTACGCGTGCTGTTTCGGCTCGGCGCAGCTAGCGCTGATCGTCTTTGGTCAAAACATGCAACCGCTACGCATCAGCCATCTGATTCTCTCGTCCAGCCTCAACGGCAGTGAACGTCATCTGGTCGACTTGGCCAACTCGCAGGCGGTCCTGGGGCACGAAGTCCATGTGATCGGAAAGTTGGGTTCGCCTGTGGCATCGGGACTAGAGGCTGCGGTGCGCTTTCACGGTTTGCTGTGGCCTTTCTCGCGCGGACTCTGGCTGCATTGGTTGTTGCGTCGTTTGCAGATCGATGTGTGTCATGCGCATCTGGGGCGTGCGTGCAAGGCGCTATTCAAAGCTAGCGTACCCATCAAGGTGGCCACAACGCATGTGGGATACAAGCCACACCAGCATGACAAACTCGATGGCCTTGTCTGTCTCAATCGTGAGCAGTTCGCACAACTGAATGAGTTGGGCGTGAAGTCACGGCTGGTCTATAACTGGATTATCCAGCGAGCACAAAACGCCCCACCTCTCACGGTGCGTGAGGAGTTGGGCATTCAAGACGGTCAGTGGGTGGTTGGTGCTATTTCGCGCCTGCATCCCACCAAAGGACTCGATCTTTTAGTCAGGGCTTTCCTCGAGCGCGCGCCGCAAAATGCGGTGTTGTTGCTGGTCGGCGAGGGCGAGCAGCGGCAGGCCTTGCAGCAGTTGATTGGCACCGACCGTCGCGTCCGGCTGTTGGGTCAGCGGGATGATGTGGCCCGGTTGCTCAGTGTCTTCCATCTTTTTGTCATGCCGTCTTGGAAAGAATCGATGTCGCTGGCGCTTTTAGAGGCCATGCAGGCAGGCGTGCCCATTGTTGCCGGTGCCAATGTCGGGGCGCTGGATGCACTGGATGGTCAGCCGGCAACTCTCGTGCCCGTTGGTGATGTACAGGCATTGGGCGAGGCCTTGCATGAGCACGCCACAGTGCATGCTTTGCATCCCGAGCAGCCCATCACGCGAGTGAGCTATGACATGTCGCGCTTTGATCGTGAACGCAACGTGATGCGCATCCTCGATTTCTATCAGGAGTTGCTGGCGTCGAGGTCTGCCGCAGCGTCAACGGCAAACCATGTTTAGTGCGCCGCGGTCTGAGTTCTGGACCGTAGGCCTGGTGCCATTGCCTGTTGCACAACTAAGCCCGCAGACTCTTGCCGAAGTGCGTGAACGCATAGTGTGGATGCCCGATCCCGGCCCGTGGCGTTACTGCGCCGACCCGTTTGCCTTGCAAGACGCCGATCGCTTGCACGTGTTTGTCGAAGCCTATGATTACCGGACCAAGCGCGGGGTCATCGAGCATCACGAGGTCGATTTAGAACACGGGCGCTGGTCACGCATCGGCACGGCTTTAGTCCAGCCCTTCCATTTGTCTTATCCGTTTGTGCTGCGGCATCAGGGCCGTAACTGGATGATTCCGGAATCGGCCAAGGCGGGTGAAATAGCCCTCTATAGCGCCGGTCCAACGTTGATGGACTGGCAGCGCGAATGTGCCTTGCTACCGGGCGTGCCGGGTGTCGATGCCACAGTGCTGGAGCACAATGGCCGGTGGTGGATGTTCTATGCCATCTACGGCAAGGGTTCGCGTGATCGGCGCGAGCTGCACATGGCTTGGGCCCCTGACTTACTCGGCCCTTGGCAGACTTGCAGTAATAACCCTATTCATACAGGTCTTGGGAGTTCCCGGCCTGCGGGCACGCCGTGGGTGGCGGAAGACGGATCGATCCGCCTGCCGGTACAGGATTGCCGCGGTGGCTATGGTGTGGCCACGTCCTGGTTACGTCTGACCGATTTGTCGCCGCGCGGCGCGCAGGTCCAGGCGCTGCCCGATCGACTCACCGGTGCTATGGCCCATTCAAGTTTCAGTGAAGGGCTGCACACTGTTGCCGCCTGCGGCGATTGGACCTTGATCGACGTCAAGCGCATAGAGCGCAGTCGCTATCGCCAGTGGTTGGATCTGAAACGGCGATTCAGGCGGCTTGTAGGCTAAGCTGCGCAGCAGACCGGGTTCGTAGGGGGAACAACAATGAAAAGACTGGCTGCGCTGGCTCTGTTAACGGTTGTGTTCTGCGGCACCGCCTCCGCCCAGTTGCCTGGTGTGGCAGCAGCACGCCTCGAACAAGCCCCCAAGCCCAACCCGGCTATGCCGATGTACCGGCAGACCGGTGAGCAGTATCGCAGTTACGACTTCCCCGGCACCGGCGAGGCGATACCCTATCGGTTGTTTGTGCCGGAGTCCTGGACGCCCGGTCAAAAGCTGCCGGTGCTGGTCACCTTGCGGGCCGGCAATAGCATCAATAACAACCACCGCGCCGGTAACGACCTGGTGCAGGTGGCGCGCAAGCGAGGCTATATCGTGATTTCGCCCTTGGGCTATCGCGGTTACACGCAGCCTTATTACGGCAGCCCTTGGCCGGTCGATCGCGAAGCCGGCCCGTCTGTGCCGGCAGACGGCTGGAGTGCCCAGGACAATCAGCGCGCCGAACTCGATGTGCTGTATGTGCTGAACCTGGTGGCTGCCGAATATGGCGCCGATACTTCGCGTTTATATCTGCACGGCCAGAACCCTTCCGGCTCCGCGGCTTTTCATTTCGCAGCGCAATATCCCGGCCTGTTCCGCGCCATCGTTAATAGCGCCGGCCCCATCGTCAGCAGCGGCTATCCGTTCGCTGCCCTAAAGGGTAAGACCGCGGTGCTGCTGCTGGTTGGCGAGAAGGATGCTATCTACACTGCTGCCGCAGCCGAGAGACTGGCAGCAGCCTTGAGCCAGCAAGGGGTTGTGGCTGAGTATCACCGGGTAGCCGGAGCAGAGCATGCCAACCCGTACCTGCTGTATGCGCCGGGTTTGTTCGACTTTCTAGACACACACTGACAAGAAGTAAGGGGGCACACCATGCCATCGATACGCAGATTCATCGTCAGCGCCGCCGCGCTCTGCGGCGGCTTGGCTCTGGTGCCGTCCGCTTTGGCGCACCACAGTTTTGCACCGCACTTCGACAGCAAAAAGCCGGTCAACATCGCGGGCACCATCACTGCCTTCGAAGCGCGCAATCCGCACAGCTATCTGCACCTGCGCGCGGTCGATGAGAACGGCCGCACTGAAGAGTACGTGTGCGAATCACACGGCTATACCCAGCTCAGCCGCATCGGCATCACGCCGGCGGTGCTTAAGGTGGGCACAGCGGTGCGCATCGAAGGGTCACAGTCACGCAATGACACCCACCGCTGCTTTTTCACCGAGGTGTACCTCGCCGACGGCAAGGTTCTGCACGTCAATGCCAATGCGCCCCGGGCGGCAGCCACTCAGCCCGTGCGTCAGGACATCACCGGCACCTGGCTGCTGGCGCCACGCCCCGGTCGCGGCACCAGTGATCCGCAGCCCATGATGGCTTTCCTGACGCCGGCCGCAAAGGCCGCAGTAGACCACTACAATCCGTTTAAGGATGACCCGGCTTTCCGCTGTGATCCGGTTGCAGTACGTCGCGTCTGGGGCGCACCCGGCACACCGCTGGCCATCACGCGCGAGAAAGATCGCGTCATCCTGCGTCATGAATGGATGGACGTGCAGCGCATCGTTCATCTGGACCAACGTGAGCATCCCAAGAATGGTGCGCGTACTTCGCTGGGTCATTCTATTGGCCATTTCGAGGGTGACACGCTGGTCATCGAAACCGCCAACTTCTCTGCTGGTGTGCTCAATCAGTACGTCGAACAGCCCGGTGAGCCGACGCGTGGACTCTTGCATTCAGCGGCGTTGACCTCGGTCGAGCGGGTGCATCTGGATGCGGCCAAGCAACAGCTGGTGGTCGAGGTCACGCTGAAAGACCCGCAGTTTTTTACCCGTGATTTTGAACCCTGGGTTGCCGAGTACAGCCCGTCAGATTTGAAAATCGAGCCGTTTCGCTGCTCACCGGAAGGCGTCGACGGCACGATTAAGAAATAAACGCTGACACCTACGCAGCACAGGAATCAAAATGACTCGATACGGCGCCGCGGTCCCAAGCTTATTTGCCCGGCGCCTGACGGGCCTGTCGCTGGCCCTTGCGCTGACCTTAACGGTAGGCGCGGCTGTCGGCCAACAGTTGCCTGATATCGGTTTCAAGAGCGTGGGGCGTGGGGCGCCGCTGTCCGATGATGTCACCGTCCGCGAGCAGGTGGGCGCTATCCGGCTGCGCGATGGGACGCTGATCGTCGCAGCTCCCGCCGGACAGGTGCCGCGCGGGGTCAAGCCACTGCCACGCGATCTGTTCACCACCACAGACTTTTATGCCGATCGCGAGCTGTGGTCCGATCCGCGCTACTTCCGCTGCAACAGCCCCATTGCCATCGAGGACCTGTGGAATGGGCGCAATGGTGGCCTGATTGGCAACAATCCACCTGCCTCTGCGCCTTGGGGCTATTGCGACCGTGACCTGCCGCGCAAGGCCTTGGTAAGCCCTTATCCGTTCCGCACCGCGCAAGCCCACTACGAGGCACTGCAGGCCGAAACTCGCAGCCGCGGCGGTCCGACGGTACACACCCCGGCCTCGCTGCCCCACGAGTGGAGTGGCGTGTACCGCCAGCCACGCTTCACGCCACGCAACGACAACTGGTTTGCAATGCGCCATGTGCAGGTGCCCACGGTCTTGTCGCTGCTGACCGAGACCTATCGCCAGCGCGTGGTGCAAGAGACCTACCACCATGGGCATACCAACAAGCCCATGTGGCCGGCGCAGTTCTGCTGGCCTGAGGGCTTCATGCGCCGCTGGCATGAATGGGGTGCCTATGATCGCCAGATGTTGGTCACGCCGCAGCTGGTGCAGCTGTACATGAGCAGTGCCGATAATTTCGTCATCAACATCCATGTGGGCCGCAGCTTCCTCATGGACGGGCCGGTGCCGAGGCTGGGCGAGCAGGTTCCGCGCTGGTATGGCGAGACCATCGGGTTCTGGGATCACGACACGCTGATCACCTGGACTTCCAACATTCAGGGCTGGGCCTCACACACAGCGTTTGAGCACTCGAGCAAGATGCAGTCGATCGAGATCTATACGCCGGTACGTGATGCGCAGGGGCGCTTCACCGGCCTCAGCCACGAGGCCATCCTCTATGACCCGGAGGCCTTGGTGGAGCCCATCCGCATCATCGAGCGCATGGACAAGCGCGCCGATTTCATCGACGCCGATGTGAACCCCATTGTCTTCGTTGATTGCGTCCAGACGCTGTATCCGATCAAGGGCACCGTCACTCCGGTGACGCCGGGTCGCGTCATCGAGTTCGATGTGCCGGACATGTACGGCAGACCCTGGGCCCAGATCTGGGAAAAGTATTGGGAGCAGGGCATGAAGAAGCCTGCGGAAAAAGATCTTTTCGATATAGGCGGAGAGGCTGGCAAATGAAATCACTACTGCGAAGTGTGCTGTGGGCGGGTGTGCTGATGGTGACCGCCGTTGCGCCTGCTAGGGCGCAGCAGTCGCCGGCTGCGCAATTACTCGACCAGACCGTGGCCGCGATGGGCGGCCG
>CAIVTJ010000264.1 GCA_903908825.1 uncultured Pseudomonadota bacterium | reverse complement strand
TGGCGAGCCGCGTGTTCGTAAAGGTAATCGAAGGGGCGTGGAAGCCCACGCCCGGTGATGCTGCAGAGATCTGCGGCAAGCCGACTATAAAGCTGCCACCTGACGGCAACTTGGACAGGGCGCGCTGATAAGGGCCGACGGTGGTGTTGCCGACAAACCGGCCGTTAAGCACCAAGGTCGAGGCCGCAAACTGCAGCGTGCCAGCTGACTGGCCTTCAACATAGCCCTGCTCGAGTCGGCCCACCGACGCATACGGCGTCAAGGTGACCTGACCCCAGCGGTCGCTGACCGAGCGGAAGTTGGTGTTGATGACACCGGTATAGGTGCGCGACGGGTCTGCCGTGCCGACGTCATACAGCTTGCCGTCAGCGCCGATCAACTGCGAGGTCTGGATGTAACCCGACTCGTAGTTGATCTTGCCGCCCGACACGTCAAGGCTGGCGCCTTGTGCGACCACAACGTCACCATCTGAAAACAGACGGGCTGTGCCACCGGCCGAGGTGCGCTCCGCGACGGTCTTGGCAATAGAGCCCAGCGCACCGCTGATGTCACCCAGCGTGGTGCCCACACGGGCATCAACCACCAACGGTTGCCCGCGGATCGCGCTGTCACGCTGCGTGGGTGAGTCACGTAATTCGCTGGAACGCAGTTCGACCGTGACCAGGTTGCGGGACATGGGCAGCGTTGCGTCGCTGCCGGTCAGGTCGACTACGGCACCGTTTTCGATACGCAGTTGCGCGGTGCTGTCCTGCTGACCGACGATCAATGAACCCGGATCAACGGCTACAGCAGGACTTTGAACGGCGGAGATGTCCAAGGTGCCGCCTGTGGCACGAACCGTTGAACCGCTGGCCAGCGTCACCTGATGACCCATCAATTCGATATGCGAAGCCTGTTGCTGCTGGTCATCAACCGCTGTCTGCGTATCCGCAGTTTCAGAAGTGACGCTGGTCAGGCTCTGACCGCCAAGGCGCAAGGTGCCGCTGCGAGTGGGAATGGGTGAGGGGTTGCCGTTGGCATCGAACTGCACCTTGGCACTGTCACGCGCCAGCAAACGGATAGACCCATTTGCTGACACCGTTGTCGTGGCCGAGATGCGGCCTTCCTGATTGACGGCATAACCCAGTAGCGTGGAGTTGCCACGCGGCGTGGCGATATCACCGGTGAGCCGGTTCCACACCGAGCCACCCGCGCCCACCTCGACCAGCAGGCCGCGTAATGCCGGGTCGCTGCTGGCTTGCAGATAGACCGCATCGCCTGCGGCCAAAATAACCTGGCCGTCGTTCGCTGTGAGTGAGCCGGCGTTGTCGACATTCTGTGCCGCCAACATCAAGCGGCCATTGCTTGCGCTGGTGGCCAGCTTGGCACCCTGCTGCACCGAGATCTGCACGGTCAGCGGATCGGCCGCCGGATTGAGCACGATGTTGCCATTGGCATCGAGGGTGCCGCGCACCGGGTTGCCAGCGGCATCGAGCACACTCAAGCGGCCATCCGATTGCAAAGCCGCTTGGCCGTTTTGCAACAAGCTGGGTGAGGCGATACCTGCGGCAAACGTCGAGTCGGAAATGCTTAAGGTGCTGGCCAGTATGCCTGCCGCATTGATCGAGGCCGTGCGCCCGAACACCATGCCGTTGGGGTTGACCAGGTAGATCTCGCCGTTGGCCTGAATCTGCCCGAAAATGCGGCTGGGGCTGGACTGAAAAATGCGATTGAGCGCGATCGAGCTGGTCGATGGCTGGTTGAACACCACGCGCCCGTCTGCACTGACGTTAAAGCTAGCCCAGTTCAGCGTGGTCTTGTCGGTGGTCTGATTGATGGTCAGCGTGTTGCCTTGCTGCGTGGCTGTCGCAGCACCCGAGCTCACCCAACCTGAAGGTCCGATCGGACCGCAGCTGCCGGCAATGCAAGGCATCGGCAGCTCGGCGCCTGTGGCCGGGTTCCAAGACAACAGGCCGGCCGTGCCGCCCAGCAAGATGCCGCGGACTGCGTTGCGTATGGGAGCGTGGAGGCGGTCTACCATGTGCTTCTCATGCTGAAGTGCACTCGCGACTGCCCGGCTTGCGTGCCGCTCGCGGCAGGCATATCGACCAACGGATAGGCCCACGTTAGGTCACCGCTCAAGAACTGCAGCAGCGTGAAATTAAGGCCCACACCCAAGCTGCCCAAGGCTTGCGCGCGCTTTTCAAGGTAAGCACCCAGTTCATTGGTGCGCGGATCCTGCTCCCGCAGCGGGTTCAAGCGGCCGCTTAGACCATAGTCGGCGAACACAAAGGCTTGGGCACTGCTGTGCTGCGGTTGCCAAGCCGGTGTGCGCAGCTCGAGTGAAGACTTGTAGCCGATGTCGCCCAACGTTTCGGCTTCCCTATAGCCACGCACGCCATCAGCGCCGGCCACCGAGAACTGTTCGTTGCTGATGATCGATTCACCGGCAATTTGCCCCGCCATGCGCAGCCGCAGCGCCAAGCCCCAAGGCAAGGCTTGCTGCACGCTGCCATCGGCACGCACATAGAAATAGTTTGGCCGGGCGCGGAAGCGCTTATCGGCAAACTCTGAGGGCGTATTCAAACTGCCGCGTAGGCCGAAGTTGGCGCTGCTGGCCAAAGACCATTGGCGCGTGTCGGCATTCCACGAACTGATATGCCCCATCGACAGGTTCAGATAAGAGATGGGCGTTTGCAGCGTGTTTGTGGACAGCACGCTCTCGATAAAGTCTTTGTACTCGGCGCCATATTGCAGCACATGCGTACCGGCACTGGTGTTGGACAGCAACCTTATAAAACGGCCGCCAAAGATCTGGCCCTTACCCAGCACGCCGATGCTGCTGCCGCCATCGCCCACTGTGGCAACGCTGCTGTCGGAGTTGATGTAATAGAACGACAGCTTGTTGGCATCGTCCGGCAGACGCGCCGTGTAACTGAACGCCCAGACGCTGGCTTGGCGTGTGGCTTCAGGGGCCGTCTGAAACTGCACCGACAGACTGTCCAAGCGATCGAACAGGTTGTCATAGCTCAGCTGCGCAATAGCGCGCAGGCGCGTGGTGTTGGTGGTGTATTGGTCGTTGACTTCCAAGCGGCCATGCAAGGGCAACTTGTCTTGCACATTCAGCGTCAGATTAACCGTCCCCGGTTGGGTGCCGGCTTTCAAAATGGGTGTGACGGTGCGATCGGATGAGCGAGCGTTATAGGTCACAAGCTCTGCCTGCAACGCAGGTAAGTCTGGTGCTGTGGCCATCTTGGCAGTCGGCAGCGCAT
>CAIVTJ010000263.1 GCA_903908825.1 uncultured Pseudomonadota bacterium | reverse complement strand
TCACGGGCTGAGCCACCCCACCGGTATGCTCTGACCCATGTCTGAGACCGCACCCAACACCGGCCAAGCCGGCTTCATCGTCGTCCACGGCAATCGCCTGGAAGACCTGCGCGCCTTAGCCATCGATTACATCAAGCGCCACCCGCTGCCGCCGCTGGCGCCCGAAGTGCTGTTGATGCAAAGCAATGGCATGCAGAACTGGCTGGAGCAGGGCTTGGCGGACGACCGCGATGGCCTCGGCATCTGCATGGGCACCACCTTCCAGCTGCCCGGCGCTTTTATGTGGAAGGCTTATCGGGCGGTGCTGGGCGAACAGGCGGTGCCTCAGGATCTGCCGTTCGACAAGGCCGCGCTGCAATGGCGCGTGCTGCGCCTGTTGCCGGGGCTGTTGCCACTGCCGGCCTTCAAGCCGCTGCACAACTATCTGCACGATGACAGCCAGGGCCGCCGCGCCTATCAACTGGCCGTGCAACTGGCCGACGTGTTCGATGCTTATCAGCAATACCGCGGTGATTGGCTCGCTAACTGGACCGACGGTGGCAGCTTGGGCGCAGAGTCCGCGCCTTGGCAGCCCCTGCTGTGGCGTGCGCTGCAGGCCGATGTCACGCAATCCGGCAGCGCACTGTCGCGCTCGCAAGTCCATGCCGAGTTCATCGCTGCCATGCGCTCGCGTGCCCCCGATGCGCCACGCCCTTCAGGCTTACCCGAGCGCATCGTGGTGTTCGGCATCTCATCGCTGCCCATGCAGTCGGTGCAGGCGCTGGCCGAGCTGGGTCGCTGCTGTCAGGTGCTGATGTTTGTGCTCAACCCCTGCCAGCACTATTGGGGTCACATCATCGCCGAGCGTTCGCTGCTCAAGAGTCTGCCGCAGTACCGCCAGCGCCATCGCGCCGGCACACCCGTCGATGCGCTCTCTAACGACCTGACCGAACTGCACGGTGAGACCCATGACTTGCTGGCCACCTGGGGCCGGCAGGGTCGTGACTATCTGCATCTTCTCGATGAGTTCGATGACACCGGGCAGCGCGGCGTGGTGATGGCGCGCACAGAGGCATTCATCTCGCCTCTAAGCAGCGACACAAGCCCCACGCGTTTACAGCACATTCAACACGCCCTGTTTGACCTGCTGCCGCCGCCGCATACGCCAGAGCGCATCGCAGCAGACGACAGCTTGCGTCTGGTCAGTTGCCACACCGCTTTGCGTGAAGTCGAGGTCTTACACGATCAGCTTCTGGCCTGGCTCGATGCCGACGCCACGCTGCAGCCGCAGGACATCATGGTGATGGTGCCCGACATGGAGTCGTTCGCTGCCGTGATCCATGCGGGCTTCGGCCGGCATCGCGAATCCGCACGCCACATCCCCTACTCAGTTGCCGACGCGTCGCCACGCCGCTTGCCGCTGCTGCAAGCCGTCGAGCAATTGCTCCACCTCCCCGAGTCACGTCTGACCCTCAGCGATTGGCTGGGCCTGTTTGAAGTCGCTGCGGTCCGCAAGTGCTTCGCGCTCACCGAGGCCGATGTGGCGCTGTTGCGCCAAGCCTTAGAGGCCGCCGTGGTGCGCTGGGGTCGCGATGCCGCGCAACGCAGCGAACAACTGGGCTTACCACCAGACATTGCCGACTTGCAGCAGAACACCTGGGATTGGGGCCTGCGCCGTCTGCTGCTGGGCTATGCCAGTGACGCCGCAGACTCATGGCAGTCTCTGTTGCCGGCAGGCGCGTTGTCGGGCCTTGAAGCAGGGCGCTTGGGCGCCATCGCGAAGTGGCTTGATGCCATAGACAAGAACCGCGCCGCGCTAACCGGCCCCTACACACCCGAACACTGGGCACCGGTGATAACCGACGTGCTTGCGGATTTCTTCATCGCCGAAGAAGACGCCGACAAGCGATTACTCGGCCGGCTGGAAGACGCGCTGGCCACTTGGGTAACACAGTGCGAGCAAGCAGGCTTTGTCGATGCTCTCAGCCTCACCGTAGTGCGAGAACATCTTCTGGCCCAAGTGGAAGACAGCGCACGTAAGGCGCGCTTTTTTGGTGGTGGCGTGCAGTTCGGCACCTTGATGCCGATGCGGTCTATCCCGTTTCGCGTGGTCTGTGTGCTGGGCATGAACGATGCGGACTATCCGCGTCGCAGCAGCGTGCGCGACTTCGACTTGATGGGCAGCAGCTTCCGGCCTGGTGATCGATCACGCCGCGAAGATGACCGCTACCTGTTTCTGGAAGCGCTGCTGAGCGCACGCGACAAGCTGTACATCAGCTGGCAAGGCCATCGCGTCACCGATAACGTCGCCATGCCGCCCTCGGTCGTGGTGTCGCAACTCATCGAAGACATCGCGCTGCGCATGGACCCGCAGATCGAGGCTCAGTCCCAGCCCTTGCAGCCGTTTTCGCTGGCTTACTTCACCGAGCCCGCCACAGACCAAACCCGCTTTGTGACCTATGACAGTGACTGGGCACAGCACCAGCTGGGCGCGCGCCGCAGCGCAGATACCGCAGCGCCAGCGCCGCAAACCGTTACACCACCGTCAGACGCACTGACGGTCGACGCCCTTCGCAGGCTGCTGCGTGCACCAGTCGAGGTGTACTGGCGGCAACGCCTGGGCGTGCATCTGGATGAACCGGCCCAGGCCCTAAATGAAGACGAGCCCTTTGCGCTGGATGGCTTAGAGAGCTACCCCGTGCGTGACC
>CAIVTJ010000262.1 GCA_903908825.1 uncultured Pseudomonadota bacterium | reverse complement strand
TCCCAGCGCGGCCTGCACTGCTGCGGGAACGGTGGTGTCGCGTTGATATTGCTGCAGCAGCGCAACCAGCTTGTCGATGCCATAGCGCTGCTCGATGAACAAACACACCAAGCCGGCCTGCGCATAGGAGACCTGCACCTGGCCTTCATAGGCGGGGCGCATAAAGCCTTCATCTAAACGCGCCACGGGCAAGAGCTTGCCGGCAGTCCACGCCTCGAGAAAGTTCGGTTCGATAGCCACGCCGGGTGTCGGGCCGCTACGCCATTCCTCAAACACCGACAGGCCCTCGCTGAGCCAACGCGGCACACGGTGGTCGGTGGCTGACAGCGTGAACACATGGGCCAGCTCATGCCAGAGCGTGCTGCCCCAATGAAACTCACCGGTACGACGGCCTGAAGGGCTGTCCATGGCCACCACGTCACCAAAGGTCACGCCCAGCAAGCCTATGCCCGGCAGACCGGCTGTGCGCACTGCAAAGTCATCGTGATTGGGATACAACTCGATGCGTATGGGTTGCTTGGGCTGCCAGCCATAGCGGGCGCTGAAGCTGGCCACAGCCTGACGGGCTAACTGTTCTACGTAAGGCTGCAACACCGCCGATTCTTTGCGATGCAGCAGCAGCGCCAGCGGCGGCGGATTGCTCTGCTCCAGCGTGTATTGCGGCAAGGTATCGAGTACACGCAGCGTGTTGACCGTGGTGGCGCTGAACGGATCGCCGGCATATGCGCGCTCGAGCGCACGGCGCGCACCCTCGGCATCACCCAGACGCAGTTGATTGACGCCCAGCTCTTCCAGGGCTTGCCAGTTGTCAGGCTCGACCTGTATCGCGCTTTGCAGCCACAGCGCAGCCTCGCGATAGCGGCGCCGCATGATCTGCGTATGTGCCAAGGTGGCGTGTATGTCGCCATAGCGCGGATTGAAACGCAGCGCGCGATCGACCGTCGCTTGCGGATCGCGACCGGCAACCAATTCGGCTGCGGCCACAGCCGACAGCGCTACCAACGGCGTGCGTTGCTGCGACTCGAGTAGTGCAAGCGCACGGTTGGCGCCATCCAGCGCTGCCGCCGCATCTCCGGCATCGAGTTGCAACTGCGATTTGATCAGCAAAGGCTCGGCACGCTGCGGCTGTTCGGCCGCCAGTTTTTCGAGCTCTTCGAGCGCGGCGCCACCCTGAAAGCGCTGCGCACCCAGTTCTGCCGCAGCCAACTGCAACTCGAATGATTTGGCATCGAGTTTTTGCGCCTCGGCGAACAAGGCCGAAGCCTCGGCGTACTGATGCGCCGCCAGATACAAGCGACCCCAGCGCAAGCGCGCCTGCACACTGCGCGGTGCAGCCGCGGCAGCGGCGCGAAACAACTCGTTGGCGGCACGCAGATCACCCAAGGCCCACTGTGCTTCGGCACGCACCAGCGAGGGCGCGGCGCTATTGGCCAAAGCCTGATAGCAACGGCGTGCCTCGGCTTGCCGGCCGTGGTCCCTATCGGTATCGCAGGGTCGCAGCGTGGCGGCACGCTGAGGATCACCATCCCACTCCAGCGCCTGTAAGCAAGGCAACCACACAACAGCCAGTGCCATCAGCAACAGTCGCTTCATCTTGCACCCCCGGCAGCGATCAACTGCGCTTCACGCGCATCAATACGTTGGTCGAGCTTGGCGATTTCAACCAGCAAAGGCTCGAGTGCCGCATACCAGGCGTCTTCGCTCAACGAGCCCTTACGGCTGCGGACCGCAGCCAGCCGCACCTCGACTTGCTGCTGTTCGCCGCGCAAGGCCTGCAACTGCGCATCGGCGGCGTACAGCGCTTTGGCACCCAATAAGGCCACAGCAATGCGCGCTGCACCCTCGCCGTTTAACTGTGAGTGCTCGGTGGCCAGCGCCGCATCGGCCTTGAACGCATCGGCCACTTGCCGCTCGGCAAAGTCATGCGCTTCCTGCGCCGTGACCGTACCGTCTTTGTCGCGATCGGCTTCATCACTGGTCAACGCCCGCTCCCATTGGGCGGCATAGCGCGTGGCATTGCGCTCGGCGCCGGACTTGGTGGCCGTGATCACGACCCGCTGCGCGTGCTGCAAAGGCTTGGCCAGTGCACCGCTGGCGCTGGTGGTTACGAGCACCAGTTGCTGCACACCGGGCGCAAAGGCATCGAGCAGCTTGACCAGCCGCGTACCGGTCAGATCGGGACCGGGCAGGTTGTAGCGGTATTCGCTGCCATCAAAGCTGCCATGACCGATCAGCACGAGAATAAGCAGATCGCCGCTGCGCAGGCTGCCAGCAAGACCCGTCAGGGACTGCTCAACAGCCGCCGCCGTAGCGGCCTCACCGGACAACTGCCGCACACGCTGCGGATCACCGGCGACCGACCGCGAGGCCTGAGCGATGTGGCCGGCCTGGCTGGCAAAGCGCGCCGCGTATTCGGTGTCACCACCCAGACCCGACACCACCAACACCTGTACCGCGGCTTGCACCGGCAGGCACGCGACCAGCAACACCGCCGCAAACCAGCCTTGTACCCGCCGCAAGCCGCTCACAACCGGCCCCAGGCACGGCGCAGCAGCCACTCGCCGGACTTGAGCGCTAACAACAGCAGCAACACGGCAGGCACATTCCACAGGTCAAAGGTCTCTTGTTCTATACGCCCGGCATGCGAATAGCGAATGGCTTCGGGCAGATCGGCCAGATCATCCAACTGCCAATAGCGCCCGCCGGTCATGGCAGCAATGCGCTGCAACATAGCTTGATGTTGATAGTCGCCAAAGGCCTCGCGCACACCGCTGTTGCGCCGCAAGTGCGTAGTCGCCTCGCCGATGGTCTGCTTGCCGCGCGTCGCCTGCATCTGCAAGCGGTACAGGCCCGGCGCCTCGGCATTGATCGTAGCGCTATAACGACCGTCGCCCCGGCCCGAGGGCAGCAACGGCCAACGGCTACCGGCACCGGCTTCGGCAGTGACCTCGACCGAGACCGTGGCATCGTTGACCGGCTTGTACTGGGCATCGAGGATTTCGGCCTCGACCGGCACCGAGGACTGGTCATCTAACACGCGCTGCGCAAGACGCAGCGACACCTGCTGCGGCGCACCGGCGGCCAAGCCATGCAGCAACTGCCGCCAGAACAAGGCATGACGACCGTCATCGTGGGGCAAGCGCATCTGCCAATGCCAAGTGCTGGCTGTACCCAGCAGCCAACTGCTACCCCGGCCATAGCGCTGCGTTACCAGCAGCGGCTGCGCCACGCCATTGGATAGCGCCTCGAGCAGCACCGTGGCACCGGGCCGTAAAGCGCCCAAAGACTGCAGATCAGTAAGCAGCGGCAAGCCGTTCCAGCGCGCGGGAGTCTCGGCGGCGGTGGCGCCCAACTGCAGCAACGGCGATTCGAGACCATAGACGGTAGGCCGTGCACGCGAGTTACGTGTCAGGAAGCCGGGCGGCGCAGACACCGGTAGTGCAGCAGGCAACACCTGCGCCACAGGTGTGCGACCCCAGCCACCATCGCCCAAGCCATCGCGTGCCGCCAGCATCAACAAGCCGCCGCCACGACGATCGACAAAATCATGCAGTGCTGCGTGCTGGGCATCGTTGAGTGTGGCAGCACCCAAACTGCCCAGCACAACGGCGTCATAGGCGAACAGACTGGCCGCATCGGCGGGAAAGCCATCGGCCAGTTCCTGTGGCGAACCCACGCCTTGCCGGTACCAGCGGTTGGGCGTGGCGCGCACCATGCTGACCAGACGCAAACTGGCATCACCCTCGAGTGCGCGCCGGATGAACTTGTATTCCCAGCGCGGCTCACCCTCGACGTACAACACACTGCGCCGACGGGCTGAGACATCGACGACAGCGCTGCGCGCGTTGTTAGCCTGGTTGGCTTCGCCCGGCAGCGCGTCGACTTCAAAGCGCAGGTCGTGCAGACCGGCTGTGGTCAGCGGCACGTCAACAGTGGTGGTAGTCAATCCGGCACCGGGCTGCAGGGCAATGTCTAAAGCGGCCCGCAACTGACCACCGTCGTACACGCGCAGCCGGGCGCTGCGCTGGGCCTGATGCGCGATGGACACCTGCGCACGCAAGGTGTCACCCACAGCCGCCTCTTCGTCCACAGACACTTGCGCCAGTTCCAGATCATTGCTGGCGGCCAAGGGGCCGACGCCAACGGTGTGCACGGGGATGCCTGCGGCGGCGATGGCGCGCAGGGATTCCTCATCGAGACTGTCACCATTCTCGGCACCATCACTGACCAGCACGACGGCGGCTAGCGGCATGCTGCTGGCACTCTGCAGCACCTCGCGCAGTGCCGTCCCCACGTGCGTCACCGGCACGGGCTGCGCAGCAGCAGGCGCATCAGCCGCACGGGCATGATCGGTGAACTCGTAACGACGCAAGCTGGCGCTGCGTTCCAGCGCAGGCAGCGCTGCCGACTGCAAGGCAGTTAGAGCTTGCTGACGGCGTGGCGTGGGACCGCCGGTCATGCTGGGTGAGGCATCGACCAGCAAGGCCACCACATTGCCCTGGTCGCGGATGTGCTGCACCCGCAGCACCGGCCGCCATACGGCCAGCAGCAGCACGCCGATGAATGCCAACTGCAGGACCGCCAGTACTGTGCAGCGCCACAGGCCGATACGTCGTTGCCGCCACAACGACCAACACACCAGCAACAGCGCGACAGCCATCGCCGTCCACAAGCCCGGCAACGGCCAACCGCGCGCCAGCGACAACTCGCCAGTACGGAAGGCCATAGGGGAATGTCCCAGCAACAGCTCAAACACAGCGTCTTCCTTAATGAGACATCGCGTACAGGATGTAATTGATCGCGAAGCGATATGCCAGTGCTGTGAGCGGTTGAGGGTAATAAGGCTCGTCGGCCAGCTCCCAGGCGTCGCCCAGATCCATGTTGTGATTGATTGCAATCATCAGGCGACCCTGATCATCGAACACGCCGCGCCAGTGCGGCGTATAGCCATCCTGCTCATAGGTCACGCCGCGACTCAGCGCGGCACTACCGGGAATTTGTACACGCTGATCCAGGTCATACAGCACGTGAAAAACGTCGGCGCTGGAGTCGAGTTCGATCACCGGGCGATCCGGGAAGACGCGCCGCAAGGATTCCATGAACACTTCCCACTCGCGGCTGCCGTGAAAGTCATCGACCATCAGAAAGCCACCGCGCAACAGATATTGGCGCAGCGCCGCCGCATCAGCCTCAGAGAGTTCCCAATGCCCCACTTCGACGGCATATAAAAACGGGTAGTCGAACAGCTCCGCATCGACAGGTCGCAGACCGATGCTATCGGGCGCGGCCAGCAGCCGGGTCAGACGCGAAACGCCTTTGAGTAAATGCTGCTCGGCCTCGGGCGCATCGGTGAGCCAGCTGCCGCCGCGGCGACGGCCAAAGCCGAACCCGCCTCCGGCATCGCTGTAAGCCAGGCGCACAAATTGAAACTCGGGACTGACGTTAGCGGAGGGTCCGGCTGGCAGTGGTGCCACCCCGGCGCACAGCAGCACGCCTAAGACAAATACAGATCGTTGAAAAGTCCAAGACCTGCGCATGGATCAGGCCAGGCTACTTGGCAAACAGCCGCGATGGATCGCGAAAAGCCTTGAACTCCAGCGCATTGCCGGACGGGTCATAGCAGAAGAACGTGGCCTGTTCGCCCACCTGACCGGCAAAACGGATGCCGGGGGCGATGCCAAAGACTTGGCCTGCGGCGGTCAACCGCGCTGCCAGCGTGTGCCAGTCGTCCCAGCCCAACACCATGCCGAAATGCGGCACGGGCACGTCGTGCCCGTCGACCGGGTTGTGCAGGTCGGCGCCGCGTACGCCTCGCGAGACATCTAAATGCGCCACCAGCTGGTGACCGAAAAAATTGAAGTCGACCCACTCGGGGGCGCTACGGCCCTCGGCGCAGCCCAAGCGCTCTGTGTAAAACGCCCGCGCAGCCGTCAGGTCGTGCACGGGGATGGCCAGATGAAACGGTTGCAAGCTCATGCGGTGATGGTGCTACCGCACCGTCATCCGCGCAATGTTGTTGCCGGCGCAAGGGCCACAGCCCCCAACAACTGGATGCCCCGCAGCTTGCTCTGCTGCAGCGCCGCGGTATTGCCCTGCAGCGCAGCCAACAACATGTTGCGCCAGATCTCCGGATGCGCCTCCCAACGCGGCCGCACCCAGCCCGGATGCAGCTCGCCGATACGATCAAGGTCCTGCAGGCGCAAAGCCGCGATCAGCGATAAACAAGCCGGCGTCATGCCCAGCGCCAGTCGCGCAGCAGAAGGCTGTGACCGGGCAAGGTGCCAGCCAAACACCAGCACCCGGCGCGTGAAGGTCGTTGCGCTTTTGGCGTTGAACACACTGGCCGGCAACTCCCGCTGCTGGTCGTTAACGCTGGCGGCCTGCAGGCGGCGCCAGCGAGACTCATCACTAAAGCCCGCATCGGCCAACAGATAAGGTGCGGCGGCCAGACGTTGCCGTGCCTCGGGTGTCAGCCGGCGCCACAAGGGCGCCATATCTGCCCCGAGCGGCGCGGTCACCTGCCCGGCTGCCGCCAGTGCGCACAGCATGTCCAGACACTGACTATTGATTTCCGCGAGCAGGTCCAGCGCCCCGCCTAACAACCCCGGTGTGCCGGCGGACTGTTGCACAGCCGCGGCGTTCGATTGCCTTGATGACATGTCTATTCCTCCCTGTTTACGCAACATAATCACTGTGGAAAGGCCTTTAGTGAAGTCCATAAATTGGGATATATTTCCCAAAAATGCAATCGCAACTTCAATGTTCTTTTAACCGGCAGGGAGGCCTTATGAGAATTTCCGACGACCGCTACAGCCGCGACCGCCTGCGCTTTGATCTGGCGCTGCGGTTGATCCAGCACGAAGCACGTACCAGCACCATCCGCGTGTGGACGGGCTTGAGTGACGATCGCATCCGCAAGCTGTACCGCTCTTACCTCGCAGAGGATGGCAGCAGTGAACTGCCCAGGCACCGTGGCAAATCACCGCAACAAGCGGCGTTTTTCACGCGTACACCGGCCATACGCCAAGAAACAGCGGTGCTGGCCAGCGTCTGCTATCTGCTGGGCGTCATGCCGGCGGGCAAAGTCGCCGACGCGCAGCGCTCGCTGCCCGGCGTGCAGCGTGGCGCAGCGCTGTGCGAAGCCTTTGAAAGCTACCGTGAGCTGGTGCCCGCGCCGCGCATCAGTTTCGAGCACGCGGTGTTTTTGATCATCGCGCTGGCACGCAGCGATGAGTTGCATGCGGCGCTATGCCAGGACTGTAACGCGCTGATCGTGGTCGACCGCTGCTCGCTGCCGGCGCGCCGCTGCGGTGCCTGCGAACAATCGATGCAAGGCCGGCTGTTGTTGTAGGCGATTGCAACATGGCGGTTGCTATCATCGGTGCATGACGCAGCCAGGCAATTTCTTTTCAGGTGACTACCTCGACCGCCGGGCCGAGCAGCGATCCGAAGAGCAGTGGCTGGCGTCAGCGGAAGCCGATCCGGCCACCTGTTATATCGCCATGCAGGGCACGACGGCGCTGATGGACGGCGCCGGCGCCGCGGCCAGCATCGCCTTTTTACAGGCTGACGATCCACGCGTGGCAGCCGTTGCGCCGCAACGGCGCGTGCTGCTGGGCTGGTTCCGTGGTGTCCGCTGCGTACTGCTCGAGTTCGACACCGCGCAGACGCCTGCTGACTGGCTCGCCGGTTACCCGCAGCAACACTTTGCCGAACTGCGGCCGCTGGCCTGCAACCTTGATCCCGAAGTCGCCGGCCTGCTGGCCTATGCCCGGGCGCTGACCATCTGGCGCAGCAATCACCAGCACTGCGGCCGCTGCGGCCACCACACCTTCGCGACCCGGGCCGGCCATGCGCGCCGCTGCAGCGCCTGCCAACATGAAAGCTTCCCGCGCATCGACCCGGCCATCATCGTGCTGGTGCACAACCAGGGACGGGCGCTGCTGGGCCGGCAGCCCGGCTGGCCACCCGGCCGCTACTCGACCATCGCCGGGTTCGTCGAGCCGGGCGAGTCACTCGAAGATGCGGTACGACGCGAGGTACGCGAAGAGACCGGCATCATCGTGCGAGCTGTGCACTATCACTCTTCGCAGCCTTGGCCGTTTCCGCAGGCACTGATGCTGGGCTTTATCGCCGAAGGCGAAGATGGCGAGCCACAGCTGCATGACCAGGAACTCGAGGACGCCCGCTGGTTCACGCGCGAACAAGTGCTGGCCGGGCAAATCCTGCTACCGCCCGCGGAATCCATTTCACGACGACTGGTCGAGCACTGGCTGCATAGCAGTTAGACTGCAGCTTCCTGCCATCGCTACGGCCCGTCCTGATGCGCTGCTTAATGCCATTGCCGCTGCGCATGCTGTCCGGCGCACTGTTGGCCCTGTTGCTGGGTGCCACCCCGGCGCTGGCAGACGTGCGCGTCGACATAGAGGGTGTGGCAGGCGACGAATTGCGCAACGTTGAGGCCTTCCTCAGCGTCGAGCGCTACAAGGCCCGCAACGACCTGGACGCCGACACCATCCTGCGGCTCTATAACCGGATCGACGATGAAGTGCGTGCCGCATTGCGACCGCTGGGGTTTTATGAGCCTACAGTGCAGGCCAACTATGAGTCCGCAGGCTCAGCCAACAACTGGCGTATCAAAGTTGTGGTGGATACCGGCCAACCGGTGTTGATCGGTTCAGCCGTGGTGGTTCTGGAAGGCGACGGCGCCGAGGAAGAGCTGTTCGCATCGGCCCGCGAACACGCCAACCTGCAGCCCGGGCAGCAGCTTAACCACGGTACTTATGAGCAGGTAAAAGGCGACTTGCTGCGCAATGCGGCAGCCTATGGCTATCTGGATGCCAAGCTGCTCAAGAACGAACTGCTGGTCGACCCGGTGCAACACGTGGCCCATATCAGCCTGCAGCTGGCCACCGGACCGCGCTACCGCTTCGGTGCTTTGACCATCGACCAATCGGTCATCCGCCCCGGCCTCATGGGTCGCTTCGTGCGCTTTAAAGAGGGCGATCCTTATAGCAGCACGCAATTGCTGCGCACGCAGTTCGCGCTCGACGACAGTCTGTATTTTTCGACAGTCGAGGTGCAGCCGCTGGAGCGCGACACAGCGACGCTGACCGTGCCGGTGCGCATCAGCGCCCAGCAGAGCCGCCGTTCGTTTTCCTTGGGCGGTGGCTATGGCACCGACACAGGACCGCGCGGCACCTTCGGCTGGACCGACTCGCGGCTCAACGAGCGCGGTCACCGGCTGCGTATCGAGATCAAGGCCTCGACCATTACGCAGAGCTTTGACTCACGCTACGACATTCCGATAGGCGATCCGGCCATCGAACGCCTGTCGCTGCAACTGACGCGGCGCGCCAATATCACCGCCGACCTGCATACCGATGAGTTTTCGTTCACGCCCTCGCTGACTCAGATGCAAGGCCGTTGGCAGCGCGTGCTGTCTATCGCCGCGACTCACACACGCACCGATGATGGCAGCAACCGTCAAACCAGCAACCTGCTGGTGCCGGGCATCAGCTATGCCTCTGTGCCCGAGGGCTATCTGGGCGAGACGTTGTTCAGCCGCGATTTTTATGCGGACCTGATTGGCTCGACGCGCGTGCTGGGCTCCGATGCCAGCTTTCTGCGGCTGCACGTACAGAGCGAACGCGTGTTCGATCTGCAACCCAAGTGGCATTTGCTGCTGCGCGGCGAGCTCGGCGCCAGCATCACGCAGCACTTTGACAACCTGCCCGGCATCTACCGGTTTTTTGCCGGTGGTGATCGCAGCGTGCGCGGCTTTGCTTTAAACGCGCTGGCTCCCAAAGAAAACTTTGCCGCCATCGGCGGCGGCGTCGACCGGCGCACCGTGGGCGGACGGCATCTGCTGGCCGGCTCAGCCGAAGTGGCGCGCGATCTGCCGCGTAACTTTGCGATCGCCACCTTCTTTGACATCGGCAGCGCCTTCGACAAGTTCGGTGATCCGCTCTCCTATGCGGCTGGCGTGGGTGTGCGCTACCGGCTGCCGGTGGTCTCCATCGGCCTGGACATCGCGCAGCCGCTATCGCAGTCGGGCAGTCCACGTCTGCACCTCAATATTTCACCCAAGTTATGACGCTACGTCGCCGCATCGCCATCGGCCTGCTGGCCCTCGTGACACTGCTGCCCTCGGCAGCGGTGGTGTGGCTGGCGGCCACCGAACGCGGGTTGCAACTACTGGCTACCCGGCTGCATCAGGTGGGCCCGGTGACCCTGCAGATTGAAGGCGCCAGCGGCACCTTGGCCAGCGGCTTTCATCTGGATGTTTTTGACCTGAAGCACAAGCGCGTGCACCTGCACCTGCTGGATCTCAACGGGCAGTTGGCACTGCTGCCGCTGCTATGGCAGACCCTGACTGTGACCCGTCTGCAGGTCGGCGATGCGCTGATAGACGTGCGGCCGCACGAAGGACCCGATCTGCCCTGGGAGCCGCACTTTCTCCCGCGGTTTGTGAAACTGCATGCCGATGACGTGAACATCAGCAAAGCGACCTTGCTGCTGGTCGACAAGCTGCACTTTGACATCACCGGGGTGCATGCCGCCGGAGCTGTTTTCAACAAGCAGATCCGCATCTACCAATCGCAATTAGCGCTGCCGGGCTCGCATCTGCAGCTCAGCAGCGATGGACGCGTGTACGCGGCCAAACCCATCGGCCTTTCCGGGCAAACCCGCGTGCAATGGCAGCCGCAGGGTCAAGCCGGCTGGGATTTGAGCACGCGTTTTGACGGCAGTCTGGAGCAACTGGCGCTGACGGTGGCCACTGTGGCGCCCTTTCATGCACAAGTCAGCGGTCAGCTGCAGCAGCCCACGCACGACTGGCGCTTTGAAGGCGATGCGCAAACGCATGACCTGGACCCGGCCGCCTTCGGCGCCGGCTTGGCGCTGGGCAAACTCGATACACAGTTGCACCTGATCGTTGATGCACAGGGCATCCGGGCCAAAGGCCGCACCGAGTCAGCCAAGCTGGGTTGGGGCGTTTTTAATGTTGATTTCGACGGCAGCTATGCCGAGCGCACGCTGACGCTGCGCAACAGCAGCTTGCAGCACCAAGCGTCACGCGCAGTGGCCACGGCCAACGGATCTATCGCCTTTCCCGAAGCTCAGCCGCTGCGACTGGCGCTGAGCGGTCAATGGCGCAACCTGCGCCTGCCCTTTAATCGCGCCAATCCGGCCCTGCACAGTGCTGCAGGTCGCTATCAACTGTCCGGCCAGCGGCCCTATGCGACAGAGGTCGAGGGCAACTTCACGGCAGCCGGATTGCCGCAGATGCACGCGCAAGCCCTAGGCCTGCTGGATACAGATCGCTTTACGCTGCAGCAGGGTGTGCTTGAGGCCTATGGCGGCCACAGTCAGCTGCGCGGCAGCGTGCAATGGTCCGCGCCGCAATCGCTGCAGCTAACCGGTACAGTGCGCGAGCTGGACACCGGCAAATTACTGCCCGAACTACCCGGACACATCGGCTTTGATTTTGCCGCCAGCTTGCGCGGTCTGTCGGCAGCCAGCGACCTGGACCTGCGCATCGACAATCTGCGCGGCACGCTGCACAACAGCAAGACGCAGGGCAGCGGCCACGTCGGTCGCAAGAGCGGCGAATGGCTGTTCGATGCCATCGACCTCAAAGTGGCCCAGGCCCACCTGACTGCAGAGGGCTCCTGGGGTCAGCATCCGGACCTGCGCTTCGGCGTTACCGCCGACGATCTGAGCTTGCTCAGTCCGCAAGCCCGCGGTCACCTGACCGCGCGCGGCAGTCTCGGCGGCACGCTGCAGCAACCGGTCATTCACTTGCGGGCCCAAGGCGCCGACTTTGCACTGGGTAAACAGACTCTGCGCAGCCTCGATGCCGACATCAACCTCGACCTGCAGGACGGCGGTGATCTCAAGGCGCGCCTGCAACTGCGCAATCTGCTGACGGGCGGCAGGCGCATCGATTCAGTGCTGGCCGAGGTCGACGGCAACACGCGCGACAACAGCGGCTTCATTGCCGTCGATGCCGCCGGTCTGCAACTGAACCTGGCAGCACGCGGCACTCTGCACGAGGGTCGCTGGCAGGGTCTGGTACGCCAACTCAACCTCGGTGATGGCGGTTCGCTGCAACTGGCACTGGCCGCACCCGCAAAGCTGGCTGTGGCCGCGCACGAACTGATCTTGGAATCGACCTGCCTTAACGGTCGCACTACCGAGCGACTGTGCGGTTCTCTGACGCTGACCGCTAACGACCTGGCGGCACAGCTCGACGCGCAGATGCTGCCGCTGCGCACGTTGACCGCAGGCCTTACAGCCAACGTAGATTACGAAGGCACCATCGCCTTGCAGGCCAGCGCCCAGCGTAGCGGCGAAGCACCGCTGACGGCCACCCTCCATGCCGGCCTCAGCGAGGCTCAGTTGCGGCACACATTCCGTAACGGCCGCGAAGAACGCTTTGCGCTAGGCAGCGGCCTTGTCAACGCACGCCTGGGCAGCGATGACTTCGATCTCGCCGTAGGCTTGGATGCCGGCAAGGCCGGCAACATCGCCGGCAAACTGCACGGGCAACGTGCGGGCGAAGACTGGGCGCAGATGCCCATCGACGGCGACTTCTCACTGCAGACCGACGGACTGGGACTCATAGCGCTGTTCGCCGCCAACATCGATCGCTCGACCGGGCGTTTGAGTACTCACGCGCACATCGGCGGGACACTGGGTGAACCGGACCTGCAGGGCGAGCTGCAACTGCGCGATGTGGCGCTTGACGTTTATCGCATCAACTTCGCGCTACGCAATCTCAACCTCGATGCGCGTCTGACCGGTGACAAGCTGGAGTTCGAGGGCAGCGCAAAGGCCGGTGAAGGCAGCGCCAATCTATCCGGGCAAATGGCTTGGCGCGATCGCAAGCCCTACGGCAAATTGCATCTGGAAGGCAGCGACCTGGCCATCGTCAATATTCCTGAAGCGCGGGTGCATGCCTCGCCCAAGGTCGACTTCCAGATCGCCGGACAGTCCATCGACATCACCGGTGAAGTACGCCTGCCCTATGGCGTGCTGGAACCGGCCACCATCACCAACGCAGTGCTGGCCTCTAACGATGAAGTGCTGGTGGGTGCAGACGCCGCAGAGCGCGCACAAGTCTGGCAGGTGACCAGCGACATCAACGTGGTGCTGGGGGACAAGGTCAGCATCGACACGCTGGGTCTCAAAGGACGGCTGGCCGGCAACCTGCGCGTGCAGACCGACGCGGCGCAAAACAGTCGCGGCTCCGGTGAACTGGGTGTCGCCGAAGGACGCTATGCCGCCTTCGGTCGCAACCTCGATGTGGCGCGCGGCCGGCTGCTGTTTAACAACGGTCCGTTGAACGATCCGGGCATAGACCTGCGCGCACAAAAAGTGTTTCCGGACGTCACCGCCGGCGTGAACGTGCGCGGCACTCTGCGCGCACCGCGCATGACCTTCTTTTCTGAACCGGCCATCTCGCAATCGCAGATCGTGTCGCTGATCCTGGCCGGCGGTTCTTTGGACAGTGTGCAGAACTCCAGCAGGAGCGGCGCGGCACGCAACGACCTGCTGGCTCAGGGCGGCGCCATCCTGGCGCAGCAGTTGGGCAGTCGTGTCGGCATCGAAGACGTGGGCATCGAATCCAACATCAGCAACGACACCTCGCTGGTGCTGGGCAAATACCTCTCGCCACGGCTCTATGTCAGCTATGGCATCAGCCTCGCCGAGGCTATCAACACGCTCAAGCTGCGTTACACCATCGGTGATCGCTGGACGGTCAAGACCGAGTCCGGCAAAGCCAAGAGCGCTGATCTGGTTTACACCATCCTCAAATAGTCAGCGCTTGCGGGCATCACCAGACTTTGCAGGGCTTGGGACGCACCATCGGCTGACCGGCCTTGCACGAGAACGCCTGCGCAAATTGCGGCATGTTGGCAACCAAGCCGTTCACCCGGTATTTGAGCGGCGAATGCGGGTCTGTGGCAGCGCTCAGCCGCAGCTGCTCGGGGCGCGTATCACCACAGGCCCACTGCGCATTGCCCACAAAGAAGCGTTGCTCGGGCGTCAGGCCATCGCGCGCTTGGGCGCCAGCGGTAGCCGGTTCCATCTTCCAGGCGATCCAAGCCAGTACCAAGCCACCTAAGTCGGCGATGTCTTCGCCCTCGGTCAGCTTGCTGTTGATCTTGATGTCATCGACCACGGTGTACTGGGCATATTGATCGACCACGCATTGGGCGCGCTCTTCAAAGGCCTTGCCGTCAGCGGCAGTCCACCAGTCACGCAGATTGCCTTTGGCATCAAACTGCCGGCCTTCATCATCAAAACCGTGGGTCAATTCGTGGCCGATGGTGCCGCCGGTGTTGCCGTAGTTGGGCGCATCGTCTATCGCGGCGTCATACAGCGGAGGCTGCAACACACCAGCCGGGAAGTTGATGTCGTTCATCTGCGCATCGTAATAGGCATTGACCGTGGGAGGCGTCATGCCCCACTCGCCGCGATCTAATGGCTTACCTATCTTGGCGAGTTGGCGGCGCGCCTCGAACAGCGTGGCACGCTCGACGTTGCCGGCAAAGTCATCGCGCCGCAGCGTGATGCTGCCGTAGTCCCGCCAGCGGTCGGGATAGCCTATTTTGTTGGCGATGCCATGCAGCTTCTGCAAGGCACGCGCCTTGGTCTGCGGACCCATCCAATCCAGCTGCCCCAACTCTATTTCAAAGGCGTGCTCGACCTGTGTGGTCATATGCAGCACTTTTTGCTTGAGCTCGGCGCTGAAGTTACGGCGTACAAACTCCTGCCCCAGCGCGTCACCCAACTGCCGGTCCACCCACTGCACACAGCGCTTCCAGCGCGGCTGCTGTGTCTGTACGCCGCGCAGTGTGCGGCTGTAGAAATCAAAATTGGCCTCAACAAAAGGGCTGGACAGATAAGGCGACAGACCACGCGTGTACTGCCAACGCAGATAGGCTTTGAGCGTGGGCAGATCGACAGTCTGCAACTGCTGATCGAGCATCTGCAGAAAGCGCGGCTCGGTGACGTTAAAGCGCCGCAGCGATCCTGCCCCCACCGCTTGCAGATAAGCCTGCCAGTCAAAATGCGGCGTCAAACGTTGCAGCGCAGCCAAGTCCATCCGATGCAGCAGCTTGCGCGGATCGCGGCGTTCAACGCGCGTCAAGGAGGCGCGGGCCAGCGAGGTCTCCAGCTGCAACACCTGCGCGGCCGCGCGCGTGGCCTGTGCCTCGCTATCGCCGAGCAGGCCAAACACACGCACCATCTGCGCCACATACTGGCGCCGCAGCTCGACTGACTTATCGTCCTGACGCGTGTAGTAGTCGCGATCGGGCAGACCCAGACCACCGGCTTGGGCAAACGCGATCACTTGTGATGAGTCCACCAGATCCTGACTGGCCGAGAAATCAAACAGCGCGTTGGTGGGTGTGGCCAGGTGCAAATCGGCCAGCAACACCGGCAGCCCGCGCAGATCGCGCAGCGCATCGATGGCCGCCAGCCGTACCGCCAACGGTGCACTGCCGCGCCGCTCGATGGCCGACTCATCCATGCAGGCGGCAAAGTAATCCCCGACTTGCTGCTCGGTAGCGGTGCGCGTGGCAGCCGGATGCGACAGCCCGTCGAGGATGCCCCACAGGTAACGCTGGTTGGCCACCGTGGCGCGGCGGTACACATCCCAGCTGGACTGGTCGTCGGGGATGGGGTTGTCGCGCAGCCAGCCACCGCAGCTGTACTGGTAAAAATCGACGCAGGCGTCGGCCGTGCGGTCCATCGCCGCCGGATTAAGGCTAGGCTCGTAGGGCAAGCGGGTCAGCGGCTGCTCGGGCGGGGTCTGCTGGGCAGCAGCCACAGTGCCAAGGCCGGCGGTCAACGCGGCCGATAGCAACAAAACGATGAGTCGACTGGCCATAAGACGCTCCCGACGCAAAAGGCTGATAGGCAATCACCCTATAGAAAGAGAACACGAACGTCATGCCGGAGGCCGGACGGGCTTGACCCATGCTGCAAGTTTATGCATCATGCGCGACTTCTTATGCAAACCGACCGCCACCAAACCGACCGCCGCAACGCCATCCTGCGCATCCTGCGCGGTGGACGCGTGCGCCGTCAGGAAGACCTGGTCGACCTGCTCAAGCAGGAAGGCTTTGCGGTCACGCAGTCGTCGGTCAGCCGCGACATGCGTGAGATCGGCGTGCTCAAGGCCCAGGGCCGCTACCTGCTGCCCGGCGACGAAGTCTCACGCGCCCAGGGCGACTTTGCCGCCATCGCCCGCTTCGTGCGCGAGATCAAACCCGCCGGCCCGTCGCTGACGGTCATCAAGACCAGCGTCGGCGCGGCCGGCAGCGTGGCCGTGGCCATCGACAAGGCCGAGTGGCCGGAAGTCGTCGGCACTATTTCCGGCGATGACACCATCTTCATCGCCACCCAGGATGCTGTCGCACAGCAGCGCCTGGTCGAACACCTCCGTTCCTCGTTCCGGATCTGAACCACCATGACCCAGACTTCATCGCAGGGCGTACAGCCCATCGTCCTCGCCTATTCGGGCGGCCTCGACACCTCGTTTCTCGTGCCCTGGGTGGCCGAGAACACCGGCCGGCCGGTCATCACCGTCACGGTCGATACCGGCGGCATCGATGCAGCGGCAGCCAAAACGCTGCATGAGCGCGCATTAGCGCTGGGCGCTATTGCCCATCACCAGATCGACGCCCGCGCCGATTACTTTGAGCAGGTGCTGCGCTTTCTGATCATGGGCAATGTGCGTCGCGGCCAGATGTACCCGCTGTGCGTGGGTGCCGAGCGCACCATGCAAGCTCAGACCATCGCCCGCGTCGCGCGTGAACTGGGCACCAACATGATCGCCCACGGCTGCACCGCCGCAGGCAACGACCAGGTGCGCTTTGAGGTTGCGCTGCGCACGCTGGCACCGGACCTTGAGGTGTTTGCGCCGGTGCGCGACAAGGCTTTCAAGCGCTCCGAAGAGCTCGAGTACCTGCAGGCGCGCAAGCTGCCGGTGCCGCCGCACGGCGCGGCCTATTCGATCAACCGCGGCCTGTGGGGCGTGACCATCGGTGGTACCGAAACGCTGACCTCCAAGGGCAGCATTCCCGAAGACGCGTGGGTGCTGTCGCGCCATGCATTCACACAGCCGGCGCAGCCGGCGCACCACACCGTGCACTTTCATGAGGGCGTGCCGGTGGGCCTGGACGGCACGACCATGTCGCCCGTCGAAGTCATCGAGCAGCTAGAGACTATCGGTGCTGCGTTTGGCATCGGCCGCGGCATTCACCTGGGCGATACCATCATCGGCACCAAGGGCCGCGTGGCTTTCGAGGCCCCTGCCGCCGAGATTCTGCTCAACGCGCACCGCGAGCTTGAAAAGCTGGTGATGACGCCGCGCCAGCAGCGCATCAAAGACAGCGTCGCCGGCCCCTATGGCGACTTGGTGCATGAAGGCCAGTTGCTCGACCCGGTGTGCCGCGACAT